>JAWAET010000021.1:0-8918 GCA_038891175.1 Candidatus Pacearchaeota archaeon
ATGCTTTTATAAACTCTTTATCCTCTTCTTCTATAGAAAAGTCATTATTCATTAATATCTCTTCTAGGTATCCAAAAATTTTTTTTCTTTTTTCTTTAGCCTCTTCCATAAATTTACTCTTTTAACTTTATTTTTAAATATTTCTTTTTATAACTTTGTAGTAGTTAAAATAGAAAGATTTAAAAAGGCAAGAAACTTAATACATATGAAATGGCAGATAAAAATAATAAACCAACAATTCAATCTTCACCAGAAGGGTTTGCAGGTTTGAGATATCCTTTCATAAATGAGAATAGCAAACCTACAGAAGGACAAAAATTTGAAAATTTCTTTCATACTAATTATAAAAATTTCAAGGAGCTATCTTCTTTAAATTTAAAAGAAGAGAAAGATAGAGAAAAATTCTTTAGTTATTTCGATGACTCTCAAAAAGGTTTTCTTTCTTCTATGGATTTAAGTTCTTTAGAGAAGTATAAAGATAACTTAACAAATGTAGCATTAGACGGTTTGATTAAGAATTCTCATAAGAATCTAGAGAGCCTTCTTTCTGTTCACTCAGATGAAGACATAGAAAATATCTCCTTAGACTTAAATCACATTTATGGAAAAGATTCTCCAGACAATTACAAAGCTATTGTTAAAAGAATAAATGAATACCAAAAATTACAAAATACTAACGAAGTAGGATATGTGGTGGAGAAAATGAAAAGAGGAGGATTAATAAAAGATGAAAAAGAATTAAATGACTTTGAAAAAATCTCTGATCCTGTAAAATTAGGCTCGATTAAATTTTATTTAGGTAGTGCAGAAATAATCTTAAAATCTGATATCCTAATAAACTCTCGTTTAATAAAAGAATCTTTAAGTTCTTATGGCTCAAAGAAATTCTTTAAGGATTCAATAGAGACTGCAAAGAAATTGTATGAAAAATATGAAAAGAAAGAGTTGGCTTTCTTAAAAGAATATGAGGAAGAAATGAAGAGGAAGAAAGGATACTTATCTGCCAAAGAAGAATTAGAATTCTTAAATAAGTTTAAAGAAAATCACAAAGAAGACTTTGAAGAGTATGAGAATGCCATCAAGGGTAGAGAAGTATTTAACAAAAACCTAGTAGATTTGATGGAAAAAACTTACAAAGAAATAGATGAAAAAATGAAGAAGGAAGAAGAGAAAAATAAAAAAGGTAAAAATTGAAACATAGCATTAGATAATATTTCTTATTAGGTTTGTTAAACATGTGAATTATTGGCTCCTTTTAATTTTGTAAGGTGCTCCTTTTTTTGTCTCTTTTAATTATTATAAGAGAATTGTTTTAGAAGATAATTATTAAAATTATAGAATTTAAGTAGAAGAAGTTTTCCTTTTTTAAAATTCAAAAAAGGTTCTCTCAAGTTGAAAATTTTTTAAAAAATATGAATAAAAAGAGGTTCGTCATAATGTAGGGCAAAACTACTTTAATGAAAAAGTTTTTTTATTCTAAATAACTCTCTTAAAAATTTTTTATTGGGAAATTTTTCATTCTATAAAATCTTAATTTTGTATCTTTTTTTCATCTGTCTTCTAAAGAAAGATCCTTACAAGATTTTTTAAAACAAAACTAAAAAGATTTTCAGTATAAAGATTAATTAATAAATTTTAATAGAACTCTTATATTCTAACTCTCTATAAATTCATAACAAAAGGAAATTTTATTCTTAAGTTATTTTATCGTAATCTTTTTAAAATAAACCTCGTTTATATGTTCATGAAAATAGGTTTTCTTTTTAAGAAAGAGTTTACTCTTCTTTTGTTTAGTTTAGTCTTTTTTTGTTTAGTCCCTTTTGTTTTATCCCAAGAAAATGTTACTCAACAAAAAATTTATTTTTTTTATGGAGAAGGTTGTCCTCATTGCGAAAATGTTTTTCGTTCTGGAATCTTAAACAAAGTTTCTCAAATGGATAATACGGAAGTTTTTATTTATGAGGTTTATTTTAATCAAACAAATAGAAAACTTTATTTAGACTTCGTAAAGAAATTAGAAATCCCTTCCAATCAAAGAGGAGTACCTTTGGTTATTGTAGAATACTGCAACATTGGCTATTCTTATTTTATAGGAGATAAACCCATAATAGAGAATTTAGAGGAGGCTGTTAAAACTTGTAAACCATTTAAAAAAATTTCTTCGAGCGCTTCTTCAGATAATCCTTCAGCTTCAAAATTAACAATTGGAAGTATTATTATTGCTGCTTTAATCGACTCAATAAATCCTTGTGCCTTCGGTGTTTTAATTTTTTTAATGGCGACAATGCTCTCTATGGCTTCTTCGAAAAGAGCTCTAAGGTATGGTTTAGTTTACACTTTTATTATTTTTCTTGTTTACTTTTCAGCAGGATTAGGGATAATTAAGGTAATTCAGAGTTTTCATGATATAATTAATTGGTTTGTTTTGTTTGCAGCAATTTTTGTTTTTATTGGAGGTTTAATAGAAATAAAGGACTTTTTTTGGTATGGAAAAGGTATTTCTTTAAAAATTCCAACAAGTGTTAAACCAACTTTAGAAAGAATAACTCAAAAAGGCACTTTGCCTGCAGTGATTCTTCTCGGGATTATTGTTGCTTTAGTCGAACTTCCGTGTACAGGAGGAATTTATTTAGCAATTTTAAGCTTGATGAGCGTAAATAAAACCTTCGGCATTCCTTACTTATTACTCTACAATTTAATTTTTATTCTTCCTCTTTTAGTCATTGTTTTTTTAGTTTATTTTGGGACAAAGACAGAAAAAATCTCAAAATGGGTAGAAGGAGAAAAAAGATGGATGAGATTGGCTGCTGGAATTATTATGATTTTATTAGCTTTGTACTTGTTTAACTCTGTTTATTACATATTTAGTTAAAAAAAGTTTAAAAAGAAAGATTCTTATTAATTGTTTATGACAAACGAAAATTATCTTTTTATTCCGCTTTCTAAGGAAGGATCGAGAGTTTTATACAGCAAGATTAATCCGAAAAATTTTGATCCTCAAATGTATGAATGTGCTTGCGCGATTTGTGATTGTGCTTGTTCTTGTGGTTTATGTCTTGATTCTTTAGAAAAAGATTTAATTTTAACGAGAAGAGAAGAGGATTTATCCCCTCTTTTAGAAATATGTAAGAACGAAAGTTTAGAATAAGATGGTTTCATTAAAAGAAATTATTTTAAAAAAGTCTAAATTTGTTCATAGTTACAGGAGAAGAGATATAGTTGCTCTTTATAACTCTAAAGAAATGGAGGTTATTTATGTTAATGATAACACTCTAAAAATTTTTAATAGTTTTAATGGAAATAAAAAATTAAGTGAAATATTGCTTAATTACTCTGCAGAAGAAAAAGAGAAGATTAAATCGTTTACAAAAGAATTTTTAAAGAGAAATTTTTTGGTTCCTTCTGAAGCCAATGAAAAATTTGAATTTTCTTTACCTAATAATCCTATAGAAATTAGGTTAATGTATTTATTTCCAACAGATAGATGTAATTTAAGATGCGAGTATTGTTTTATCGAGAACTCTTTTAATAAAGACTACTCTTTTGCTAATATGCCGAAAGAAATAATGAAGAGAGGATTAGATTTATTCTTTAAAATTTCTAGCAAAAATCTAAATGAAGATAAAAGAATAATCTTTTATGGAGGAGAACCTTTGCTAAATTGGTCAGTAGTGCGTTTTGGAATAGATTATATAAGAAGACATAAAACTTTTTATGATACAGATATTCATTTGATAACTAATGGTACAATAATGAACGAAGATATTGCAAAATTTCTCAAAGAAACAAAAGTGAATGTATCCCTTTCAATTGATGGGCCTCGTGAAGTTCATGATTTAGCAAGAAGATCTTCTGATGGTAGCGGAAGTTATTTAAATATCAAAAAGACTTATGAAATCTTAAAAAAAGAAGGAGTAGACAACATAGGTATCTCTTTAACTGTTCATAAATTCAATGTTGAAAATTTGCCAAATATAGTAGAAGAATTAGTCAAAACTTTCGATATTAAGGGTATCGGCTTTAATTTTCTTACAGATTTCTACTCTTCAAAAAATCCCTTTTCAGTAGATATAAACCTAGCAACCTCGAGAGTTCTCGAAGCTTTTGATTTCCTAAGAAACAAAGGAATATATGAAGAAAGAATAATGAGAAAATTAAGACCTTTTGTAGAAAAAGAGTTTCACTTAAAAGATTGCGGAGCAATAGGGAACCAAATTGTTATTTCTCCAGATGGTCGTATAGGCCCGTGTCATGCTTTTATTTCTTCAAAAGAATATTTTAATCATGATGTCTTTGAAGATAATATTGACTTATTAAATGATTCTGTCTTTTTGGAATGGAGTAAAAGAATGCCAATAAATATGGAGAAATGTAAAAATTGTGCTGCAATAGCTATTTGTGGGGGCGGATGCCCTTATCAAGCAAAAATTACTAAGGAGTCAATATGGGATTTGGATGAGAGAATGTGTGAGCATAATAATCTTTTTTTAGAGTGGGCGATATGGGATGCTTATAATAAAAATGAAAGTTATTTTAAAACCTGCGAGTGATATTTTCATTTCAAAAGTAATATTTGAATTGATAAAAGAAGTAGACGTCAATGAAGTAAACAAAGTTGTTTTTAACTCGAAAATTTCCTTAATAAAAAATATAAAAAAAGCTGAAAAATTTGAGGAAGTGAAAGAAGAGATTTTAAAATTTGTAAGAGAGAATACTTTAAAAGATTTAAAAGAAAAAACAGAAAAAATAAAAGAGGAATGGTTAAAAAAAGAAGAAATTTTCTTTTCCCACCTTAAAAAGATTTTTAATATCGAAAAAATTGAAGAAAATTTTTTTGGTTATACTACCAATTTAACTGTAGGTAATTATGGCGAAGATAAAACTTTTGTTGTTAGAGTTAGCGAGAATATTCAAGAATCGATATTCGTCATTGCAGAGGAAATTACTCATTTGGTTTATTGGGACATTTGGAGAAAAGTATTCAAAAAAAATTTAAAAAATCCTTGGAAATTAAAAAAAGAGAATCAAAGAGGACTAAGTGTTTGGAAGATAAGTGAAACAATTCCTGAATTTGTGTTTAAATTAAATAATGAAAGAGAGAAGTTTTATCCATGGTTAAGAGATACAAAGAGAGAACTTAAAACTCTCTGGGAAAATAGAAAAAATTTTGAAGACTTTTTAAGAAGAAGCCATGAAGGTGTTTTTTTGAATAATTAAACTCTTCTTTTAAGCTTTTATTAAAATTTTTTAAATTTTTTTTAGAGGAAATCCCCTAAAATATAGGAAAGACTATAATTTAAAGAAATTAGAAAATATAAAATCTAAAAGAGAGAATATAGAATTTTTTTATCTCGTTTAGACTATATTCGAAGAGAGAAAATTAATAAAATCAAGATGCTTAGATTATTTTTAAGGAGGTCTTTCTGAGTATATTTGCTTTAAATTTTTAGAAGGAGGAGCCATCTCTTTTTTAATAAAGTAATAAATCATTAAATGTTTATGAATGCTTGTAGTTTTTTAGGTTAGAATTGCAGAATAATAAAATTTATAATTAAGATAATCTTTACTAAAAAATGAAACTCACTAAAAACTTGGCTAAAAATCTGGCAAAAAAATATTTGCTCAATGAAAAAACAAAAGACGGAAAATTTCTTTTTTCTCATACTGAAAGAGTTGTTTTTTGCGTTGAAATTTTGGCTAAAAAGTTTAAATTAGACAAGGAAAAAATTGTGTTTTCTGCTTGGGTCCATGATATCGGTTATTTTTTAGGTGCCGAAAAACATGCAGAAAAATCTCTTGAAATTTTAGAAAATGAAAAAATTGAAATTGACGAGGAGATTAAAGATGCAATTTTAAATCACGGAACAAGCGCGAACCCAAAAACAATTTATGGTAAAATAATGCAAATAGCAGACAAAATAAGCATAATTGATAGAAATATTTTAAAGATTCTTTTAGAACAAGACAAAATTTACGAAGAAGACATAAAATTTTTTGAGATGGTTTTTCCGAGCTGTTTGGAGATGCTAAAAAAACTAAAAGATATTTTTTAGAGAATAAATCTTTTTAAACTTCTTTTTTGTTCTTTAATTGCTATGGTAAAAATAAGAACAGGAGTTTTAGGAGCAACTGGCGCAGTAGGACAAAACTATTTATTGCTTTTAGAAAATCATCCATGGTTTGAGGTTAGCTATGTTGCTGCTTCTCCTAAAAGTGCAGGAAAAAAATATGGTGAAGCGGTTAGAGGGAAATGGTTTATGGACAGGGCAATTCCTAAGAATATTGAAAACTTGGTCGTTGGAGATGCTACAAAACCAGAAGAAGCTCTCGGAAAGTGTGATATTCTTTTTTCTTCCTATGAAGGAAGTAAAGATGAAATAGAAGCAGCTGAGATGACTTATGCAAAATTAGGTTTTCCAGTCATTTCTAATAATTCTGCTCACCGCTGGACAGAAGATGTACCGATGATAATTCCAGAAATTAATTATGACCACATAAGATTAATAGATATTCAGAAAAGAAATAGAGGTTTTGATAGAGGATTTGTTGTTACAAAACCAAACTGTTCTATTCAAAGTTATATGACCCCAATTGAGGCCTTAAGAAGAGAAGGATATAAAATAAATAAAATTGTTGTAACAACTTTACAAGCAGTTTCGGGAGCAGGCTACCCAGGGGTTGCTTCTTTAGATATCCTTGATAATATTATTCCCTACATTAATGGAGAAGAAGAAAAAACAGAAAAAGAGCCTCTAAAGATTTTTGGAAGATTGGAAAATGAAAAAATAATTTCTGACGATTCTTTAGAAATTTCTGCAACCTGTACGAGAGTATCTGTTATCGATGGACACACAGCAATCGTTAATCTTAGTTTCGATAGTCAAAAACCAAGTTTAGACAAGATAATAGAAATATGGAATAACTTTCAATCAGAACCACAAAGATTAAATTTACCTTCTGCTCCAAAAAGACCAATAATTTATCTTGCTGAAGAAAACAGACCCCAACCAAGAAAAGACAGAAATGCGGAAAATGGAATGGCTGTTGTCGTCGGAAGATTAAGGGAGTGCAATGTGCTTGATGTAAAATTTGTTGGTTTATCTCATAATACTATAAGAGGGGCAGCAGGCGGAGCAATTTTAACAGCAGAACTCTTGCATAAAAAAGGTTATTTTTAATCTCTCCAATAAACTCCAACTATTTCTGCTTTTTCAATAATGTGTCCTTGCATTTTCTTAACAATTTCTTCCTTTGTTGCGCCTTCTTCTAATTTTAAAAAGTTATCAAGAGCATAAAAAACAAAATGGTAGTTATGAATTCCTGTGCCTCTCGGCGGAGAGGGTCCTCCATAATCGAGAGTTTTAAAACTATTTATGCCTCTTTTTGCCCCAGAAGGAATTTTTCCCTCTTCAATTTTGAGTTCTCTCTCTTTAATAGGAATATCAAACAAAACCCAATGAATCCATGAAAATCCACAAACTCTTACGGCGTCTGGATCCTCACAAATCAAAACGAGGGATTTAGTTCCATTTGGCAAATCTTTAATTAAAAAAGGAGGGCTAACATTTTTGCCGTCGAAAGTATAATCTTTCGGTATTTTTTCTTTGTTTTTGAAGGAGGTTTGGACTATCATAAAATTATAAGTTTTTTTGACTTAAAAAGATTTTCTTTTTAGAGAAATCTCTTTTAAGGATTCGATAACATAAGAAGGGAATCTCTTTATTAAATTTTCTTTTTTGTCTTCATAAGTAACATAGTCCCAATTATTACAATCATTTTCTCCATGAAAAAGAATTAATAAATGAGTTAAATCTCTTATCCTTCCTATTTTACTTAAATCCTTTCTAAAAATATTATCTTTTAACCATTTAAAAGGACATGGAGGTCCACCACTTGTTTCTATTTTTTTAATTATTTCTAGTAAGTCTTTCTTTCTTCCCATTATACTTCCATCAAAGTACCATGAAGGTTTGTCAACAACGCCATATTTTTCTTTAATTACGTCATATGCGCTAAGTAAACTATATGCTGTAGCTAGCAAAGATTTATCTCTTTCCATAATCTCAAACATTACTTCTAACCTCTTAGGATAGTACCAATCATCGTCATCGCATTTAGCAATATAATCATATTGTGCTATTTTTATTCCAAGGTTTCTTGCTATTCCTGGTTTTACTCTTCTATTTATTTCTATAAGCTCTATCTTTCCTTTTATTCCTGTAAGAATTTCTTTCTTGAAAGGTCTTTCATCATTATGAACTATTATTAATTCTCTAAGATGAAAAGTTTGTTCGTTATAACTTCTAAGAGCAAGAGGAATTATATCCTATCTGTTTGTTGTAGGCATTATACAGCTTATTCCTTTCATAACATATTTATTAGGAGATATTTATAAAATTTATCTTATAAAAAAAATTTAAAAAATATAAAGATTATAACCAAAATGAAAGACAATCTTTTTATTTATAATACTCTAACTAAAAATAAAGATATTTTTCTTCCAAGAAACTTAAAAAAAGTTAATATTTTTGTTTGTGGGCCTACAGTATATGACCATATTCATTTAGGGCACGCAAGATGTTTTGTTTTTTTTTGATAGCTTTGTAAGATATTTAAAGTGGTTGGGATACAAAGTATTCTACGTACAAAACATTACGGATATTGCAAAAAAAATAAGTCAAAAAGCTTTAGAGATCAATAAAAATTATTTTGAAATTTCTTCTTTTTATACGCAATCTTTTTTAAAAGATGTTAAGGCACTTAATATATCCTCTGTAAATAAGTATGCAATTACTTCTAAATATATAAAAGAAATTAAGAATCAAATAAAAAGGCTTTTAAAAAAGAGGTATGCATATATAACTCACGAAGGAGTTCTATTTAATTCTAGAAAGTATCCTTTTTTTGGAGTACTTTTA
>JAWAET010000022.1:0-8797 GCA_038891175.1 Candidatus Pacearchaeota archaeon
GAAAGTAAAAGAAGATTTAAAGAAAAAAGGTTATGGATTAGTAGGTGAAACAAGTGCTGTTCAAATATGTCATTGGACAAAAGAAGCAATAAGAGGGAGAGGAGGATGTTGGAAAGAAAAATTTTATGGTATTCAATCTTCTAGATGTTGTCAGTTTTCTCCAGCAGTGATGTGGTGTGAGAACAAATGCTTACATTGTTGGAGACCCATAGAGCTAAATCTTGGTTTAAAACTACATAAAGTAGACTCTCCTGAAAAAATACTCGAAGGCATAATTAAAGAAAGAAAAAGATTACTTATCGGCTTCTTTGGTAGAAAAGGAATAAACAAAGAAAAATTAAAAGAGGCCCTTGAACCTTCTTTATTCACTCTTTCTTTATCCGGAGAGGCTACTCTTTATCCAAAATTGCCAGATTTAATAAAACTGATTAGGCAAAAAAAAGCAATATCTTTTTTAGTTACAAATGGTCAGAACCCTTCTATGTTAAAAAAATTAATAAAAGAAGATGCTCTTCCTACTCAATTAAGTTTGTCAATGAATGCTCCAAATAAAACTCTTTTTGAAAAGTGGCATAATTCTTTAAGAAAAGATGCTTGGAAGAGATTTAATGAAAGTTTAGATATTATTAGAACTTTAAAAAACAAATGCAGAAGATGTATTCGTTTAACTTTAGTCTCGGAAGGTTCAAATAAAAAGGAGTCTCTAAAAAGTATCACTAATATGAAAGATGTTGAAGGATACTCTCTTCTTATAAAGAAGGCAGATCCAGATTTTATTCATGTTAAAGGATACACTGCTATAGGCTATTCACGAGAAAGATTGGGATATGATAAGCAACCTTTTTTTAAAGAGATTAAGAAATTTGCTTTAGAGCTCATAAAGAATCTTAATAAAAATAGCAAAGATAAATGGAAAATTTTAGGAGAGATGGAAAGGAGTAACATAGTTTTGGTAGGAAGGTCTAAAAAAAATATGTTAATAAAACCTCCTTACTAATTTATTTTATATTAACTATTATGAATTCTATTGTAAAGAGTAAAAAAAATAAGTAAAGAGCATAAGAAGAAATATCTTTTTTAATAATTCCCTTTCTTATAGAAATAGATTTTTTAAGATTTTGGATTATTTCTTCTGTACTATTTCCTTCTATCATCTCTCCATTTGTTTGGTATGAAATTGCTTTTAGTGGCTCTTTATTAAGTTTAGATACTCCTTCTAAGAATTTTCCTCCTTCTTCTGTTCCGATTGGAATAGTATACACTTTTATTCCTTTTTTCATTGCATAATTAATAGCATTTTCTAAATCAGGAAGATTAATTTGTCCGTCGCTTAAGATAATCATCACTTTTCCTTCTTCTTCACTTAATAAATTAGCAGAAGTTATAATAGACTCATAAAATCCTGTCCCGCCAATTCCTCTCGGTGCAACATTTTCTATCGCTTTTTTTACTTTTAATTTATCTTTTATTATTTCCGTTTCAATAAACGAATAAGCCCCGAAGGAAACAACACCTATTTTTGTTTCTTCTGGTAACTCGTTAACAATTTCTTTTGCAATATTTTTTGCGTAATCTAATCTTGTAGGTAAAACATCAGAAGTAGCCATGCTACTCGAAGAATCTATAGCAATAATAAAGGAAAAATCGCTAATTTCCCCTTCTGTATATACATTAACTTTAGAAGCGTATAGTACGATAAAAAAAATAAGAATACAATGAAATACTAAGGGCAAAGGATTTTTAGAGATAAAATCTATTCCCGTTACTCTCGAAATTGCTTCAAAATTTGCAAACTTCAGAGCTCTTTTTTTTCTTATTCCACTAGTAAAAAAATATAACAAAATAAATAAAGGAATTAAAAAGAGAAAGAATAAATAATCTGTATGAACTATTTCAAATCTCATTTTATTTTCTTTTTGGATTCTCCTTTCTTCTTTTAGCTCTCTTAATTAGAAATTCAATAAGAAGAGGAATAAAAGGCTCTGTTGTTTTTATTTCTAAATACTCTGTTCCACACTCTTCAAAGATTTTTATAAGTTTGTCTTTTTCTTCTTTTACTTTTTTCACATATTGTTTTTTTACTACTCTCGGATTGATTATTATTTGCTTTCCAGAAATAGGATCTTCTAAAAAGAATTCAGAGTCTATATCGGGTAAATTTTCATCCAGAGGGTCTCGAATTATTATAGGTATTGTTTCATATCTAAAAGAAAAAATTGAATAGTTTTTATGAAAATTTAAACCTAAATTTAAAAAGTCAGAGAGAATAAAAACCACATCTACTTTTTCTCCAAATAATTCTAATAAGTACTCTAGAGAGTCATCTAATTTTGGTGGTTTTCCTCCATAATTTTCTATGTTTGTCAGTTCAAAAGAAAAAACATTAAACTGTCTTTTTCCACTAGCCGGATAAACTATTTTTTTTAGATAGTTATTCAAAAAACAAAAGCCTATCTTATCTCCTGAAAGTAAACTTAAGTGAGACAGAGAAGCTGCAATCTCTGCACAATATTCGCATTTTAATTGTTTTGCAGAACCAAAAACCATGTTATCTGAGCTATCTATGACAAACATTATATTAAGATCTCTTTCTTCTATATACTTTTTAACCAATAGCTTATTTGTTCTTAGAGACGCTTTCCAATCAATAAGAGATGCGTCGTCGCTATAATTATAATCTCTATAACTATCAAATTCTAGTCCTTTCCCTCTAAAAATTATTTGATATATTATCCACTTTAGCTTAAGCTTGTTCATTGCTTTTTCTAATTCAGAAATTCTTGTAGGAAAATCGACATTAAATCTTTCTTCATACATGTTTATTCTTAATAACATTTATTATTTCTGAAATTACGTTATCTGGAGTTATCTTCTGAATTTCTGCTTTGTAAGTAAGAATTATTCTGTGTCTTAACACGTTATAAGCAGCGCTTTCGACATCTTTCGGGATAACAAATTCTCTTCCTTCTATAAAAGCATTTGCTTTACTCGCAATAAACAAACCAATCGTTGCTCTAGGTGATGCCCCCCATTCGATGTACTCTCCTAAAGAAAACTTTTTTGTTCTTGTTAGTTCAACAATGTCCAAAATAAAATCTTTAATATGGTCATGTAGATAAACTTCTTTTACCATCTCTTGCATAGCTACTATCTCTTCTGGAGAAGTAACTTCTTTAAGAGAATAATCTTCGAATCTATTCAATGTAGTATTTTTTTCCATTATCATTTTTTCTTCTTCTCTCTTCGGATAGCCCATTATTATTTTAAAAAGAAATCTGTCTACTTGAGCTTCTGGTAATGGATAAACTCCGCTTTGTTCCAAAGGATTTTGTGTTGCCATAACAAAAAAAGGTTTTGGAAGAGGATAAGTTTGTTTTCCTAAAGTTACTTGTTTTTCTTGCATAGCTTCTATCATAGCAGATTGTGTTTTTGGAGGGCTTCTATTTATTTCATCGGCTAGAAGAAAATTTACAAAAATAGGTCCTTTTTCCGTAACAAAGCCCTTGTCTGGATAATATGTAGTTATTCCTAATATATCTGTTGGAAGTAAATCAACAGTAAACTGGATTCTTCCATGAGTACAACCTGTTACTTTCGCAAGTGATTTTACTACTAAGGTTTTAGCTATTCCTGGCACTCCTTCTAAAAGTACGTGACCATCACATAGCAATGCAACAATTAAATCGTTTAAAACTTTTTCTTGCCCGACGAATACTTTACTTATTTCTTTTTTTACATTGAAGATAATTCGAGAACTTTCACGAATTTTTCTTTCAAAATCCCTCTTTTTCATTAAATTACTTAATCTTAAAAATCTTTTAAATTTATCGTTTGTTCCTTATAAACAATTAAGTTTCCAAGATAAAAAGTTTCTTGGATTCTACTTTAATTAGTTAAGTTTAAAAATAGTATCTACTTTATAGTTAAAAATTTATTAGAGAAAATGCCTGTAGACTTAAGAGCGAGAAAACTAGCTCAACTTACCATAAGAGAATGTATTAAAGCGAAAAAAGGAGATAAAATTATAATCTCGGGAGGTAGCGAAGCTATTCCTTTTTTAGTTGAACTTTATAAAGAGGTTATATTACAGAAAGCAATTCCGATAGTAAGAGTTGGTTTGCCCGATGTAAATGATTTCTTTTTTAAGTATGCTACTAAAGAACAACTCGAACACTTTCCAGATTATTGGTTCGAAACTGTTAAACAATGTCAAGGTTATGTTGGTGTTGATACAGAAGGAAATACAAGAGAACTTTCTAATTGTGATCCAAAAAAAGTTGCCTTACGAGGAAAAGTTCTTCATAAGATTTCAGATTATATTTGCAATGAAAAAGATAAAATAAAAAGAGTTACTGTCGCATTTCCTTGTATTGCTTTAGCTCAGGAAGCGGAGATGTCTTTGACCGAATATGAAAATTTTGTTTATGGTGCTACAATAGGTGTAGATTGGAACTCTCTTAGAAAGTTAATGAAAAAAATTTTATCTCTTTTTAGAGAAGGAAGTAAAGTTCATTTAATTGGTGAAAATGTGGACTTAGAATTTTTTGTTCATGGAGAAAAAGCTAAAGACGATTTAGATTTTGATAACATGCCCGCTGGCGAAATTTTTATGGCTCCATTTAGAGAAAGTTTAAATGGTTGGATAAAATTTGAATATCCTTCGATAAGAGGTGGAAAAGAAGTGAAAGATATTTTCTTAAAATTTAAAGATGGAAAAGTAATAGAGTTTCATGCAACAAAAAATGAAGACTTTTTACGAGAGATGTTAACAGTAGATGAAAACGCTTCTTACGTCGGAGAATTTGGAATTGGGTGCAATCCAAAAATTCATAAATATACTAATAACCTTCTTTTCGATGAAAAGATAGAAGGAACTATTCATTTGGCTTTAGGAATGGCCTATAAAGAAAATGGAGGAGGCAACGATTCTGCGATACACTGGGATTTAGTTAAGGATATGAAAAATGCGAAAATAGTAGTCGATGGAAAAGTTATTCAAGAAAAAGGGAAATGGAAGGTTTAGTTTATAAAGAAAGATATTATTTAAAAAGAAGAAATAAGAGTATCCCTTGTGTTTATTTAGGTTTAAAAATAAATAATAAAAGAAAGAATTATGTTTTTATTAATTTGAATAATCACGAAGAAATTTTTTTGTTGAAAGAATTTTATTTAGAAAACAAATTCATAATAACTAGTAGAATAAAAAGAAAAAATATAGATGAAAAAGAAAAAGGATACTTAGAAGAGATCTTAAAAGAATATCTTTTTTGTGATTAAAAAAGTAAAAAACTTATAAAGACTATTTTTTATAAAATTAAAAAGTAATGGTTTTCAGAAAGAAGATGGAAGAAAATTATAAAGAAGGAGAATCTAATAAAAATATCATAAGATATGTTTCGTATTCCGATGTTATAAATAATAAAGAAAATGCAAAAAAATTAGCAAAAACTGCTCGAGAAGTGGGAAAGAGACTTTATTTTTATTTTTTAAATAAAAGAAGGTCTCCTGCAAAAGATCCTCTTATGTTTCATGTTGAGGATGTCGACAGAGTTTATAGAGAGATAGGAGATATTGTCTTTATTCTAAAAAATATAGGAGACCATATAAAAAATAAAGAAGAGAATCAAATAGGTAAAGGAATTAATAATCAGAAAGAGATTATAAAAGTAAATCTTACTTCCGAAGAGTTAAAAAAGAGTTATCATTATCATGAATTGCCTAAAGAGGCAGTAAAAAGTTTTAGATTAGATTCAACACAAAAGTATTATACTATCGATGCGAAAGAATTGAGTACTGGAGGAAGAGGAATTTATAGGTATGTTTTTGATTCAAGAAATCATCTTATTGGAATAGCTAAACATACAAAAAGTGCAGGAAATATGAATTATGAATGGTTTAGATGAAAATCTTAAGAGATCCTAACAGAAATTGGAGCATCTATCAGCACATATAATTCTTTTTTCTTAATCTCAGGTATTTCTTCAGGAATCAAGGGAATTGTATTTTTTTCTATTCACTTATTTATAGTATCTAAAACATCTTTTTTTGTTTTTCTTTTCTTTTTTATAATCTTCAACTGCATCAATTATTTCATCTTGAAAAATAGTAGAATGAGAATAATCAATTTGAACTCTTCCAGATACTTTTCTTAAGTCGGCAAAATAACAACGAGAGGTTCATGAAATTTAAAGTAAATATCTAAGTCCTTAAAAGTTGTAGAGAAAAAAACTTTTCCTAAATTAAATCTCTCTTTATTTTTTTCCGAATAATAAAAATCAGTTGGAACCAATAATGTTTGATTTGCTTTTCCTACATGAAAACAAAGATATTCTAAAGGAATTTTTCTTCCGTCTATATAAGCAACATTTTCTTTTTCATTTTCAAGATTCTCGAGGTATAAATTCAAGTTTGAAATTCTTAGATTTCTTTCTGATAAAATATCCCGTTTAATTAAATCCAGGCTCTTTTCTCTTTCTATAAACTCTTGTTTTAGGTTATAATCTTTTTGAGTCATTTTAAAACTTTTTTAATTTTTTTATTTTTTAATAGATTGACTTATTCTTATTTTTTAAATTTTTCTTTTTGTAACTACTAGAGAAGGATACCTTCTAATATTATAAAAGAAATTTTTATTTAGAAAAACTCTTATAGCTAATTTAACTTATTTGTAAGGTATAAATGATACTTCTTATTTGTAATCTACAGATTCTTTTTCTTATAAATAATAATTTTTATTTATAATGAATGCAAATAAAAAATTTATGGGAATCTTTTTAAGAGAAATTAAAAATGAATGCTCTCTTTTAAGAAGGTGTTTATTCTTAATCCTTTGTAATTCATTAAAAAGAAACTTGATCTCTAAGAGTTTTTTTATTTTTTAAAAAATCTCATTCTCAAGAATTATTTTTTATTATTTAAGTAAAGTCTTCTTCATTTTTATTCTTCTAAAGTGCTTTTTTAGTTTTTTAGCAAATATCTTTTATCTCTTATTTAAAAAATTAAGGAATTATCTTTTCTTATTCGCTTCCCCAAGCAAAAAAAGGAATTTTATTTGGATTTTTTTTCATTTCGATAAAGATATCTACCAGATCTCCTTCTCTATCTTCTAAAATTAAAGAGTCTTCGAATTCTTGCTGATATAAATCGGGCTTTGTACTCCCGTAATAAATTGTGTACTGATCAAATACGTGATGATATATACTTCCAATATCCTTTTTGTATTTTTGTTTCATATTTTCTTAAAGAAATGAAAGTTTTTAAATCTTTCTATATGTAACTACTTTAAAGAAACAAATTACTTCCTTCTTAACCAGCATATAACTTCTCTTTCAAAATCAAGAAGTTAAGAGTCGATATCTTCTTGGTTCTCTTGGAAAAAACGATTAATAAAGGTTAAAGGTTTTATCGACGAAAGATTTAACAAATGTATTTGAATCTATCTCTTTATAACAAAACTCTCAGTTGAATAATCTTGTTTTTTCCTGAGAGCCCATCAAGTATTTTTTGTGCTTCTTTCTTTCCTTGAGCAACAATCTTTGGAAGCTGTTCGATTAATGATTCTGGCATAAATTTATTTTGTTTTTATTGTTTATAAAGATTGTTTTTAATTTTTTCAAGGTCTATTTTCTTTATTTGAACTTTTGCAAGCTTAAGTTTTCTTAAACAGATTTATCATCTCAAATCATCTTTAGTTATTTAGGATCTTTAACTACTTAAGATTTTCTAAAAAATAAAAAGAGTCCTCCTTAAGAGGGCTAAAAATTTATTTTGTTTCTTTGTCTTTTTCTTCTGCTTTTTTTAGTTCTTCGAGGATTTTTTTTGACTTATTAGATAATTTTTTATTTATCCAATACTTTCCAACTTCTATAACTACCTCTGATACTTTTTTTTCTAATAAGGTTCCAACAGCTGCTGAGAATTCTCTATATATCTCTTCCGAAAGTTTCTCTGCTTTTTTTAAATCTCTTTTTATAAAATAAATTAAGTAAAATTCCTTAAGCTTCTTTTTTGCAGTTTCATTTATGTCTTTCTTTACCACTTTCCAAAACCCTTTTTATAAAAAGATTTCCCTGGTAAAAGATCTATCAAGGCTGCTTCATAATTAGATATAGGTCTTCCATTTAAGTTTGCTCCTGTTATTAATCCTTCTTTTGTACAATGCACATGTAAATCTCCGAGGTCTGTTTTTTTAATGTATAAGTCTGTCTCAAAACTTTTTCCCCAACTACTTTCTGAAAAATCTTTATGCAGTTTATCGCTATACAACACACTCGCACTCAAATAATCCAAATCAATCACTCTGTAAACTCTTTCTCTCTCTTGCACTCTTGGAACTTCATAAAGAACTTGTTCTAGTTTTTGTCTCATTTTCTTTTTTTAATAAACTTAATATAAATCTATTTATTTGATATTAATTACTTTTTCTTTTTCATTTATCTTTTTTGAATATTCCTTTTCAAATATTTCTTTTATCTTATCAAATTTTTTATAAGCATTTATCTCTTCTTTTGAAATATATCTAAACAACTGCTTAGGATTTTCTTTTATTTCTTCTTCATTAATAATTAGATAATAAGAATAAGCATGTAATGTTTCTTTTAGTTTTAGTGCTTCTAAAACTTTATAAAAAATTTCTTTTTGAATTATTATGCCTGGAAAAAATTCTTTGTATTCGTTAGTTTCTCCACTTCCTGCTTTTCCTATGAAAACATGTTCTTTCTTAGGTAAACTTCTTATAAGATAAAAAGAGTTTATTATCTTTTTTTCTTTTAGACAAATTTTATATAACTCTTCACAT
>JAWAET010000023.1:0-8683 GCA_038891175.1 Candidatus Pacearchaeota archaeon
AATAAAGAAATTGAATGTCCTTTACTTGTTTTAAAGTAATAGTCAGGTTCAAAATTTAGAAGAGTAAGAGAAAAATTTCCTCTAAAAGAATCACCAAAAGAATAATTCTCTTCGATAAAAATGTTACTTACATTGACTGAAGGTGCTGCAAAAGAAAAATGAATAAAAAAGATAAAAGAGATGAGTAATAATAAAACTTTTTTCATATAAAGATAGATAGAAAGATATTTATAAATTTTTTTAATAAAGATTTCTAACTTTTCTTGAACAAATCAAAAAATCCTACATCGCTAGTTTTTCTTTTGGGGATATCGAATTCTTCTGGAGAAGAAGCCATACCATGAGCCTTTTTGTAAACATCGTAAACGGTAAATAAGAATTTAGCAGCCTCATTTTCTGCCATAACTCTAACTCTTTCCTCTACAAAATTATCTTTTCTTATATCTTGAGGAGATTTAATTTCTTTCTTTGATTCTTTTTTTGGAAAACCACTAATCAAACCACTAAATAAAGAAAAAAGAGCAGAAAAAGGATTAACGTCATCTTTTGATTCGCTCTTTTTCTCTTCTTTTTTTTCTTTTTCTTCTTTTAGAAAATGTTCCAAGTCATCTTTAAGAGTTTCTAAGGAGCTTTGAGTTTGTTCTTCGAATATCGAAATACCATCTTTAATATCTTTTTCTTCTTTTATTTTTTTAAAAAGAGAAAGTTCTTCTGAGTTTAAACCAAAACTATCAAAAGTTATGGTAACTCTCCCGCCAAAACCAAAAGCAAGGTCTCCTCTTGGAGAAATTCGCTGACTGTAGTGACCTCTGTATGTCATAGAAATAAGAATGCAAGAATAATAATCTCTTGAAGGAGAATAGTCTGGAAAAAGTTTTCTAAAAGTCTCGTCGTTCATAGGTTTTATTTTCTTCTTTCCGAATAGAGTTAGCTCAAACATAGAGGTAGAAAAAGCATTTACTAAAGAAGGATCATTCTCAAAACCTCTCTGTTTTAATTGAGATAGTGTTCGTAAATAAGGTTTTAGCCAAGAAGTGTAAAGCTTTAAAGTTTCAACTTGGGATCTCAAATAATTTTTTTCTATTTGAAATCTATTTCTTAATTCTTTTTCAGATAGCTCTTTCCATTCTAAAAATTCGGATAGACGAGGTATAAGAATTCTTTTCACCTGATCATTCAAAAAAGATAACTTTTCTACATCTTTAATTGAATTACAAACCATAAAAGCATCTCTAAGCGTGGTAAAACCAAGCTCAAAACTCATTTGATTTATGCTTCCTCTACCTTTTTTTATATCGACATTATCCATCCATATTTGTTTTAAAGCTAACATTCCTGACTCTCTCTCTTCTTTTTTTTCAGATTTTGCTTTATCATAATGTTTTAAACGAACCTCAAATTCTTTTAAGTCATAGATAAGATTAATGATCGATTTGATTACTTGATTTACAGCTCCGAGATATGTACTTACTTTCTCTTGAATAGTTCCCATTTTTCTTCCAAATTCTTCAAAATGCCCGGAACCTGGCGAGCTCATAAAGTTATCGACTAGTTTCTCTACACTATAACCTCCATCTTGTAAAAAATCCAGAAGCCAATAATAAATAGGTTCAATTTGATTTGTCTGCGCATCATAAGTTATTTTATAAGAAGAAAGAGAAGAAAATTTATCTTTGGAACTTACTTCTTCTAAGGCCTTAGAAATTCCTTTGTTAAATAATTCTATTAGTTCTTCTTTACTCCCTTTAAAATAACGACTGGATGAAAGAGCAATCATAGATTTAATTTCTTTACTCATACATATAGTTATAGAAATACATTTTTAAAGATTTGTGATATTATCAAGTTAAAGTTATAAACCAGACGTGCTCTTTGTTTCCTTCTTGCCAACCTAAATAAGGATAGCCATCGTTTAATGAAGAAGTAAGATCTATCTCTATATCCCATCCTGCATCTTCATAAATTAAAATATTTTTCATTTCTTCTGTTGTTTTTCCTTGTATACCTGAAGGACAATTTCCTTTGCCGCAAGCATCTGTTTCTTTTGAAGAGTCCACATCAAAAAAAGAAGAAAGAATCTCTCCTCCACTAAATTCTCCAATAAAACCACCAACGTTTGAACTTCCTGAAACAAAACCTGCTGAGTAGGATTTTTGTATTCTTCCTACTTCTATAACTAAAGGAGAATCTTCGCCAGAACCTTCTGAAGTAGAAAAAGAAAGATTATTAAGAGTACCAATAAAACCGCCTATATTACTCTCACCAATTACCTTAGTTCTACTATAACAATCAGAAACAGTTAAATTACCTTCTGAGTAACCAATAAAACCTCCTATGCTATTTTTTCCTATTATCTGTCCCAAAGAATAAGAAGAAAGAACAATAGAAGAGTTCTGAAGATTTGATGAGTGGAAACCTATTAGCCCTCCTAAATTGTTTCCGTTAGATATTAGTGTCGCATTAGCATAAGAAAAGTTTATTAAAAACTCTCTACCGTAACCAATTAATCCTCCTGCAAAATTAGAAGAATTAATTTCTCCTTCAAAAGAAACATTCTCTAATCTAATTCCTCCTAAAGAATATCCTATTATTCCTCCAACGAAAGCAAGCCCGTTAATCTCTCCTTTTATTTTTGTAGAAGTAATATTTGAAAAACTTCCAGAACCTAAAATAAAACCAACTGAAGAGAAACCGATAACCTTCCCTTCAATTTGAAGATTGTAAATTTTAGAATTATTAGCATAACCAAACAAGCCTACATAACTTTCTGTTGATCTATTAATAAAAATATTTGAAATATTTTTTCCGTTGCCATTAAAAGAACCGTTAAAAGGAGAAGAAGAGTTTCCTAAAGGTTCAAAACCTTTTCCATTATTCCAATTTCTTGTCTCGCTACAATCTATATCGTTATTTAAAATAAAATGGCTATCCAAAGCATATTTTATATTCTGAAGTTGTTGACAATTTTCTATTTGAAAAGGATCGGTCGGAGTTCCTTTACCTCCGGCGAAAAGACTTTTAATCTCTTCTTCTCTTCTCTCTCTTTCTTTTTGTTTTTCATACTCTTCATATTCTTCTAAAGTTCTACCAAAAATAAATTTCTCACAATAAAAAGAAGAGTCATCTAAGGTTATTCTTGAAGAAAGAGGGCACTCTTTTTCTTCATTCTCAATTTTAATTATCGGATAAAGTTCTAATCCTACTAAATTTTTTCTATCTTGAACATTTTGAATTTTAAATACTTTAAAAGAATTTTTCTCGAAGCTTTCTGAAAATTTAATGAAAATAGGGTCTCTATTTTTATAAAGAAGAGAAAATTTTACTCCTGTATAATTTACATCTTCACTTCTTTTTTTTACTCTAACAATGAAAGAAGAATCGCTATAATTAAAACAAGTGTAACCGCTTTCTACATCTATAGATAAATCTCTTAATGCTAGTGAACAAGGCACTTCAGAAATAGGGCTTTTCTTTATTATAGGGAAAACAGTTATAGAGAATAAGCCAATTGATACTATTGATATCAAAATAACAAAAATGATTACAACCGTCTCACTTATTCCTTTTGTTGTTTTCATATTACAGAATAATTAGAAAAAAGAGTATATAAATTATTTTATGGAGAAACACCACTACTTATAAACCAGACGTGCTCTTTGTTTCCTTCTTGCCAACCTAAATAAGGATAGCCATCGTTTAATGAAGAAGTGGAATCTGTCTCTATATCCCATCCTACATCCTTATAAGTAACATAATATTTCATCTCTGCTGTTGATTTTCCTTGTATACCTGAAGGACAATTTCCTTCGTAGCAAGAAGACTCAACGTCTACAATGTTCTTATCGAAAAAAGAAAGAGAAGCAAAACCCTCTACAAATTTCCAAATGAAATATCCTCCTACTGAGTAAGAATTAAAGATCTGTCCTGATTTCATATACCCAACTATTCCTCCATCCTTCTCCTCAAAAGAATGTAGCTTCGAATAAGAATTGACAATAGAACTATTTTCCATATATCCTGCTATACCTCCTGCGTAGAAAGAGCTATTTAGTTCTCCTAAGAAGCAAGAAGCAGAGATATTACTTAAGTTAGCGTAACCGATTAAACCTCCTACACTTTCATTTCCATTACTATTTCCTTTAGCACAAACCTCGGTAACATTCGCATTTTTTAAATAACCTGCAATCAAACCTACATAATTATTTCCTGTTACATTACCTTCCACAAAAAAATTATAAAGACGCCCGCCGTTAATATATCCAAATAAGCCAGAGTAATCTCTTCCCCTTACTGAAAGATTGGTAATCTTATAAACATCCGATCCGGATAAGCTCCCAGTAAATGGAGAAGATTCGTTTCCGATAGGTGAAAAAGAATAATCATAACAATCTATATCGTTATTTAAAATAAAATGGCTATCCAAAGCATATTTTATATTCTGAAGTTGTTGACAAGTTGCTATTTGAAAAGGATCGGTCGGAGTTCCTTTACCTCCGGCGAAAAGAGACTGAGTATTCCCTCCTCCGCCTCCTGATGAAGAACTCGTACTTCCACTAGATGAAAAGCAATAGAGAGAGTTATCTAAAACTATTCTTGAAGAAACGTCGCACTCTTTTTCACCTTTTCCTACTCTAACTATAGGAGAAAGTTCAATTCCTGAAAGATCATCCTTATTTTGAATATTTGTTATTTTAAATGTTTGGAAAGAATTCTTCTCGAATATTGCGCTAAATCTTGAAGAATTAGAGTTTTTGTTTTTATAAAGAAGAGAAAATTTTACTCCAGTGTAATTTACATCTTCACTTCTTTTTTTTACTCTAACAATGAAAGAAGAGTCACTATAATTAAAACAAGTGTAACCGCTTTCTACATCTATAGATAAATCTCTTAATGCTAGTGAACATGCATTGTTCAAATCCATATTACTTTTAATTAAAGGAAAAACAACAGCAGCAATTAAACCAACAGCTCCGACAACAATTAAAACAATAAGAACATTAGAAACAATTTCGCTTATTCCTTTTTTATTATTCATTTTATTAATAAAAAAAAGAGATTTTTAAATGTTTCTTTTTATATGTTAATTAATTCGAGAAAGAGATTATAAAAGTTTAAAAATTAAAAAAGATTTATTTATGAATGAGATTTAAAAAAGCTCAAGAAGGACCTATGGGTTTATCTTTTGGAGTAATCTTCGCAATTTTTTTGATAATCGTTTTTATTATTGCTGCTGGTTACGGCATAAAGCATTTTATTTATATTAGTGAATGCAGCCAGATAGGTCTTTTTTATGAGAATCTACAAAAAAAAATAGATGAAGTTTTTTATGCGTCGTATGTAGAAAATGAAAGTTTTAAAATCTCGTTGCCTTCAAGTATAAAAAAAGTATGCTTTATTAATCTTAGTGCAACTATTACAAATGAGGAAGATTTTGAAGATATTTATGACTACGAAGACGAAGAAGATAACCTCTTCATTATCCCTTCTGAAAAAAGCTGCGATATGCCTTCAAAGAAATTGACGAAAATTAATTTACAAGAAATAACAAAAGAAGAAAACCCTTATTGTGTTTCATCGGATTATATTTTTTCTATTACAAAAAAGACTTATGACAAGTATGTAATAATTAAATAAGTTTAAATAATATTTTTATTTTTTTATTAGATGAATCGTAAAGGAGATCTTCAATTTTCCTGGATTTTTGCAATTTTAGTAGGAAGCGCAATTCTTTTTTTCATTATTTATGCTGCGTTTAAATTCGGAGGAGTTATAACTTTTTTTAGTGACACTTCTCTCGCGAAAGAAATAACTGTATTTCTAGAACCGATGCAAGCAGGGATAACAGAAGGAAAAAAGTCTTCTTTTATCTCAAAAAGAGAGGTTTTATTTGAAAACTATTGTGTTGATGAAGGTTTAGGTTATCAAATGATTTCTGTAGCGATGGTAAGAAGAATTGAAGAGAACCCTTCTTTCGGAGAACAAATAAAAGTTACAAATAAGTATGTATACACAACAAAAAATCCTTCTAAAGAATTTTTTATTTTTTCTGTTCCTATAACTTTTGCTTTTAAGATAAGCGATGTGATTATAATTGGCGAGGGAGAATATTGTGTTGTCAATCCTAATGAAGAAACTAAAACTCTTCTAGAAATAATTGGTAAAAATATAAAATTTGGAGAAGAAAATTGCACAGAAGATTCTATAAGAATCTGTTTTGACTCATTTATCGGTTGCGACATTATAATCCGAGGAAAATGTTTTGAAGAAAATTGTGAAAGTTTATATGAAATAGGAAATGTTGAAAAAAACGGAGAAAGTATTCTTTATGCAGGTAACCTCTTATACCCTGCTTTATTCTCTGATAAAGAAATTTATGAATGTAACTTAAAAAGAATTTTTTATAAAGGATATCTCCTCTCGAAAGTATACCTAGAAAAAATGAAAAAAGAAGAAATAAGTGATTTTGATATGAAAGACGATTTAGAATACTTAAAAAATAGATTCTTAGAAAGGGATATCTCTTCATTACATCAAATTTATTTGTTATCTAAAGAGATTAGAGATAAAGAAAAGAGTATGTTTAATAGAATATGGTCATAAAAAAGTCCCAGATGAGAATACAACAAATGGCATTTATGATAGTAGCAGTATTCATCTTTTTCATTTTTGCAGGATTGTTTTTATTAAACTTTTTTATAGGCGATTTGAGACAACAAGCTTACAATTTAGAAAAAGAAAAAATTTCGCAAGCATTATCTAGTTGGACAGAACTGCCAGAGTTTAGTTGTACAGAAAAAAGCAAATATTGTATAGATGAAACAAAAATAGAAATTTTAATGTCTAACGAAATAAAAAAAGAATACGAAGATTATTGGCCAGTTTCTTTTATGAGAGTATACAAATTAGAAAAGATGTCTTCAAATCTAATTAGTTGTCCAAATGAGAATTGCAACTATTATGAAATAATTAACAAAAATGAAAATTCTATTTTTGCTTATTCGACCTATGTATCTCTTTGTAGAAAAGTAAAAGAAGAAAACTTTGCTTCTTATAAATGTGAACTCGCAAAATTTGAAATTGGTATGAAAAAACCTAAAAAAGAAGAGGAGTGATTACTTCTTAAAAGAATCATCGAGAACTCTTAAAGTTGTTTTCGTGGAGTTAAAAGCAGATTTCAATTTTACATCTACCCATTTTCCATAAATGACAAAAGAGTTTAGGATTCCTTTAGGAGAACTAAAATCTAGTTTATTTTCATTCGAAACAATTTTTATTGAGATAAATAATCCTAAAATCAATAGAATAAAGAAGACAATTAAAGCAACTCTGCTTAAATGCTCTAATTTCATAAGAGCTAAAATTAGTAAGATTACTACAATAATAAGGAGCCAGCTTATCATTTAATTCATAATTAAATCAAATATAAAAACCTTTTTATATTCAAAAAAAGATAATGCAATTATGAGAACATTTAGAGTATATATATTTCGTCACGGTCAAACAAAATTTAATCAAGAAAATAAGTTTACAGGAAGTATAGATTCAAAATTAACTAAAACAGGAATAGAGGACGCAAAAATCGTTGCAGAAAGACTAAAAAATAAAAAATTTCATATAGCATTCCATACTTCATTGTCTAGAAGTATTGACACTTTAAAAGAAGTTCTTATTTATCATCCTGAGTGCAAAAAAGTAATCTGTGATGACAGAATGATTGAGAGAGATTATGGGATTCTCTCCGGAAAAACACATTATGAAGTTGTTAGAGAGTACGGTATAAAAAAATATGATTCTTGGCATAGAGGCTGGAGTACAAGACCACCACAAGGAGAATCTTTTAAAGATGTTGAAAAAAGAGTAAAGAGTTTTATTGAAGACTTAAAAAGAATTATTCTAAAAGAAAAAGCGAATGTAGCTATTTCTGCTCATGGAAATTCTATCAGATTGTTTAGAAAAATAATGGAGAACTTATCCATAAAAGAAACATGCTCTATTTATATCCCTTATGACAAAGTGTATGAGTATATAATAAAAATTTAAAATGGAATATTACTTTTTTGTTTTAGGTAGAAATCCTCCTTTAGGAAGAGCAGAAATCTTCCTTTATTTAGAAAAAGAAAAAATACCTTTTCAAGAGATTTTTTTTGAAGAGAATATTTTAATACTTTCTTTAGAAAAAGAATTCAATTTTTTCATCCAAGAATTCGGAGGAGTTTTAAAATTAGGAAAATTGAAAGTATTTGAGGATAAAAATAGTTTTTTTGATTTTATTGAAAAAGAAGAAATAATAAAAGAAGACAAATTTGATTATTCGCTTTTAGGAAATATGAATGAAGAGATTTTTATAAACAAATTTAAAAGAGAACAAAAAAAAGCAAGGATAAAAAAGATTGGTAGAAAGTTAAGACATCAAACAGGTAAGATCTCATTTTTACCAAAATCAGATTTTGACATCTTCGCTTTTGAAAATAAAAAAATTTTTTTTGGATTAGTAGAACAAACATATGAATCAAAGGAAGACGAAAAGAGAGATATGGAAAAACCAGTAAGAAGAGAAAGCTTAGCAATATCTCCTCGTTTAGCTAAAATTTTGATAAATCTCTCAGGAATAAAAAAAGGAGAAACTCTCCTAGACCCTTTTTGTGGAATAGGAGTTATACTACAAGAAGCTCTCCTAAAAAAT
>JAWAET010000024.1:0-5474 GCA_038891175.1 Candidatus Pacearchaeota archaeon
ATTATTTCGAATTTTATTAAGCCTCTTCTTTTTACTGGAGCTATTAATTCATATCTTTGTTTAATATTTTGAAGAAAAGAAAAAAGATCTTCTCTTTTCATAATTTTTTCCATACAAACTTTTATCTTTTTTCACTTAAAAATTTTATGTAATCCTCTTTATTTCTTTTCCTATCTAAAAAAGTTTAAAAATAGTCTTTTCTTATTAATCTTATGAAAATTAAAAAGATCTTCTCAATCATATTTTTTTTAATTCTTCTTCATACGAATGTAAGTTCTTTTGATATAAACGTGAGCTTTTCCGAGGCTTTTTTAGATAGTGCAGAAGGTTTTTTTAAAGTAGGAGTTAATATAACAAATAATGGTTCTTTAGATATTCCTGGAGGAATGCAAATTAAATTAGTTGTTAAAAATTTTAATATAAACAGAGGAGATTACTCTCCTTTTAATCACGACGGTTTTTTAGATGGAAATCCTTTTTGGGTTATTAGAATTCCTAACGAAGGACTAGAAGTTGGTAAGAGTATTTTCTATGAAGATAAGATAGTTTACTTCTCTCGAACGAGAGAACCTTTAATCAACCCTTCTTTTGATGTTGTTTTTGGTTGTTTACCTTCTCAAGTTCTTTTTAGAATCTCTTCTGAAAATAACGCTCACGGCTCTTTTTGGGATAGCGAACAAGGTTATCCGATAGAAATTTGTTTTAACGAAATTTTCGGTTTTGAAGGAAGTGGAGATAGGTCTTGTACTTTAAATAATAAAATAATATCTTTCTCTTCATCTACTAATGCTCATGCAGAAGACCCTTCTTTAAGAAATTACGAAAGTAGTGTATGTTATAAGGGATTGGTTTGTTCACTAAAAGATGAGTGTAATCAAAATGAAAAATGCTTAGTTTCTTTGTCTTCCGATACAAATGCCCACTTAGCCAATTGTTCTTTTTATGAAAAAAAGTTGTGCTGTTCCATTCCTTCTTCAATTAGCCAGAGTTATTGGGCTGATTTGAAAGATGGAGAATTAGTTGAAAATCTTTCAACAGAAGGAACTGCCCTTATGATTGCTAATGGAAGCATTCTTCCAGATCTTCATATAAATTATACAATAAAGAGAAAAAACAATAATTTATGGGATTATTTGCTAAGTTTTTTTCGTAGATGGTCTGAAATAAACAAAATAAATTCTAAGGGAATATCCAATTTTACCTTCGAGAGGGAAGGAGATTATAAATTTTATGCAAAAATAGAAGAGAATGGATTTGAATCGGAATCTAATGAAATAAAAGTTTCTAATAATTTTGTTAATGAAATGCCCGTAGCGAACATTACTTCTTTTAAAAAGAATAACTATCCTCTTTCTTTGGAAAATTTGTCAAGATATTCTAATCAAAACCCAATTTTCTTTAATCATTCTTCTTACGATAAAGATGACTTTTTAGAAGTAGAGTGGGATTTTGGAGATGGGACTAAGAATTTAACAGAGAATAGATATTCTCTTTATCTTTCTTCACTTGGAGAAAATAAAGGAGATACAACACACTCTTATAGAAGAGGCAAGATATACAAAGTTACACTAGATGTGAAAGAGAAAACCAGGTCTCAGGAGAGTAAAGATGTAGCATATATACAAATACTCGAAGAAGGAATAAATGTTTTCCCTGTTATAACCTCTCCGAGAGGAGCTGTCTCTGGCTACGTAGTTGGTTTTAATGCTTCTTTAACTCATATTGTTAATTGTAGTAAAGATATGAATCCTTATAACTTCTCTACAGATGAGGAAGATCCTGACAAAAGATTAAAGTGTAGATTTATATTAGCTCCGAATGAAAAGAATCCTTCAGTAGGTAAAGTGTACTTCAAGTGGTATCTCTCGGAAGATGGAGGGAATGATTGGAGAAGATTAGAAAACTCTGAAAAAGGAATTCTCTTAAGTGAAGGAAATTATAGTTCTTTCGGGGGAGTTTTATTTAATAAAGTTTTCTTAGAATCAACGAGAAGAGATGTAAAATTAGAAGTAATTTACGAGCTATGATTTCTTCTTTTAAATTTTAACTTAAAATAAAATATTTAAAGATTTATCATTTATTTTTTTCAATTTAATTAGAGAAAATTCAATCTCTTTGCATTTAGAGAGTATTTTTCAAAAGATAGCGGATAATCCTCTAGCAACTTTATAAGAAATTCAAAAAAGAAAATTTAATATTTTAATTTCTTTATAAAAATCTTTTTTAGATTTTAGAAATATTTAAAAATCTTTTTTTATTATTATCTTTATGAAAAATAAGATAAAAAATAAGAAAACGTACTTTGTTTTGCTTATATCTTTATTAATAATTAGCGCCTTTGTATTTGCATATAATCCTTCTTTTAACAAAAGAGTTGATGAAGGAGGGGGAAGTTATTTTGGTCATTCAGCCGATGAAATCGTTATTAGAAAAACTGACGGGAGCTTAGTTACACTTCAAGAGATTATAAATGATCTTAACTCTATTTCTTCTTCACAACAATCTCTCTCTCAAGAAGAATGTTACTGGACGGATTGGTTTAGAGTAGAGAGTGGAAATTCTCCTCAATATGCTCCAGTAGGATATTATATAGCAGGTATTGATTACAAAGCAACGAGTGGCGGTAATGATGGAGCTATTAGATTTTATTATTGTAAGGGAAAAGAAATGAGTTCTCCTTATTATGTTGGTTGTCCCGTCGATAACATAGTTGAAAATGGAAAAAAGTATGGTAAGGCAATGGGATTTAATGATGAAGGAGGAGGTAATGATTTTTATATTTGTTGTAGAGATAAAAAAGTAATTTTTTTTGGTTATGGGGGAAGAAGTTATACAGGTTGGAAATGCGACGAGTTTGGAAATACAGGTAGTAATGCAGTAGGTGTTTCTTTAAGTTAAACTAAAAAGATTTGTAAGAACTTTTAGTTAAATAAAACCCTCATCTCTTTTTTGTTATTTTTAATTTATATTTGACTAAAATAAATTACTTTTTATTAATTCAAGAAGTAAGTGGAGAATAAGCCGCTTTCTGTCGGATTTCGCTTTCGCGAGCAATCCGTACCAACATTAGACTAAGCCTTCCTAGATCGAGGAAGTTGCACTAACCAAGGCATCCGTTTCATCATTTCTTTCGTCACTGTCAGTTGCTTCCCTTAAATGAGCTCTAGTATTGCTACTAGTCTCTTTTTAAGGCCAACATCATCCTAGACGAAAGCTGTGTCGTTTCTGTTATGTTGCTCTGCATCACTGCAGCCCTCTTTCGAGGGTGGTTCTCCTTTACGGAGCTCTCCAAAGGAGAGAGTGAGCGGACTTTCCTCAGGAAGAGCAGTCATAACACTGCTTGAGTTTTTACTCTCTTCCCGTAGTTGGTTTCTCCACTTACAAAAGAATTATAATTTCCTCGTTTTTAAAATTTATGACTCTTTAAAGAATCTTATTTTAATTAAGTCTTTTTAAATCTTTTAAAGTGACTTTCTTATTACTGTTTTTTTAGAAAATAAACCTTCTTCTATTTTTTTGAAAATCCTAAAATATTGAACCGAATTTGTTAGTAAATATGAGAAACTTCTCCTTTTCATTATCTTTATTTAGAGTATAACAATAGTCTTCTTTTTTAAAATTCTTTTTTATTTTTTTAGAGAGAAAGGAAACGGAAGATTTTTAAAGGGATTTATATTATTAAAATTACTAATTCTTAGATATTAAGAATTAGTTAAAACTATGGGACTACAAATAGATGATTTCGATTATCTAGAAGAAGAAAAGAAAGAAAAATCTTTTGAAGAAATAGAAAAGACTAAAGAGATAGAAAAGAAACAGGAAGAAAAAAAAGAAGAACCTCTTGAAAGAACTGAAAAGACTGAAGAGATAGAAGAAGGAGAACAAATTCCTTCGAGTCGTTTTTTCGTAGTTAAGGTTGGAGTTGGAAAAGAAAGCGCTTGTTTAGATATGATCTCTCATAGAGTTAAATCTAAAAATTTGCAAGTTTATTCAATAGTAAGACCTCACGGTGTTAAAGGATATCTCTTTTTAGAAGCAGAAGATAGGGAAAATGCAGAAGAAGCTTCTTTCGACTTGCCTTATGTTAAAGGTATCTTGCCAAAAGAAATTTCATTTGAAGAGATGAAATCTATGATAGAACCTGAAACAAAAGAAATAAATATAGAGAAAGGAGATATCGTCGAAATTACTGTTGAACCTTTTAAGAAAGAAAAAGCAAAAGTTATAAGAGTAGATAAGCTAAGAGAGAAAGTAGTAGTATCTTTACTTGAAGCAGTGATCCCTATTCCTGTTACTGTTAAAATAGATAATGTTAGAGTTATTAGGAGGGAAGAAGAAAGTTAAATTTAAAAAATAACTCTTTTAAATAGAAAATATGAAAATAAAAATTTTAATAGACGGAGGAAATATGAAACCTGGCCCAGCTATATCTCAGCAATTAGGTCCTTTAGGAATTAATATGGGCAAGGTTATTTCAGAGGTTAATTCTAAAACAAAAAATTTTGTAGGTATGCAAGTACCTGTTATATTAGATGTAGACCCTAAGACAAAGAATTTCAATGTTGAAGTTCTATCTCCTCCTGTTTCTGCTTTATTAAAGAAAGAAGCTCAAATAGATTTAGCTTCAGGCGATAGAAAAAAATATCAATGCGGTAATCTTGCAATCGAACAAATAATTTTCGTAGCAAAGCAAAAATATCCAGATATGTTAGTAAAAGATTTTAAAAAAGCAGTCTTGTGTGTTTTAGGAAGTGCTATGTCAATGGGTTTATTAATTGAAAACAAAGATCCTAAGGAAGTTATTAAAGAGGTTAAGGAAGGAAAGTATGATGAGCTTATAAGTCAGCAGAAAACAGAAGCATCGAAGGAAAAATTAGAAAAATTAAGAGAATTCTTCTCTACAATAAAAGCACAACAAGATGCAATGAAGAAAGCTGAAGAAGAAGCAAAAGCAGCAGAAGAACAGAAAAAAGCACAACAAGCAACAGCAAAACCAAAAGAAGAAGCAGCACCATCACAATCGAAATCTTCTTCTCAACAAAAGAAATAATTCTTTAGAAGATTTAAATATAATATAAGAATTGATCATTTCTTTAAAATAAAAAAATTTATTTTTTGATTATAAAACAAATATTTTTAGTCGAGAAGATATCTTCTCTCTAACTCGAATTAATTCTATTTTTTATTTCAGAGATTCTTCATAAATTTATAAAGGAAATTAACTACCTTAATTTAAAAATTCTTTTAACGAGTAAGATTTTTATACTTTCTTTTTTTAAATTATATAATGAAAAATAGAACTTTATTCATATTTATTTTTCTTATTGTTTTAAATTTTACTTCAGCAGAGAACTCTCTTTTTTTCGATAGCGACTTATTTATAGGATTAAAAAAAGAAGAGTATCACCCGAATGAAACTTTAGAAGGAGTAATTAATACTTATAATAAAGAAAATTTTCCTTTGGCTGACACGA
>JAWAET010000024.1:5484-8510 GCA_038891175.1 Candidatus Pacearchaeota archaeon
GACTTATAGTTCAAATAGTAAAAGGGTGCTCTGAACCAATTTATCCTTCACAAAATTCAGATTGCGATAATCTTTTTTTTGAAGAAGTATTTCCCGGGTTGAATTTGCCTCCTAATTCTAGAATCTCCTTTCCTTTTTATTTTAATTTAACTAACTCTTTTGGTAGTGGAAATTATAGATTAGATGTTTTTCTCGATACAGGAAGAACCCACATAGTAGGATTACCTTCAGTATTTTTACCTGGAAAATCAAGAAGTTTTAGGATCTTAGGGAACAACTCTTATGAGGAAGTAAAATTCTTAAGAACGAAGATAAATATCAAAAATAAAACAGGACCAATAGGTGTAGGAGTTTCTCCTTTAGAAGAAGTGACTCTTTATTTGTATATAAATTCTGAAATAGAAGACTCTTTTTCTCTTTTTTATAGTTTGTGTGAATGGAAAGATCCTCCTTGTGATAATTCCGTATTTGAAAAAGAAGAAAAACTAAATTTAAAGAAGGGAGAAAATTACTTCGAAATTAAGTTTCAAGCTCCAAACATTTCTGGCGTTTATTCTATACCTCTAATATTAAAAAAAGATAATAAAATTTTCTCTATATACAGAAGTAGAATAATAGTTTATGGAGAAGATGCAAGAATAAGAAAAATTTATCCCAATAAAGCTTACTATAACAATGAAAACTTAAGTTTGATGTTAGTAACTTCTGGTTCGCCAGACCATTATAATAATTATCTTTTAAAAGATGTAGAAGGAGTTGTAAAAATAAGAGATCTTGATAGTGGAAAAACTTATGAAAAAAAATTAAATCTTTCTTTTTATAACGATGAGATAAATAAAAATAAGCTCTCTTTTTTTATAAATAGTCCTCTAAAGAAATTCGAGATTTGTGGTCAATTGATAGACGGAAAATCAAAGAGAATTTATGACGACTATTGTTATACTATAGAATCTGAAAATTTTCTTACAGAGAGTGTCATAAATCTTACTGATAAAAGATACGAAAACGGAATCTTTTTTGGAGAACTATGTGTTTTTGATAAACACTCTAATTTTCCTTGGAATACAACCCTTTCTCTTTTTGTTTTTAAAAATGACTCTCTTATCCTAAGAAACGAAATAGAAGTTAGCGGGTGTAAAGAGATTTCTTTTAACATCGATCAAGAGGAGATTTATAAATTGTTAGTTATAAATAAAAAAGACACAAAACAATTTGAATTTTTTATTTCTTCTGAAGAAGAAAAAAAAGAAGTAAAGAACAAAAGTACTATTATTCTAATTATTTTGCTAATTTTTATAATACTCTCCATCTTATTTATCTTAATTAAAAAAATACAAAATAAAAGAAAGGGGGAAGAAAATGAGGTTTCTTAAACTTTTTTTATTTTTAACAGTCTCTTTAACCTTTTTTTTAGTTGAATCTTCTTGGACACCTTGTCAAGACAACAACGAATGTAGTCCAGATCAGAGCTGTTTTGAAGGTTATTGCTGTGATAATTCTTATCTTTCTCTCCCAGTTAATTTTATTTCTCCTATAAACTCTCTTTGTAAAGGCTCTGCTATACCTATTGTAATTAATGAAAATTGTAGAGTTCCAGATGATACTATTTTTTCAGTTTATTTAAATAATACAAAAATTCACGAAGGAAATAGAAGCGGAGATGAAGGGTGGGGTCTTTATTTAGGAGAAGGAATTTATCAAGTTAGACTAGGGGCAGATATTCCACCTCAAACTCCCTTAGGAAAATACGCTCTTAAAGTAAATTACACTATTAACAATACTCCTTATGAAGTTATTTTAAATAGAAATTTTGATGTAACTCAAGATTGTGCTTTAAATGTAAAGTGTGGACATGTTCTTTCCAATAATGATGTTCCACAGATAAATTTAGTTTACAATACTCCTCTTACATTTAATGAAGGTAACACTGTTTATGTAGGAGAAAACTCAAAAGTTGCTTTAAATTTTACAGGGTATATTATTTCACAGTGTAGTAATGGTGTAGCTGCTTTTACTGTGCCAATGATAGCTTCTTTTGTTTATAGTGGAACAAACATTAACAATCCTATTCAATCTTTCATTAAAGACAATTTTGGATCTTGTAGAGGCACTCTTAACTCTTATTCTAATGAGTTCTCTAATATAATTACAAGCGATTTTAATAACGAAGGTAAAAAAGCAAGTTGTGACTTAAAACCTTGGATACAAGGAATTTCTTCAAATTTTGTTTTAATTGAAAGTGTGGAGAAAAAAACATATCTCGTAAGAGTTGTCATTCTTAATGCATATTGCGATTCTCCGGATTATATTTGTCCTTATATTCCTGAAAACAAAATTAGTGAAACTGATAAGTCTATTTGTTATTTAGGAACAAGAAACAAATGGCAGCAAGTTACTGGTTGGATATATTTAGGAAATTATACTATAAAAGGTTTTAGTCCTATAATAAATCTTTCTTCAACAGTTATTTCAATAGGAAACGGTTCTTTCATTAATAACCTACCTCCTTTCTTTTATTTTTTATTGAAAAACGATGGAGATTTTAAAGTAACAGTAAAAAATTCTACTTCTTTTTCTTTAAATGATTTTAGTGCCATTATAGATGGTGAAGGAAATATAAGTATTTCAGGAACAAATTATTATATTTTAACATTAAATATTTCTAAGATAGAAAAAAGAGTTATGCCAGAGTATAGAAACGAAGAGATTTCGGTTCTAAACTTTAGTGAGTATAACAAAACTTCTTTTGTTTATGAAAACAGAAAACTGAAAAAAGTGATTCTAGAATATAATTATCCAATAAACTTAAATGTAAGTGTAGATGACGCTTATTCTTTTTATGAAATTTCTCCTATTAACAAAACTTTAATAGAAGGCTTAAATTTCAGTTATGAATTTGAATGCAACTCTTCTATTTCTCCTTATCTTCTTTCTACGAGAGACAACCTCTTCTTTTGTAACTCTTCAGACGACGGATTTTATAACTTTTATCCAATTGCGAATATAACCTATCCATCAAAAAAACC
>JAWAET010000025.1:0-8332 GCA_038891175.1 Candidatus Pacearchaeota archaeon
TAAATCAAATAGATGCAATAGTTCTTTCTCATGCTCATTTAGACCATAGCGGTTTGGTTCCTTATCTATATAAAATGGGTTTCGATGGCCCTGTTTATATGACAACTCCGACGAGAGACTTGGCTTCTTTACTTGCTTTGGACTTAATTGGAGTCTCTTACAAGCAAGCTTCTCTTCCTTTATTCTCTTCTAGTGATGTCTCTGAAATGGTTAAGCATTCCGTGTGCTTAAATTATAATGAAGTAACTGATATTGCTCCCGATATAAGAATAACTTTCTATAACTCAGGTCACACTTTGGGTAGTGCCATGGTTCATTTTAACATCGGTAATGGATTACATAACTTTTTATATACGGGAGACTTAAAATTTGGTAAGACGAGACTTTTAGATCCTGCACAAACATATTTTCCAAGAGTAGAAACTCTATTGATAGAGTCTACTTATGGAGGAAAAGATAATATTTATCCTTCGAGAAAAGAATCAGAAGCAGAGTTGATAACTTTTATTAAAAAAATTATTCAACAGGGTGGAAAAGTGCTTATACCTGAATTAGGATTAGGAAGAGCACAAGAAACAATGCTTGTTTTAGAAGATGCAATAAAAAAAGGATTATTAGACAAAGTAAATATCTACATAGATGGAATGATATGGGACATTAATGCAATTCATACAGCCTATCCAGAATTTTTATCAAGAAGTGTAAGAAATGATATATTTCAAGATAGAAATCCTTTTGTTACAGATATTTTCAAGCAAGTAGGATCTCCTCTAGAGAGGAAACAAGTTTTAGAAGGAGGTCCTTGTGTAATTCTAGCTACATCAGGTATGCTTGTTGGAGGAGCTTCAGTAGAGTATTTTAGAGAATTAGCAGACAATCCTAAAAACGGAATATGCTTCGTTTGTTATCAGGGTGCGGGTTCGTTAGGAAGACAAGTTCAAGAAGGATTAAAGGAGACAACTTTTATTGTAGACGGTAAAGAAGAAAAAGTTCCAATAAGACTCGAAGTAAAAACCATAGAAGGTTTCTCTGCACATTCTTCAAGAAATGAATTGATGTCCTTTATTTCTCACTTAAATCCTAGACCTAAAAAAATAATAATAAACCATGGAGAACAAACAAGAAGTTTAGATTTAGCTTCTTCTGTGTATAAAACTTACAAAATAGAAACGGTTGTCCCCAGAAATTTAGAGGCCATAAGACTTAGGTAATATACTCTAAGAATTTATTTTACATTTAAAGTTATACTTGCATAGCAGATAGAATTCCTTTATTAGTTCATAAGAAATTGTTCTCTTTCTTTTAAAGATATCAAAAGAAAGGATATATTCGAAAAACAAAATATTTTTATAGAAAAATATAAAAAAATTTTTATGAAAAAAGAATTATTATCTTTATTTTTGTCTTCCTCCTTAACTTTGTTAAGTGGTTGTGCTTTACTAAGAGAAGGAGTAGATCAATGGCGAATGTATCTCTATGATAATTATGAAAGTTTAGAAAAATTAAAAGATGTACCAAAAGAAACTTATGAGGTAATATTTGGAGAGACTTCTTTATTAAATAAAGATTACTCAAAGACAAACTATTTTCATTTTCCTGAAAAAGAAAAACATATAAATAATTTTTATTACTTTGTAAAAAAATAATGTTTATAAAGAGCTTTTATGTTTTTTAATTATGGAAAAAAACGTTTATAAAATTTTTGTATTCTTCTTTTTCTTATGGACTTTTTCTTTAACTTCAGCGCTTATAACTATATCTGAAACAAACGAAGTATACAATTTAGGAGATGAAATTACTACAACCTTAATTTTAAATCCTTCTTCTACAAAAGGAGACTTTGATTTTTCTTTGATATGCGGAAATTCTTCTGAAAAAATTATCTTTTATAAAGGCGCAGAGAACTATTTTGATATAGGTAAGGAAATAAAGATTAATACAAAAATAAAGTTAGAGAGAAGTTACATAGGAAACTTGGAAGGTAACTGTTTTTTAAAAGTTGTTTTAGGAAGCGAGTCAGTCAGTTCAAATAAATTTAAAATTTCTAGAGACATAAATGTAAACTCTAAACTAGACAAAGATTCTTACGACCCTGGGGAAAGCATATTACTAGAAATATGGGCTATAAAAGAAAATGGTGAAAAATTGAATGGTTTTGTAAAAGGTGAAGGAGTAGTTAACTTCGAAAAAGCAATAAAAGAAGGATATCTTAAAGAAGTCTTTTTTACTGAAAAAACTGTCGAAGCAGGAGAATACGAAGAGAGAATAAGCGTATATGATTTGGGAGAAGATAGAGAGATAAATAATTTTAAAAATGTGACTGTAAAAATTAAAATAAACCAAGTCCCTTCTTCTGTTCCTTTGACAATTTCTTCTTTAGAATTGAACCCTGGTGAAGAGTTAAAATTTAAAGGAGAAATATACGATCAGTCAGGAAAGCCGATGGAAGGAATTATTAATGTAGAGATTATCTCTCCTTCTAAGAAAGTCGTTTTAAAAAAATCACTTAAATCAGGAGAGGAAGGTTCTTTTCTCTTCGATACAAATGCAACTGCAGGCAAATGGAGTATTTCTTCTTCTTTTCAAGGGATAAGAGAAGAAAGAGAATTTGTTATAAACAAAAAACCTTTAATAAAAATAGAATTTTTTAATGAAACGCCAATCGTTTCTTTTAAGAATGTAGGAAACGACGAATTTATAGGAAATGTATCTTTAGAGATTCTAAATGAAACCCGAAGTCTTTTTTTAAATATCAAGCCAGGAGAAGAGAGAAAGTTTAGCATCTATGCTCCAAAAGGAGAACATAACATAAAAATAAAAATAGGAGAAGAAGATATGGAAAAAAGAGTATTTTTAACCGGAAACTCGATAAAAATTAAAGAGTATAACGAAACTTTCTTTAATAAACCTCTCATAATTGCAGGAATAATCCTTCTTATTCTTCTTTTAGTTTTTGTTCTTTATTTCAAATCAAAAAGTAAAACCTTTCTTTTTAAAACAAGAAAATTAACCGAGATTAAAAATAAAAAAGAGTTAACAGAGTTTATACCAATCAAAGCCGAGAGTAACGAGGCAAAGTCTAGTTTGGTTTTAAAAGGAGAAAAAGAAATTGCAAATGTTATAGTTTTTAGAATAAAAGGAGAATTAGACTCCTCGCTTAAAAAGAAAATTATAAAGATAATCAAAGAGCTAAATAAGTACAAAGCAGCTATAGAATTTAAAGAAGAGGAGATTATAACAATATTTTCTCCGAGGAAAACTAAAACGACTAAGAATGATTATCAAGCGATAAGATATTCTCTAGAAGTTTCTAAGGCAATAGAAGAAATAAATAAAAAAATTAAAAATAAAATAAGCATCGGAATTGGAATAAACCGAGGAGAGATAATCTCCAATATTGAAGGCAATTTGTTAAACTACACTGCTATAGGAAATACTCTCCAAATTGCGAGAAAACTCTCTTCTATCTCAGAGAACGAAGTGCTTATTTCTGAAGATGTTAAAAAAGAGTTAATTAGAGAAGTTAAATTAGAAAAGAAAGAAGGTTTTTATAAAGTAATCAATGTTTTGGATAGAGAAGTAAACAGTGAAAAATTAAGGGATATTTTAAGAAGAGTTGGAGAAGAAAAGAAAGAATAATTTCTTAGAAAAAATATTTTATCTTTTTTATCCCAAAAGATTGATTTTAAATAGTTTTTATTTTGGATCTTAAGTTTAAACGGAAAATATTAAAATTTAAAAAAGAGCTCTTCTTTGTTTTTATAGCTCCCATAGTCTAGAGGCCAAGGACTCCGCCCTCTCAAGCAGTTAAGACCTAATCGATGAGATGAAAGTCTTAAGTTCTCTCTTGAGAACAACTGCAATCTCCGAGAAGATAAAAATCTTCTTCGAGGTGACGGAGAACGGCGGCAACCCGGGTTCGAATCCCGGTGGGAGCGTTAATTTTAAGAAACTTTTTTATTTCTAAAACCTTTTATCTCATAACTCTCTAAATTTCTTTTTAGAATTAATGAATTAAAAAAATTTTTTATATTTTCGATTTAAAAAAATAAAAAACAAAAGTTTAAAAAGCTAAAAAATAAAAAACAATTAAGACCACCGAGTCCCTATCTGAGGGAGCCTTTTTATGGCGTGGGAACACTTCTGTGGTCTTTATATAAAATGAAAAAAGATACTAAAAAAGAAGAAATAAAGAAAGAGAATGTAGAAAAAAAATCAAAAGAAGTTAAAGAAGAGAAGATTAAATCAAAAAAATCAGAAATAAAAGAAAAAGAGAGTATTTCAGAAGAAAAAGTAGATAAGAGTATTTTAAAAGATCAAACAAATAATAAAAAAGAAAAACAAGAGAACGAGATTAAAGAAGAAGAAAACAAAGAGAAAAAGCCCTTAAAACTTAAAGAAGCTATTAAATTTTTAAGAACACAAGAGAAACGAAATTTTAACCAGACTTTAGACTTAATTATTAATTTAAAGAAGTATGATGCAAGAAAACAACCAATAAACTCTTTTGTTTACATTCCTCATCCAATAGAAAAGAAAATTGCCGCTTTTTTAACTAGAAAATTCAATTTTATAGACGTAATAACAAAAGAAGAATTTGATTTGTTTAAAACTCCGAGAGAAATTAAAAAATTAGCTAAAAAGTATGATATGTTCATAGCAGCAGCTCCTTTAATGACTCTTATTGCTTCGAAATTTGGTAGGGCTCTTGGGCCTGCTGGAAAAATGCCTTCTCCAAATTTAGGAGTTGTCACTAAAGAAGATGAAGAAACAATAAAACAAGTTTTAGAAAAAATGAAAAAAGCAGTTAAAGTAAGAACGAAAGAGAGAAGTATAAAGGTAGCTGTTGGAAAAGAGTCTATGAGTGATGAAGAACTAGAAGAGAATATTAAGACTGCAATAGCTTCTATTATAGATTTACTCCCACAAAAAAAAGAGAATGTTAAAAATGTTTTAATAAAATTTACAATGACTAAACCTGTACAAGTAGAATATGAATGAAAAAAAAGTTTCACCAAAAAAGAGAAAGATTGTTGAAGAAATAAAAGAGCTACTTAAGAAAAGATCTATCTTAGTTTGTTCCATAAAAAATATTCGTGCATCCCAATTGCAACAAATAAGAAAGAAAATGAGGGATAAGGCGATTATGAAAGTTGCGAGAATAAATCTAATAAGAATTGCAATTGAAGAGACTAATAATGAAAATTTAAAAGAAGTTTTAAAACATATCAACTCAGATTATATTCTTTTGTTTAGCGATGAGGATGCTTTCGAATTAAGCGCTTTTTTAGCAGAAAATAAAACTCCTGCAAAAGCTCGACCTGGTCAAGAAGCTATCGAAGATATCTGGATAAAAGCAGGCCCTACTAACTTGGCACCAGGACCAGACATCTCTTTGTTAAGTAGTGTAGGTTTACAACCAAAAGTGGAAGGAGGAAAAATCGCTATAGCAAAAGATGTCTTGTTTATAAAAAAAGGAGAAAAAGTTAGTGAAGAAAAAGCAGCAATACTTGCTAAATTAGATATAACTCCCTTTCAAGTAGGATTAGAGCCTTTAATCGCATTTATGAATGGAAAAATTTATTTAGATGTTAAAATTAATAAAAAGGAATTTTTAGAGAAAATAAAAGAGGACCATTCAAAAGCAATCGCTCTTGCAGTTTCTATAGCATATCCAGCAAAAGAAGCGATACCTTTTATATTAGGAAAAGCAGCAATTTACGAAAAGGTTTTAAACTCTTTAATTAAAACTAAAGAAGGAGAATAAAATGGAATACATATATGCAGCTCTTTTGTTGCATAAACTTGGACAAGCAATCAACGAAGAAAACTTGAAGAAAGTTATTTCCGCTACAGGAACAACCGTTGATGAAAACAAAGTAAAAGTAGTTGTTGCTTCTTTAAGCGGAATTAATATAGATGAGCAATTAGCAAATGCTTCACTTGTTACGGCTTCTTCTCAGCCTTCTCAACAAACTGTTGAAGCGCCAAAAGAAGAGAAGAAAGAAGAGCCTAAAGCAGAAGCAGCAGAAGGTTTAGCCGCTTTATTTGGTTAAGCAAATTTTAATCTCTTGTGAAGAAAAACAATTTTTGCTATTTAGAAAAATTTTCTTCTATTTATTTTTTTAAATAAAATGAAAGAAAAATTAGAAGAATTAATAAGAGATGCGAAGAAAAGACCTTTGAATGTTATAAAGTATACAGGAGCTTCAGCTATATCAGCAATATCAAGTTATTCAGGTGGAGCTTATTATTCCTCTTTTCTTTTAGAACAAAATTTCACAAGTTTGGAAAACTCAATTTATTCTCTTGTTGTTAGGAATGGTATTTTTTTTCTAACGAGTGTAGCTCTTTATACTTCTTTTTTTATAAATGAGTATAAGGAGACTTCTTTCGATTATTGGAGGAAGGACATGAATAAGAAGAATTATGCTAATCTTGTAGGATGTTTAGGAAACTTAGTTTCAATCCCTATTCAATTTATCTTAATGGAAAAAAAGTTTGATGCAACTTATTCTTTTTTAGTGAGTAATCTTATTGGAGGGCTTTGTGGAACTTTTCTTACTACTTATATCGACGCAAAAAATAAGTTAATAACTAGATAAGTTTATCCGAAGTAACTTTTCGAATAACTTTCTTTGTCTTCTTCTAACGTTTTAGAAAAAGTATCTAATATTGGATAAAGTTCTTTTTTTAGCTCTTCCAAAAACTCAAAGGAACTTTTTATTAATTCTGCTTCTTTCTTTTCGTTAAAGAAGAGATCTGCTTTTATATATTCTAACTCTAAGAGCGAACCTTTTTTGTATAGCTCTCTTATCTTTATTCTCTCTTTCTCTTCTAATTTTTTAGAAGCACTCAGGATAAAAAGCGGAGCAGTAGTAGGACTAAGAAGACTTTCTAAAAATTGCATAAAACCAAGTATTCTGCCGCTAACTTTCTTTCTTATATCCCTAATATGAATTTCACTTAATTTAGAGACTGTTTGAGAAATTTCAAAATTATCCTCTAACTCTTTCCAAGAAGGTAAACCATACTTTTTTGATAATGTTTCATATTCTTTTTTTAGTTTATTTAATCTTTCTTCTCGACTTACCATAAAATTAATAAAAGAAGTCCTTTTAAAAAATTTATGTTGCCGCCTTAGCTCAGTCGGTTAGAGCGTTACCTTGGTAAGGTAAAGGTCCCGAGTTCGATTCTCGGAGGCGGCTTAAATTTTGATTAACTTTTTATATTGTAAAAAAAGAAGCTATTTTTTTATGATGGATTTCAAGTCCATTTTTATTTTAAAAAAAATTATCTAACTAAAATATTTTAAAGAAAGAAAACTTTCTTTTGCTTGTAAAAGAATTTTGTTTTTGTTTTAACTCTACAAATTTGGAGAAATTTCCTTCTTCTTTTGCTTTTTGTATTTCATTTCTTAAAGAGACTCTTTTGTTATGATAATCTCTCAATAGATTAAAAGTTTCTTCATTTATCTGTTTTTTAATATATTCAACTCTTTTCTCCATTAATTCTTTCCAACTATTGTAGTCATTGTTCTCGATAGCTTTTTGTATTTGTTGATGCTGGTTTATCAATTCTTCTCTTTGGTCTTCTGTTAGTCCGTAAGGCATTTTTCCAAAACCGAAAGCTGAAACATTCGCTATCGTAACTAACAGAAAGATTCCTATAATTCCTAGTAAGTATTCTTTTTTCATTTTAACCTCCTTTCATTTATTCTTTTTAATAGAAAAAGTTCTTTTTAAAGAAGATGGACTTAAGTTCCATATAATTTATAAATTTAGTTTTAGTAAAAAAAGTATGTCTCCAAGAATAATGCAACAATTATTTATGCAAAATCTATCTAGTGAAATATTCTACTCTTTTATTATAGTTATATGTAGTTTAATGATATACTTCGGTACAAAAGAAATTTACGAAGCAAGTTTACACAAAGGAATTAAATTTTTTAGAGAAGCATTCTTATTTTTTTCCTTAGCTTATTTTTTTAGAGGTTTTATAAAAATCATTCTTTATTCGCATATTTTCTTTTCTTTTAAGAGACCTCTTCCTTTAATTAACAATTTAAGTTTATTTCTTTTTCTTTATTTTAGTATCCTTGCCATTCTTTATTTTACATATAGCGTGATTTATAAAAAATTAAGAATAAAAGAAAGTTATCTTATTCCTTCTTTAGTGTTTATCATATCTTTTCTTGTAGTAATCCTTAAAAACACGATTGTTTATTTAGCTTTAAATCTTTTACTTTTGCTTTTTGTTAGTCTAACAGTTTATTTTTCTTATAAAGATAAAATTAAAAAGAGAGAACCTTATCTTCATACTATTTATTTTC
>JAWAET010000026.1:0-8083 GCA_038891175.1 Candidatus Pacearchaeota archaeon
ATATATCTCTCTGAAACAAAAGGAGTAAAAAATATTATTACTCTTTCAATAACATCTTCATTTCTTTGTATTATTTAACTCTTCTTCTTTACAAAATCTTGTACATCTTCTGTCCAAAGATTTTTTTTATTGTTTATATACTTAAGAATATCGAAAATAACTAAGACTGACAGAGAGACTAAAACTCCTGAAAATAAATAAAAAGGATTTATAGGTGTAGTCTCAAAAATTTTATTTAAGAAAGGATTATAGACTACAGTTATTATAAAAAAAATTGCAATTATCGATGCAAAAACAAGATGTTTATTGGTAAAAGGGCTTCTATTTAGAGAGTATTGTCTAAAAGAGCGAAAGTTAAACGCATTCGTAATCCCAAAAAAAACCATTGTTGCGAAAGTTATAGTTCTTGCTACAATCTCATTTTCTTTTTGTAAAAAGTAATAGAATACCCCCAAAGAACTTAAAGATATAAAAAAACTTACTATTGTTATCATAAGAATTAAAGGTTTTGTTATTATCTCTGACTTTTTTCTTGGTTTTTGAGAAATTACATCTTTAGAGCGAGGATTGAAAATAAGAGTAATTGCAGTTATCTCGTCTGAGAACATATTCATAAACAAAATTTGTAATGCTATCAAAGGAGTCGGTAATCTTAAGAGTACTGCTAAAAAAATGAGCATTAATTGAGAAATATTAATGGAAATTTGATATGCAGTAAACTTTTGCATATTTGAGAAGATTGTTCTTCCTTCTTTTATTGCTTCTAATATTGTTACAAAATTATCATCTTTTAATGTGATGTCTGCTACTTCTCTCGTAACATCTGTTCCTCTCTTTCCCATTGCCACTCCTATATGGGCTTCTTTTATAGAAGGAGCATCGTTAATTCCATCGCCAGTCATCGTTACTATTTCTCCTTTCATTTTTAGAGCTTTTATTATCTTTAATTTATGTTCCGGATTTACTCTAGCAAAAATAGAAATATCATCTATTATTTTAGATAACTCCTCTTCAGTTAACCTATCTAGTTCATTTCCATCTATCACTCCTCCTTTCAAGTTTATTTGTTTTGCTATTGATAATGCAGTTTCTTTGTTATCCCCTGTAATCATTTTTACTTTTATGCCTGCTTTTATGCACTCTTCTATGGCTTCTCTTACTCCTTCTTTTGGAGGATCTTCCATAGCTACAACTCCTAAAAAAATCAAATCTTTTTCTTCTATATATTTTAATTTTGTTTTTTTGTATGCAAAAGCAAGAGTTCTATAAGATTCAAAAGTAAATTTTTTGTTTATTTCTAGAATTTTCCTTTTTTCTTTTTCTGTTAATCTAAATACACCATCTTTTCTTTCTATGTATTTGCATTTTTCTAAAATAACTTCCAAAGCTCCTTTCGTATAAACTATTCTTTCTTTCTCTTTTTCACAAAGAACAGACATTAATTTTCTTTTTGAATCAAAGGGTATTTCTTCTTTTCTTTCTTCTTTTCTATCTTCTTTGTATACTCCTGCTTTTGCAGCCATTACTAATAAAGAAATCTCCGTAGAGCTACCTATTCCTCTAAAATTTTTATCCTCTTCTGTTCTTTCTATTATTGCATCATTACAAAGAACTGCAGTTTCTATTAATTTATTTAATACTCTTTCTTTACTTAAAATAGCTTTTTTTCCTTCTTTTAGAAATTCTCCTTCTCCTTCATAACCTTCTCCTGTTAATTCATAAATATTTCCATCGGCTAAAATTTTTTTTACAGTCATCTCTCCTTTTGTTATAGTTCCTGTTTTGTCAGAACAAATAACTGTTGTTTCTCCTAATGTTTCAATAATAGACATCCTATTTACAATTGCACTTTTTTTAGCCATACGATAAGCGCCTACAGATAAAGCAGTAGTAAGCACTAAAGGCAATCCTTCTGGAAATGCTGAAATCATTATTGCTATTACAATTACCAAGACCTCTGTTATTGTATGTTTATCTATATTTTGATTAATAAGTAGAAGTATTCCTGTTAAAACAGAAAAAGTTATAGCGAGAATCGCTAAGGGTTTCATTAATCTTTTTATTTTATCTTGAAAAGGACTTTCTTTTTCTGTTATCGAAATCATACCTGCTATTCTTCCAAAACGAGTATTGCTCCCTGTGTGTAGCACTTTTGCGATACATCTACCTTGCATAATTAAAGAGCCCATAAAAAGAAGATTTTCTTCTTTGTACTCCTCCGTTTTTGGTTTTTTCTTTTCTACTTCTTTTGATTCTCCAGTTAAAATTGCTTCATTTACTAACAAATTTTTTTCTTCTAAAATAACACAATCTGCAGGAACTTTCTCTCCGCTTCTTAAAATTAATATATCTCCCGGAACAATTTCTCTTGAAGGAATCTCTTTCTCTTTTCCTCCTCTTATAACTATTGTCGTAGGAGTTAACATTCCTTTTAATGCTCTTATTGCCTTTTCAGCCCTGTATTCTTGAATGAAACCTGTAGTAATCACTATAAAGATTATTATTAGTATGGTATATCCTGCGATTTTTTCTTCTATAAAAAAGGAAATTATTGCAGCTATCAAAAGAAAATAAACTAAGAAATTATTTTTTATTTGATTAAAAAAAATTTTAAAAACTGTTTTTTTATCTTTTTCCTCGATTTCATTAGGTCCATATTTTTCAAGAAGCTCTTTTGCTTCTTTTTCCGAAAGACCTCTTTTTTCCATATTTTTTTATCGAAATTTGAATTAATAAGGATTTTGTTTAGTTTAATAATAACATTTCTTTTAAATAAATCTCTCATTTTCTTAATAAAATAAATTTTATAAAAAAGATTTTATATTATAATTACTCTATTGGTTTTAAATCTAAAATTTGCTTAGCATTCTTATGAGAAAGAATAATAACGACAATTAGTCACGATGCATAAGAGTTCATAAGAAGGATTAATTAAAATCTTCTTTTTAAAGCAGAGATTTATACTTTGTAATTTTTTATCCATTCTTTCTTGGACTTAAAGAATAAAAGTTAGATCTGTCTCTTCTTAATAATTTTTTTAAAATGCCCAGAAGAGAAGTATATAACTCAATTAATCAATAACTCATAATCTCTTCTTTTTGTAATTCTTTCAATAGCTCTTCTTTAACTTTTCTCTTTTAGAAATGTTTACAAACGCTGGGAGCTTGTTGGATTAAAAGAAAATATGGTTGGAAGAATTGATTTTGAGGGAAATCTAACTAAAACTTTAGTTTATGGCGATGATTTAGAAAGAAACCAATTAATATTCAAGCAGTGCAAAAGACATTTTTATTTATTAGTATGTGCTAGCGGTTGTGTTTGTAAAGCACAATGGCAAAGCAAAACTTATCATGCTTCTGGTTGCGGAACCGAAAAATATTTATTGAAAGAGAAAATTAAAGTTTATGTAGAAACTTTAGGAGATTTATCAAATATACCCATGACTCAAATAATCCTCTATAAAATAAAAGAATAAACGGGAGACAGCAACCAAGAATGTCTCATTACTATGTGCTTGTATAGAAAAATTAATGAAAATGGAAATGAAAAAAATAAGTGAAAGAGTTTATTATATACAAAATCATGTAAACATAGGTGTCGTAAAAGATGGAGAAAGATCAGTTATTTTAATAGACTCTGGTTTAGACGATGATGCCGGAAAAAAAATATTAAGACTTTTAGAAGAAAATGGCTTAACCCTCAAAGCAATAATTAATACTCATTCACATGCAGACCATTGTGGAGGTAACAGGTACATAAAAGAAAAAACAGGAGCAAAGATTTATGCACCTGAAGTTGAATCTGCAATAATCCAGTTCCCCCTACTTGAACCTCTTTATTTATTTTCTGGTGCAAGTCCTTTGAAAGATTTACAAAATAAATTCTTAATGGCTCAACCATCTGATGTTGATTATGTAATAAAAAGAGATGAACGAAGATTAAAATTTGATGAAATTGAATTAGGAATAATACCATTGCCTGGACACTCTCCCAATCAGATAGGGGTAGAAGCCGATGAAGTTTTATTTTGTGCAGACTCTCTTTTTTCAGAAGATGTGCTAAAAAGACATAAAATCCCTTTTTATGTTGATATAGATAAAGCTAGAGAAACTTTTAAATTTTTAAGAGAATCTAAATATAAATTCTATGTTCCTTCTCATGCAGAACCAAGAGAATCTTTAATTGAATTAGTTAATGCAAATCTCGAGGCAATTAACGGTGTAGAGAGATATATTTTAGAAGAATTTAATGGAAAAAGAACCACAGAACAAATCTTAAAAGATATATGCGTTCATTACCAAATAAACATACAAGGAACACAACAATATTACTTAATGAATACTATAGTTATGGCTTATCTTAGTTCACTGTATAATAGAGGGAAATTAAAAGTTGAAGTAAGAGAGAATTCTCTATTTTGGGAAAAAATTTGATTTTTTATTAAATTAAAGAGGATAAGCTTAACTTTCTTTCTTCCAGAAGTTTTGTTAACCTTTTTAATCTTCTATTTTTTTATTTTATTATGAAACCTCTTATTGAAAAAGTAAAAAAGAAAAAAGAGTTTTCAAAAATTCCAAATACTCTAGTTGAGAGAGCCTTAATTTTATCTAAAAATGATTTCAAGAAAGCGCGTGCTTTGCTTAGAAAATATTTTGGTGTTTTTTTGACAAATAAAGTTTTAAAGTTAGAAGATGAAAAAATTTTAAAGAACCATATCTCTTCTAAAAGTAGAAATTACGAAGATTTTTACAAAAAAATTTTTGAAAAAGAAAAAAATTTTAAATTTGTCTTAGATATAGGTTGCGGTGTTAATGGTTTTTCTTATTGTTTTTTGAAAAATATTTTAGGTGACGTTAATTATTTAGGTTTTGAAGCTGTCGGGCAGATAGTTGAAAAATCAAACGAATTTTTTAAGAAAAGAAATTTTGAAAAGGCAGAAGTTTATCAAATAGATATATTCGATATTCCCTCTCTTGAAGCTTTTTTTAAAATAGCTGAAAGTCCAAAAGTGTTTTTTTTATTTCAAATTATCGATGCTTTAGAGGCTTTTGAAAGAGATTCTTCTAAGAGGCTGTTGTTATCTATAAGAGAATCTTTAAAAGAAGAAGATTTGATTATTATCACTATGTCTACTAAAAGCTTGTCTGGAAAGAAAAAATTCGAGGTTAAAAGAGAATGGTTAAAATACTTTTTAAACGAAAATTTTGAAGTAGAAGATTTCTTCTTCGGAAATGAAAAAGTTTTTAGATGTAGGTTGAAATGACTCTTTATTTCTTTAATTTTTTATCTCAAAAAGATTAAAAACCCTGATTATTAATTTTTATAATGGCAAATTTCACAAAAAAAGTTTTACCGAATGGTTTTACAATTATCCATGAAAAAAGAGAGTTACCTATAACTACTATTATGCTCGGAGTAAAAGTCGGTGCTGCTTATGAAAATGAGAAAGAGAAAGGAATTTCTCATTTTTTAGAGCATATGTGTTTTAAAGGAACATCCAAAAGAAATTCTAAGGAAATTGCTGAGGAAATAGAAAATGTTGGCGGCATTTTGAATGCTTTTACCGACGAAGAAGTAACTGCTTTTCATGCAAAAGTGCCTTCTTTTCATTTAGAAAAGTCAATGGAAGTTTTGTTTGATATTTTTTTCAATCCTGTTTTTCCAGAAGAAGAAATTAAAAAAGAAGCTTTAGTTGTTTGTGAAGAAATAAAAATGTATGATGATCATCCCCAATATTTCGTTTTAAACAAAATTAAAGAAAACCTCTATAAAAAGCCTTTTGGATTGCCTATTTCCGGAAGTAAAGAGAATGTTTTATCTTTTAATCGTGATAAATTAAGAGAATTTCATAATAAGTATTACGCGCCTGAAAACTCTATCTTAGTTGTTGTAGGTAATAACTCTTTTGAGGAGATTTTTTCTCTTGTAAAAAAGTTCTTAAAAAATAAAGAGAAAAGCAGTTTTGTAATTCCTAAGATAATTCCTATTATTAAAAAAAGAGAGTACAAAAGAAAATCTGTTTCTCAAGCAAATATCTCTATTGGCTTTCATTTTCCTCTTTCTTCTCAAAAGGAGAGTTACGCAGCAGAAGTTTTTAATACAATATTAGGAGAAGGAATGTCTAGTAAATTATTCTTAGAAGTAAGAGAAAAAAGAGGACTTGTTTATACTATAAAATCAGAATTAGAATTAGGAAAGAATTTTTCTTACTTAACTATTTTTGCAGGAACAGATAAGAAAAAAGTAAACGAAGTAATTAAAATTTCTTTAGAAGAGTTTTCTAAAATTTCTTCTTTGAATAAAGGGGATCTTGAAAGAGCAAAAAAGCAAGTTATAGGAAACTTTTTAGTTGAAAATGAAGATTCTGCAAATTGTGCTATGAACCTTCTTCTTTTTGAGATTATTAGAAAGGCTGAGGATTATTACACTTTCGAAGAGAACATAAAAAAAGTTTCCATAGAAGATGTTAGGAAATTAGCAGAAAATAAAAATTACTCTTTAGTTGTTTTAGAACCTCAATAATCTTTTATAAATTTCTATTCGATTAATATTTCATATAAACTTTAAAAAATACTCTGCTCCAATCTCTTTTTTACTAATTTGTAATACTCTAATTCTTAATAAACCAATAGAAAACTAACGTGTTTAATCTTACAACTCTTTTATAACTTTATTCCTAACTCAGAAGCGTCCTTTAATTTTTTATCATGTTGATCGAAATTTCCATTTAAAAGGCATTCATAACATATTCTTATCGTACCGTCTTTTTCTTTAATTCTTCCCGTATTATTGCATTTTGAGCAAGGCTTCTTGTTATTTTCCATAAATAATTAAAATTTTAAGAATATTTAAGTTTTTATATTTTTTAGTTTAAGAATTTTATAACTCTTTTATATACCTTCTACATTTTTTATTTTTCTTCTCTTAAATTACTCTTAAAAGATTTAAGTTACACAAGAAAGAAGTTCTTTTTTTATAAAATTTTTTAACTTTAAAAATCTTGTTTTTTAGTACTCATCCATAAAAAGGACAAGAAGATACTTCTTCTATTTTCTTTTCTTGTTCACATAAGTTAGTCTTTATATCTTTTTTATTAACGTCATATACCTCTACAATAAATTTATCTCCTTCTTTTCTATTAACCTTTACTATAATCGAGGAATCTTTTATCTTGTAATACTTTCCAACTTCTAAATTTTTTAATGGAGTAGTTTTATCTACTTCTTCAGAATTTGAAGGACTTTCTTCTTTCTTTGATTCTATTGGACTCTCTTTTGTTTGAAGAACCTCTGAGTTAAATAGAACGCTTTTCTTACCAGTAGAGTCTACTATAATAGTGCACTCTACACCATTAACATAGTAAGTCTTTTTTCCTTTATCTACTTTAAATATAAGCTCTTTTTCACAGAAGTTCTTAGCCGCTTCATCCTTTTCTGTTCCTACGTTATTACATTTAGAACTAACTGTTACGTCGGGAGGAAGTTTTGATCCAGAGAGAGTATAAAGGTAGTGACAACTTACATAATGTATTTTTCCATCTTGAGATACTTCATTTGTAGGTTCACACCAGTTATCAAAAAATTCTGAAGTGTACTGACATTTTAATTTAATAAGATCTTTTACTTCAGGAGTTAATTTCAAAACAACTTCTCCTTTTTGAGAGAGTTTCCAGACCGCATAACCAATAACTCCTGCAATAACCAGAGCTAATAAAAAATAAGCAAAAAAAGAACTTGTTTCTTGTCCTCTTTTTTGATTATTAGGTAACATACATTAAATAAAAAAGAGAGATTTATAAATCTTTCTTTTTTTAAAAACTTCAGTTAAAGAGTTTTATTCTAAAGAGATATTAAATAAAGATTATTTATATTTCTTACTAAAAATTCTAAATTTTTATCTTTGTAATCTTCTCTTCTTCTTTTACGAGCATTTCTCAAAATAAATTTTAATCTGAAAAAACATTAAAAAAGAGTTAAAGGTCTAAACTTTTTTAATTAGTTGCTTTGTTTTTTCAACTAGCTTTCTTCAAAGGAGTCAAGTAAAAAATTTCTTTTAAATTTTAAAAAAATCAAGGAATAAATCA
>JAWAET010000027.1:0-7665 GCA_038891175.1 Candidatus Pacearchaeota archaeon
ATTAGGAAAGTAATCCTGAGAAAATATTCCTACATTGATTTCTTTTTTCTCTTTTATCTTGTTTTCAAACAACTCTATTAACTCTTCGAGGTTATCTTTTAAGATAAAAATTAGAAACGCCTTTTCATTATCAATTTTGTTAACTTTAAATCCTTTTTCCTGGAGAGATTTCTCTATCTCTTCCAAGCTTTTAGTATTTATAAAAACTCCGCAAATCTTCTTAGAAAAAGAAGAATAATTTTTATTTTTTTTATTTTTAATAATCCATAAAACGACCCCAAATAAAAGAATGAAAACCAAAAAAAAGAGAGAATACTTACCAACTCTTCCTTCCATAATCTCTTTTCTATCACTTATTGCTAAGCCAGTTATCAAATTCTTTATAGTAACATTTTTAGGATCTTCTCCTTCTACATATAGAATGTACTCTCCCTCACTAAGATTCAATATTTCCTCATATGACTCTCCTTTGTTTAACGTTAAATTAATAAAAAATTGTTTTAAACTGCTTTCATTAGTAAAGTTCAAAATAATTACTCCTTCATAAGGTACATTACCTATATTGTAAATGATAACCTTTTTTTCATCTTCATTAACTTCTACTCTTACTTTTCTATTTTCCGATACATAAAATAAATTGCTAGAAAAAATATTCCCATAATATGCATTTATCTTCCATGTTCCTTTGTATGAACTATCATTTAAAAAAAAGTATAATTCTCTCCGGAGATAACAACTCCTTCAGAATAGATTTCATTAAAAGGATTAAAAACTCTCACGAGGATTTTCTCATTAGTTATGTTCTTATTTGATTGATCTTGCAAGGTTATTCTAGCTGAGTAATTTAAAGGAGGTTTAGAGATTTCTTCTCCTTCTATTTTTATATACTTTGGTTTCGAAAGAACTCTTATTTTCTCCTTTATTTTTACGAAATTTTTGTAATCCTTTTGTTTTGCTTCTATTTCTATTAAGTAATTTCCTTCTTGAAGATTCTCTGGAACTTCCCATTTAAAAGAAAATTTTCCATCTCTTACAATTTCTGTTTTATTTAGTATTCCTTCTATAAAAAAAGAAATCTCTCCTTTTGTAATAAATTCGTCGTTTATATTTCTAATTTCTCCTTCTATTATTAACTCTTCTGAAGGTTCCAAATTTTTCGTATTTAATGTGTAATTTATCTTTAATTTATCAGTTACATCAAAAGAAGAACTTATTAGAATATACTCTCCGTATTTCATTTTTATTTTGCAAGAACCTATCTTGTTTAATATAAAACTAAAGATGGCCTTTTCCTCTTCTTTATTTATAAATCTTTTGTAAATGATGTCTTCCTCATCTTCACAAATTTCGTAAGCTATAAAATAATCGGGTTTTTTTAAGGAAGTTAAAGTAGTATTTAATTCTATTAAATCTCCTAAATTGTAATTCTCTTTTAAATTATTGTGGAGATATATTTCAGCATTTACAAGAGGAATTAATATTAAAATTATAAATATCCTAAATTTCATATTACTAAACAAAAAAAGGATATATTTAAATATTGTTTACTTTAGACTCTCTAAAATTACTTTTAATTCTTCTAAATCTTTTGTTAATGAAGACTTCTTTTGTAAATCTTCTAATGTATCTAAATAACTCTGAACCTTCTTCATTAATTTTTCAATTTCTTCTTTTTCTACAAAATTTACTATTTTTGTTTTCAAATAATCTATATCTTTCAAATTCTGCTCAGAGATGGCTCTTTGTTCATTAAGTCTATTCTCAAAAGAATCTAAGTCTTGTATTTTCTTATTTAATTCTGCGTATATGGTCTCTACTTTAGAAGAGTGCGTCTCGATTTCTCCTTCTACTTTTTTTATCTCGATTAAGTCTTTTTTTACCTCTTCAGAGAGTTTTATAATTTCTTCTACCCCCGTAAAAAATTCTATCTTCCTCCTTATTTCTTTAAGCTCTTCTACAATTTGGTTCATTTTTTCTTCGTTTCCTTCAAGATTTGCTTTTATGACATCTATTTTTACGTTTTGTTTTTGAATTTCTCCCATAACCTTTTCCGGTTCCGTTGCTTCAACCAAATCCGCGGCTTTCGTTGCTTTTAGTTCTATTTCTTGAATTGTTTTTTCTTTATCTAATATCATCCCTCTTAACTCTCCAATTCTCTCACTCAATTCGTTTATTCTCGTAGAGAGCGACTCTTTTACTTCTTTAAAGGCTTCAATATTCGCTTTTAACTTTTCTATTTCTAATCCTATCTTTGTAATATCGCTAGGAATCTCTTCTTTTGGTTTTTGAACTTGTTCCTCTTTTTCTTCAATAATTTCCTCTTTTTCTTCTTTCTTTTTTAAAAAATTAAACAACCCCATCTTTTATTTCCATCTCTATTTTTTTAATAAGGAATAAAATTTTATAAAAATCTTCTTCTTTCGGTTCTATTTTGAAATAATCTATTTTATGTTTTAAATTAGACAAGTTATGTTGAACTTCTTTATAATCTCTAATATTCTCTTTATTTCTTTCAAATTTTAAAAGAACATCATGATATTTTAATTCAATCTTTGTTAAAATAATATACCTTAACATTTCTTCTCTCTCTTTTTTGTTTTTTATTCTTAAAATTTTAAAAATCTCTTTTAATGTAAGTGCTTTTCTTGCAATTTTTTTTAATTCTTTCACCTCTTTTTTTTCTAAGTGACTCATATAAATTTATAAAACTTCTAAATTTTAAATGTTTCTTATCTTTTATAAATTCTCCTATTTGTTAATAAACATTAGTTTATGATAGGTTTATCTAAAAATTCTTCTTCTTCAGGAGTTAACTTTAATTCTTTCCTTATTTTTTTATCTCGCAGAATGAGTTTAATTAAAAGAAAATCTTTCATAGCTCTTTTTACAGATAAATGATTTCTTTTTGCATATTTTTCACATATTGATTTTTTCTTAGCATTTCTTTGATTTTGTAACCATATTTTAATTATTCGAGAGGGTTTTCTATAAGAAGTAAATCCCGAACGGTTATATTTTTTTACAGCTGCAATCGCCGGTCCAAGAAAAAAATTTTCATAAATTAGGAACCTCCAATGTTGTTGCCTGTGAATTCTCCCTCGGAAAACATCTGCTCTTGATAAAGCATCAAACGCTTTGTATAACTCTTCTCCTTGATATTCTAAAGGAATATTCTCTTCTATCCATAAAAAGATTTCATCTATTTGCATGTTAACGTTTTCAAAAACATTTAAGAGATCTTTTTCGATTTTTGCTATTTTGAAAATTTTTTGGAGTGCTACAAAAATAGTTTCTTCTTTATTTCTTTCTGCAATCTCCTCAGCTAAAACTTCTCCTTCTAACTTAGAAAGAGATTGCAAATCATTCAATGCTGCTCTGATGTCTCCTTTTGATTTTATTGCTATGGAAATTAAAGCATCCGTCTTTAAAGTTAAATTTTCTTTTTGACAAACTTCTTCTAAAATTTTTAATATCGTCTTGTAATCTAAGGTTTTTAATTGAACTATTTCTGCTTTTTCTCTTAATAGAATAAACTTTTTATCCCAAATATCATTTGCTGTTATAATCACTGGAAATGAAGTTTTTTCTATTAGCGAAAGAATTTCTGCAATTCCTCCTTTTTCTAAATTTGTTATTCCATCTATTTCATCTATTAGTAAAACTTTGTTTTTTTTAAATAAAGACATCTGTTGAGAAGCAGGACCTAATATTGATCTTATTCTTTCTTTATCTCTAAAATCAGAAGCATTTAGCTCTAAAATTTCTGCATTAAGCTCATTTGCTATAACATATGCGAGAGTTGTTTTTCCAGTTCCAGGTTCTCCTTGCAATATCAAGGCTCTTTTTTTAGGGAAGTTATTTAAAAAGAGCTTTATTTTTGCTATTGCAGCTTCTTGTCCTTTTATCTGATTAAAATAAGCTGCTCGATATTTTTCAGAGAAAGGTATAACTTCTTCTTTTATCATGCAAATTTTCCTCCCTTTCCTGCTAATACAAAACTAGCAAGTAGGGCCTCTAATTGTATAAACTCATCACTTCCTTCCACCATTCTAAACTCTATTTCTCCTGTCTTTTCAGTTAGTTTGACTTTTAAAGCATCGTCTATTTTTAGATTCCATATTTCCTTTTGTATCGCTTTTATAACATCTTGTCCTGAGATAGATTCTTTTAACATAATATCTAATAATTTCTTTCTCGCATTTTCAAAATCTCCTGCTAAAGCATAGTCTAAAACAATTCTTACATCAGAAGGTTTTGCTTGGGAAACTATTGTATTTATCAGTTCAGGAGTTATATTAGGAGAAATTATAGCTGTAGCTTGTAAAAGATTTATTACTCTTCTACAATCTCCTTCTGAATATTCGTAAAGCAAATCAAAGGCTTCGTCAGTAATTGTTAATCCTTCGCACTTACAAATATAGTCAACTCTCCTTTTTATGTCCTTTTTTTCGAGTAATTGAAATCTAAATATTACACAACGAGATTGAATAGGATCTATTATTTTAGAGGAATAGTTACAGGATAAAATAAATCTACAAGTAGAAGTAAAATTCTCCATCGTTCTCCTTAAAGCTTGTTGAGCTTCTCTCGTTAAAGCATCTGCTTCGTCTAAAAAAATAACTTTGAATGGGACGCTCCCTAATGACTTTGTTCTAGCAAAATCTTTTACTTTTTGTCTTATTACATCGATTCCTCTTTCATCTGAAGCATTTAACTCAAGGAAATTTTCCCTCCAAGACTCTTTAAATAGCTCTCTTACTATTATTAATGCCAATGTAGATTTACCGGTCCCTGCAGGTCCTGCAAAAAGCAAATGAGGTATATTCATCGAATTTACTAATGACTTAACTCTTTTGACAATTTCTTCTTGCCCTACAATTTCTTCAAACTTTTTAGGTCTATATTTTTCTGTCCATATTTCGTTTGTCATATACTTCAAATACTCTTTTAGTTTAAAAGTTTTGCCATTATTTTTTATGTCTTTCTAAATGAGTGTTCTTTTTTAAATAAGAGGTGCTCTCTTTTAAGTTAAAGAATAAGAATTTATATCTAAAAATATTCTCTTTCAAAAAATTCATTAAAATATTTGGCATTCTTCTCTAAATTGTGCCCGATGCTAAAACTTCTCTTTCCAAATAGTCAATCCTTTAAAATCAAATCTAAAATCTAAGCATCTTGCTCCTTCTTTTTCTAAAGAATTTGTTAATATCTCCTTTTTGTTATCATCGGCATAAAATAGAATAGTACCTCCTGCTCCTGCTCCTAATAATTTTGCTCCCAAAGCACCGTTTTTTAATCCTGTTTCTATATATCTTCTACATAAGGGTGTTAAAATTTTATCATTTAACATCTTTCTGTTTTCATTTTCTTGTTTTAATAATTCTGCAAAGAGATATAAGTCTCCTTTTTTAAGAGATTTATACATAGAAAAAGTAATCTCTTTTATATTTCTTATTGCATCAATAACCTTTTCATTTCCATTGAGATAATTCTTAACAGTCTCATGATTTACATCTCCTGCCACTTCCTTTGATCCCGTATAGCAGAGTATAAGATTTTTTTCTAATTGATAAATTGTCTCTTCTTTCAATTTTAATTTTTCTACACTTACTTTATTCTTTTTATACCTCAGCATTAAAATTCCTCCGAAAGAAGCAGCATACTGGTCTTGAGGACCGTTATCCATCTTTAATTCTTCTCTTTCTATTTTTGTTGCAGTTTCGGCTATTTCTTTTTTGTTTATTTTCTTGTTTAAATAACAATCAATTGCGCCAAGTGTTGCTACAGCGATTGAAGAACTTGTTCCTAGTCTCGAATGAGGTTTCATTTCATGATAAGTTGTAAGAGTTACTTTTTCAAAAAATTTTCTTCTTACAAAAGCAGCTTTTAGTAGGTCTAAATCTCCATTATATTTTATTGGAATATCTATTTTTACTCTTTTGTTATAATTCAAAGAATTAATCTCTAAAAACTTATCATTTTTTTCTATTGTAGCATAGCCATACTTAGCAATACCACAGTTTAAAGTTGCACCTTCTTCTCTTTCTGCAAAAAAAGGGAGATCTAATGTTCCTCCAGCAAAATCTACTCTAGAAGGAGCTCTTGCACAAAATTTCATTTTCATTTTTTTAGAGAAATAATCTTCTTTATTAATCTTTTGGTTCTTGTTTTATTTAAACTAAATTTTATAGAATTTCTACCAATCATTAATCTCTTTTATCAATTAAACTCTTTTTATAACTTTTTAAAATAACATATATTCTCTTTCTACTTTCTTCTAGTATTTTTAAGAAATCACTCAAAGTAAGTTGTTAGTACATATTGTTGCAACATTCGATGACTATTAAAGAAAGAAGCATTATATGCAATAGTATTTTTCATTATCTTTATCCATCTATCTCTTTGTTTATAATATGTTGGAAGGATTATATATTCGAGTTTAGAGTATAGGTCTTCAATCTCTTCTTCAGGGTTATTTTCTTTAGAATTGCTTCCTATGCTCCAACCAGTTACATTTTCTATATGCCCTTCCACCCACCATCCATCCAAGACGGAGAATTGAGGTATACCATTATGTGCTGCTTTCATTCCAGAAGTTCCTGAAGCTTCTTTAGGCTTTAACGGGTTATTTAACCATAAGTCTACACCAGAAGTCATTAACTTTGCTATATCCAAATCATAATTTTCTAAGTAAACTATTTTTATTCCTTCTTTGTCTTGGATTTCCTTTATCTTCTTAAAAATTCTTTTTATTAGCTCTTTTCCCTCTATATCTCTTGGATGTGCTTTACCAGAATAAATTATTTGAATTCCTTCAAATTTTTTTGCAATCTTTAATAATCTTTTTGTGTCGGTCAAGAGCAAATCTGCTCTTTTGTATCCTGTAGCTCTTCTAGCAAAACCTATTGTAAATTTTTCAACACTCATTTTTATTCCTTTTTTCTTTTTAATAAATGATAAAAGTTTCTTTTTCGCTTTTTTGTGTGCTTCCCAAAGCTTCTCTTCAGGTATGCCTGCAATATATCTTAAGTTGAAAGGGTCCTCTCTCCAATTGGGAATATATTTATCATAAATCTTCTTGAAAGGTTCCGCTGTCCAAAATACAGAATGAACCCCGTTTGTTATAGATTCTATATGATACCCTGGAAACATTCCTTTTGAAACTTCTGCATGTTTTTTAGCAACACCATTAATGTGTTTACTAAAAAAAAGCCCTAAATAAGTCATATTCAATTTATCCTGGTAAAAAATTTTTTCTTTTAATTCGTTATTTAAATATTCTTTCAAGAATTCTTCTGCTTTTTTTCTATCAAATTGGTCATGTCCTGCCGGGACAGGAGTATGTGTGGTAAATACGCATTTTTCTCTCGTCTTCTCCAAGTCTTTTAGTTCATTATAAACTTCGAGTGTTAATAAAGAGGAGTGACCTTCGTTCATATGGTACTTTTCTATATTACATCCTAATTCCCTTAACATTCTTAATCCTCCTATTCCTAGAATTATCTCTTGACATAATCTATAATCTTCGTCTCCTCCATAAAGTTTTTTCGTAATCTCTCTATAGTATTCTTTATTTTCTTCTAAATCGCTATCTAAAAATATTACAGGAATAACAAAATTATTTTTTGTTTTAAGCTTATATAACCAGCATTTTACAAAGACAAC
>JAWAET010000028.1:0-7633 GCA_038891175.1 Candidatus Pacearchaeota archaeon
TTCAAATTTTACTTTTAATTTTTCTAATTCTATCTTATCTTTTTCATAAGAAGATATTAATTCTTTTTCTTTTTCGATGTCTTTCATAATTTGTTTTTTTTCGAAATTCTTTTGTTCTAACTCTCTATTTATATCTTCTATCTCATATTGTGTTTTTTTCTTTATTTTCTCTTTATGTTCTGCTCCTACAACTTGAAAACAAGTAGGACAATTTTCTAAGGAAATTACTCCTTCCATCATTTTTATTAACTTCTCTTTCGAACTAATAAGAGAATTTATTTTAGAAGTTATTGAAATTTGTTTTTCCACTAATTCATCTAAATTCTTTTTATGAGAGATAATTAAAGATTCAACTTTTCTTAAACTCTCTTCATTAAATTCTATTTTTTCAGTTAGTTGATTATTCAGAAGAGAGATGTCTTTTTCTACTTTATTTTTCAAATCCAACTTCCCTTTTAATTCGCTTTCTTTTCTTGAAAAAAGAATTTCTGTTTTCTTTAATTCATCGAGTTCTTTTTTTATACTCTCGATAAATTCTTCTAAAACTTTTTTCTTCTCTTTTAGTCTTGCCAAATCCGCAGAAATATTATTTATCTCCTTAGCTTTCTTTATCTTCTCTTCCTTAATTAAAAGAAGTTCTTTTTTTAATTCTTCTAAATCTTCTACTTGTGTCTCTTTTAACTTAATGGACTCTTTGATTTTCTGTGTTAAAATTACGCTATTCTCTTTTATTCTTTTGTACCGGTCTATTCCAAAAATATATCTTAAGACACTTAATCTAACTTCTGGTTTCTCTTGAATTATTTCTTTCATACCTTCTTGAGGAGTGTAAACTGCAAATTTATAGAGAATATCGGATTTCTTTGTAAATTCTTTTGGGTATTTCAATAACTCGATTATTTTTGATTTCATCTCTAAGGTAGAGTAAGAATTAAATTTTCCATCGATATAAAGATTATTTTCATCTTGAGAAAAAGAACCATTTTTAGATTTTCTTATCTTTCTTTCTATAATTACTTCTTTGTTGTCTATTTCTAAATAAAGTCTTACTTCTGCTTCGTTCTCTCCATTTCTCACTATTGAAGAGCCCTTTTGCCCAGGTTGCAATCCGAAGAGTGCAAATTGAATTGCTATAAGAATAGACGTTTTTCCAGAACCGATATCTCCCGAAAGTAAAACAGAACCTATAGGAAATTCAATTTCTGCTTCTTTATAACTTCTTATATTTTTTAAATAAATTTTTTTTATTATCATATTTCTAAGTTTTGTGTTTCAAGAATCTTTTTTAATTCGGACATCAGTCTTTCTTCAAAAATATTATTTTTTTCATCTTCATTTTTTTCTATGGAAAGAGCATTTATTAATAAAGGAGCAATCTTAGAAAAACTTTCTTTACTTTCCTCGACATATTTTTTTATAATTGCTTCTTCGAGATTTGAGTTGTCTTCTATTTTTATACTAATCTCTTTTTCTTCGTTTATCAAAGAAGAGATGTTCCTCAAAAAAGAATATGCTCCCTTTGCCTTAATGAAATTTTCTATTTCATTAAATTTTATATCACCGCTCGTGCCTACCTTAATAGTCCCCTTAAGTTTAAGGAGAAATATCTTATCTTTCAAATTGAGTTTATCTATAGAATTAATTATCTTCTGAGTTGCGGTTAATCCGTTATCGATTTCTAATTCTAAAGTTATGACTTCTTTTAATGGGATTTTTATATTCTCTACTTTTATTAATCCTCTTTCAACATTAACTAAATTAAAACTCCCACAATTTAAATCTGTAAGTTCTTGAAAGTTATTTGGAAAAATCGGCCCAGGATAAGAGAAAACTGAATTTGCTATTCTTTTTTCAAAAATCTTGTGAATGTGGCCTAAGCAATAATAGTTCGCTAAAGGCAACTCCTCTTTTTTTATAAAGTCCATAGGAATGCCACCGACAACATCTTCAATAGTAGTATGAATCATGAGAATTGAGAAAGGATACACTCCTTCTAAATAGACTTTTTTTAAGTCTTCTATTTCCATCCCTGACTTTTTACCAGAATAACCAAAAATTGCTACATCTTTTATAAGCGTCGGTTTAAGTTTTATTTTATTATTGTCTAATTCAAATTTATCTACATTCTTACAAAAACCTGCTTTTTCTAATACGTCTAAGAAAGTTTTTCCAGAAGCAGAGAAATCGTGGCTTCCAGCAATCAAGAAAACAGGAATTCCTTCATCTTTTATTCTCTTAAACTCAGAAAAAGTTTCTTTTAAGATTTCTATAGGAGGATAAGCAGAATCAAAAAGATCTCCTGCTATAAGAATGAAATCTACTTTTTCTTTTATACATATATCAATCGCTTTTCTAAATGATTGAAGATTAAGAGTTTGTAACTCTTCTTGCCTCCATCCTCCCAAATGACAATCTGCTAAATGGCCGAATTTCATATTATTTTAAAATTCTGTTAGTTTAAATGTTTATGTAAAATTTATTAATATACTTAAACAAAGTATTAATTAATACAAAGTCTTATAAACTTTACTTTTTTAAATTAAAACAAAAAAGTTTATAAACAAAAACAAATATTTAAACTTACAATGGAAGATTTACAACATCAAGTTATGGGATATGATAGAGCTGCTACTATGTTTGCCCCAGACGGGCATATATTACAAGTAGAATATGCAGAGAAAACTGTTAGATTGGGCAGTTCTTCAATAGGCATAGTGTGTAAAGATGGAGTTGTAATTGTAGCAGATAAAAAACAAAAAGACAACCTTATATTTGGAGGATATCCAACAAAAATTAATGAAATAGATGAACATATAATGGTCGCTTCTGCTGGAATTTTATCAGACGCACGTGTTTTAATAGATAAAGCTCAGCTTTTTGCTCAACAAAATAGAATAATATATGATTCTCCTGCTAGTGTAGAAGCAGTAGTAAAAGAAATAGCAGATATAAAGCAACAATTTACACAATATGGAGGAGCAAGACCTTTCGGGGTTTCTTTGATGATAGGAGGTTATAAAGATGAACCAGAACTTTTTGTTACAGATGTTACTGGAAATTACATAAGATACAAAGCCTGGGCGATAGGAGAGAATGATGAGAAGATAAGAGAAAAACTTAGAGAAAGGTATAAAGAGGGTTTAACTTGCGAAGAAGGAATTAAATTAGCTATTTCGATCTTTAAAGAAATACAGGAAGAAAAATTTGATAAAAATAAATTTGATGTGGGAATAATAGATTCTTCAAAAAAATTGAGAATATTAAACGCTAGCGAGTTTTAAAATGACCCAAACAGTGGCTAGGATAAGAAAAGGAAAAAATAACTTCGAGATATTCGTTGATTTAGAAGAAGCTTTAAAAGTAAGAAAAGGAGAAGGAGATATAAGAAAAGCAGTGCTTACAGAGAGTATCTTTTATAATTTGAAAGCAGGTGACAAGGCAGCAAAAGATGTTTTAGAAATAGAGTTTGGTACAAATGATTTTTATGAAATTTGTAAAAAGATAATAACCTCGGGAGAGGTCGTTTTACCGGTAGATTATATAAAGAAAGAAACTGAACAAAAATACAAACAAGTCGTAGACTTTTTAGTTAAAAATGCTGTTTCACCAGAAGGAAGACCTTATACTCCTGATAGAATTATGAATGCTTTAAAAGAAGCTCATGTAAATATAAAAAATAAACCTATTGAAAGTCAAATAAATGAAATAATAACTGCAATCCAGAAAGTATTGCCTCTAAAAATAGAAAAAAGAAGAATACAACTAGTTATTCCTTCTCAGTATACAGGAAAAGCTTACGGGATAATTCAAGAGTTTAAAGAAGATGAAGAGTGGTTGCCAAATGGAGACTTAAAAGTTATAGTAGCAGTACCTTCCGGTTTGCTTCTTGATTTTTATGATAAAATAGCAAAAGCAACTCACGGAGCTTGTTTGTCTGAAGAGTTAAAATAATTATGAAAAAAGCACAGCAAGAGATAGTAGGTTTTGTAATTATTGTAATTTTAGTGACAATAGGCCTTTTTGTTTTTATAGGGGTGATGCTTAATACAAAAAAAGAGCCTGTCAAATCATTAGAAGTAGAATCTCTTTTAAGTGCAATTCTAAAAAAAACAACTGATTGTCAAATAAGAAATAATTTCCCTGAGAGCATAGAAGGTTTAATAAAAGATGCATATTCTAACACTCCTTCTAATTGCGAAAATGGAGAAAGAAGCAAAGATTATCTGAAAAAGATTTTGAACGAAACGATGAACAATGTTTTAAAGTTCGAAACAAACTTTGGTGCTTATAGGATAGAAATAAAAGATTCTAAAACAAAAGATACTCTTGATTTTTTTAGTGGGGGAGTTTGTGAAAAGAAATTATGGAGAGGAAGTGACGTAATGTTGGGGAATGTTCAAGTTTTTATGTATATTTGTTAAATCTTAAGAACTAACTCAATCTTGTCAACTAAAAGAACAGGTTTGTACATTACTTTTTTTCCCTTTTTTTCTTCGATAAACTCAATTATGCCGTACTTTTCCAAAACTCTTAAATCGGAATAAACAGATTTAAAATCCCTATTTAACTTTTTAGCTAAATCATAAATAGACTTTATTTTTTCTCTTTTTAAATAAAAAAGAATCCTTGCTTTTTCTTTTGAAAGCATATTTCTAAAAGCACTTGCTTCGGCAAGATTTGGTTCTTCTTCCTTTAAAAAATTTGGAATAAAGTCAAATAATCCTGTTTTTAATTCGAAATATAATGTTCTTGTTTCTTTTTTTGTCATTTTTCAGTATATATGGTATTTTAAACCATATATTTAAATTTTTCTATTTTTAATTTTTTAAAAAAATTAAATTTCTTTATAAAAAGATTAAAAAAACGAAAGATTTATAAATAAACCGCGAAAAAAAGGCAATTTTTTTGTTAGAAAACAATAAAGTTTAAAAAGACAAGAGTTTTGAAAAGATTAAATCTTATGATTCGTCATAAGATTTTCCGGCCAGGCTATGAGAAGCCGAACTTGCCTTACGGCAAGGCCCGAAAAGGGCGGCTAACCTTATAGTGCTGAAAGGAGGTTAAAAAAGATGAAATTTAAAAAAATATTAGCAGCAATTGGAAGCACACTTATGTTAGGTGCTACTCTTGCTGGAGCTTTTGCAGCTAGTTATCCTTCTCCATTCAATACGCAACCTACAGTTTTAGTTGTTGGAGAAAATGCTGCAGCTAGTGATACAGATGCAGCAAATCTTCTTGCATCAGGTCTAGGAGGCACAACAACTTCTGTAAATAGAACAGTTACATTAGTTGGAGGAGACTCTTTCAAATTAGAGAAGTCTTCTACAAAGTTCTATTTCGGAAGTACATTAAATAGTGTATATACCTCTCTAGACAAAGATGAGTTGAAAGTAGGGCTTGCTGATGGAACTTACAACGATGGGGATATTGACGAAGATTACGAACAAACTATATCATTAGGAACAAATGCATTAACATTGTTTAAGGATACCAAGTATAATGACAACAAGCCAACGATAGGATTCTTATTTAACGATAAGGAGACTATCTTAAATTATACTATGAAATTTGATAAAGCAATTGATTCCAATAAGATGAACAAGACAAGAATGCCTTTCCTTGGAGGAGAGTATTATGTTGTAGAAGCTACTCCTACCAAGATTACTCTTCTTGATGCAAGTGCTTCTGTTATTGTAACAGAAGGAGAAGAGAAAACGATAAATGGAAAAACCGTTTCTATTGAATGGGCAGATGATGATGAAGTAAAATTAGTAATTGATGGAGAATCGACACAAAAAATTAAAGAAGGTACCACAAAAAAATTAAGAGATGGAACCTATGTTTCTGTTATTGATGTTTTGTACTCCTCAAAAGAGAGTGTAAAAAGTAAAGCAGAAATAAGTATTGGTAATGGTAAGATAATACTTGAAAATGGTAAAGAAGTTATAATGGGAGAGGATACAAGCAATAAAGTTAGCAATCTCTTTGCTTACATAAAGAATAGTAGTTCAAATATTGAATCTATCACTCTTGAATGGAAATCGAAAGGAAAAACATATTTAACAGAAAAAGATTCAATTGCTATGCCTGGATTCGGCAAGATTGGATTAGAATTCGGCGGACTTGCATATCCTGAAGAATCTGAAAAGATAACTTTTGAAACAGGAGAAACACTTTATTTGACTACTGGAAACTTTGATAAGATACCTATATTGTATAATAAGAGTGGAGGCATACATCAAGGAGAAGAAGGTTATCCTCTTGTAATTGATTTAAGAAGCTATACTTATGAAGAAGCAGGATATGCAAATGGTACTGATTCACCACATCCTCCTTGGTTAAACGGAATATCAATTGACAATAAAACTAATCTTACAGCAAAAGCACTAGCTCTTAAAGAAGATGATAGATTTATTATAACAGCTATGGATGATGACCTCTCAGATATTGAAACTTTATATTATGAAGTTTCAGATATAGAAGTTGATAATAATAAGATAACGCTTAAGTTAGAAGATAAGAAAGGAAATAAGGATATAGAATTTGTTGATCAAAATGTTAATAAGATAAAAGATGGTCTTTCTAAAGATGTTGGAGATGTTACAGTGAAAATAGCAGGATTCAACAAAGATAATGACACAGTTTATTTAGAGTTTAGTGCAGGTTCAAAACAAATTTATGCAGATAGAGTTGTTTCTGAAAAAGGACTTGTCATTGTTCTACCAAATGCAAATGATGCTACTCCTAAAGTAACTTTCATTGAACAAGATGAAAAAGAGAAGGTTATGAAAGGAGTATTATTCTCTGCTAATGTAAAAGCTAGTGAAAATGATATGTTGTACCTTGATGTAGACGAACAGCAAAATCTTACATTAAAAGAAGAGAGTAGTAAAAACTACGTTGGTTATGTCAAATCTCCTTTAGCATCAAAAGTAAAATCAGATAAGAGCGGAGATGAGTACTCTTTTGAAATGGAGTACTTTGGTAAAGAAGTTCCAGCAACAGTTAAGGTAGTTGTTGGTGCAAGCACTACAACCTCAACAGAGGGAACAACAGAGGTTAATTCCATGATTGTCAAGGATAATGAAGCATCCAAGATGGCTGGAAAGAACCTCATTGTTGTTGGTGGTCCTTGCATTAATGCTTTAGCTGCTGAGCTTCTTGAAACAGGAAAAGTATGTGGTGCAGACTTCACTACAAAGACTGGCATCAAAGCAGGAGAGTTCTTAATCCAATCCGTTTCTAAAGACGGAAAGGTAGCTCTTGTAGTTGCTGGTTATGAAGCTGCAGACACAACAAATGCTGCTAAATACCTAAAGAATAAGGGTGCAGAAGTAGACACTTCTGTTGGTAAGAAGTACAAAGGTACTTCTGAAACTTCTGCTTCCTTGTTTGTACAATAAAAATATAAAGAGGGTTTTCCCTCTTTTTTCTTTTTTATTTTTGTTTTGATTAAATTATAATTCTCTTTATTCTTTCGCAAAACTTTCTATAAACTGCTTTCTTTAAACAAAACTGGAAAGAAATTTCGTAAGGGAGAATTAAGAATGAATAGGGTATTAGAATAACTCTGGTAATAACTTCTTAATTTAGTATATAAGATTTTTTAAAGAGCATTCCTATTAGTTACTAT
>JAWAET010000029.1:0-2197 GCA_038891175.1 Candidatus Pacearchaeota archaeon
ATCGTTAGAGAGATTCCTGCTGCAGAATCACCTGTCTGTTTTGAAATAAATTTAAACTTAGGAATTTCTGCAAAAGACAAGTTTATGACAATAGAAGTAATTGACAATAAAATTGCAAGAATCAACAAAGCGACAATAAGCTTTTGTTTGTTTTCCATGAAAAAAAAACAAAAGAGGAGTTTATAAACATTTGTAACTACTAAAAAAAGATACTTTCAGCCTATTTAATTAAAAAAAGAGCTAAATACAAACTCTGAAGAGAGATCTTTTTTAAAATAAGAAAAGATATAACAAGTTTACTTTTAAAAGCAATCTTATTTTAGAAAGAAATGAATTCTTCTCAAACTAATTACAATGAAGTTTCTTGTAATAAATAAAAGATAAAGAGTAATAAGAAAAATAAATAATCGCCGAAATAAAAAAGATTTTATAAGTTAATTAAGAAAAAAGTGATTTATTAAAGAAGAAATTAAAGAAACAAATAAAAATTTGAAAGAAAAATAAAGAACTAAAAAAAGAGAGTATCAAAAAGATTTAAATACATTCTAATTCATATTAAATTATGGGAGAGAAGAATAATGTATTCGATAGAACCATAAAATATAAAGGATTTTTTAATTTTCGGGATCTTTACAATTTTTGTTTTAATTGGTTAAAAAATGAAAAATATAATCTTTCAGAAGATGAATATACTGAAAAAATTCAACCAGAAGGAAAAGAAGTAGTAATAAAATGGACAGCTAAAAAGAAAGTTTCGGATTACTTTAGAGAGATTATCGAGATAAAATGGCATATTCTCCAACTAACAGATGCAGAAGTGATTATCGAAGGAAAAAAAGTAAAAACGAATAAAGGTGATTTAAAAATAAAAATTTCTGCTGATTTAGAAAAAGATTATGAAGATGCTTGGAGTAAAACTCCTTTTTATAAATTTTTGAGAGCTACTTACGAAAAGTATGTTATTAAAAACACTACTGATTTATATGAAGACAGGTTAAAAGATAATGCTGTTGACTTCTTTGAAGATGTAAAAGCATTCTTAAATTTAGAAGCAGCTAAATAAAAGAGTATTAAGAAATTATTAAAAAATCCTCGGTTCAAAAAATCAATGCACAAATTTTATTAAGATGTAACCTTTCTTATTAGTCTAATAATAGAGAATTATTTAAAATTCATAAATTAAAAATCAAGAAAGCTTTTTAAATAAGAAGAATAAAAAAGTAGTATGAAAGAGTTGAGAATAGTCATTCCAACTAAAAATGAAGAAGAATATTTACCAAAACTTTTAGATTCGATAAAAAAACAAACATATAAGGATTATGTAATAGTTGTTGCAGATGCGAACTCTACTGATAAAACAAGAGAAATAGCAAAGAAGTATGGATGCAAAATAGTAAAAGGAGGTCTTCCTTTCTTTGGAAGAAATAATGGAGTAAAAGGATGTAAAGAAAAATACTTCCTGTTTATAGATGCAGATGTAGTTCTTCCTCACGAACACTTTTTAGAAAAAGCAATGGAAGAGTTCAAGAGAAAAAATTTAGATTTGGCGACCTTTTTACAAAAACCGATTGTCCATAAAAATCCGTTAAAAAAGATAATTTACTTAATAATTCATGAAATAGTTAACTTATTTATCATCTCATTTCAAAAAACAAAATTTCCGTTAATGCAGTCACTTATGCTTGTGAAAAGAGAAGTTCATCTGGAAGTAGGAGGATTTCCCTCTTATGATTTTGGAGAAGATGCTGCTTTTGCTAAAGAAGCGGCAAGAAAAGGATTTAAATTTGGAGTAATAAAAAGTAGTGGGAAGTTTCTTCTATCTACGAGAAGATATGAAAAAAAAGGGATTTTTAGAATGTTATGTGAGTACATCTACTTTAATGGAGCGCGATTTTTAGGAAAAGAACACCCTGTGGGGAAAGTAAAAAAAAGTTACTGGGAATGATAAAAGAGGTTATTAAAGAGCATTGGGAAGAGATAAAAAAGATAAATATAAAACATCTTTGTATAGCAATTTTAATTCTCATAATTGGCATTAAAATAAACGAAGAAGTATCTTTTAAAATTTATCAATTAACAGGAAAATATGGAGAGCTCCCCATTATTTTAAGAGATTTTTTCTTTGAAAGAATTCCTCCGAATCTAGTTTATGCCGCGTGGTATGATATCTTCTGTCTTTTAGCACAAATATTTCTTT
>JAWAET010000029.1:2207-7596 GCA_038891175.1 Candidatus Pacearchaeota archaeon
GGGGACAATGTATATCGTAAGAGGGATTTTTATAGGATTGACTCCCTTAGGAAATCCTCGTCCAATTCCAACAGGACCTCCTTTTCATGCTTTTGCTAAATATGAGTATGGAGTGTATCCCTCAGGACATACCACTTCCTCTTTTTTTTCTTTTCTCTTTACTAAAGGAGTTTTCAAATTTTTCTCTTTTATATCATTTTTAGGAGTAATTGTCTTTTTGATTATAGCGAGGGGGCACTACTCAATAGATATTTTCTCAGCAATTTTTTTCAGTTATGCAGTTTATTCTTTTTTTAGTAAAAACTTAGAAAGTTGGTATAAATAATTTATAATCAAGATAAGCCTATAAAAGAAACCTCCGAAAACGAAGAGAGATTCTAAGTTTCAACAAGAAACTACTCTCATTTCAGAGAAATTCCTCTCGATATTTTAGAGAGAAATTACTATTAAAAAAATTTTTATTGTTTTAACTTTAATAGTTCATTAAGAGATTTAAGTGTTTGTTTAAAAAATTAAGGAACCTGTAGCTGATTTTAATAATGTTATTTTCATTTAAGAAAGATTGCTTTGCAAGAGACCCAATAAGAGTAACTCTCTTTTCTCAAAAAAGAAATTTGTTTAGAAGAAGTGTTTATTTAATTAAGAATCAAAAAGACCTATTTTACAAAAATGAAAAAATCTGTGATTAAAAAATAAGGAAAAAATCATAGAAAAGAGCAGTTTTTGAAAAAGAATGAAAAGATTTTTATTTTTCTTAACAAAAAATTTTTCTTTTAGAAAAAATAAAAGAAATTTACTAAAATTTATACGCCTTCTTCTGCTTCTACATTTTCATCAAGCATTTTTTTGAATCTCTCTTCTAATTTCTCTTCTTCAATCACTTTTTCCTTAGATTTCTTCTTTTTCTTAGGTTCCTCCAAAACTAAAGGTTCTCCTGCGAAATATTCTAAAGAAGGAATTTCTTTGTCTATATTATGTGCTCGTGCATATTCTCTAGTGATTAACCAGAAAAATAATCCTAAAGATTTATTGCTGTGATTATTCCCTATTATCACAAAATCTATTCCTGTAGTATGATTGTTTGTGTTACAAATTCCTACAATAGGAACTTTAATTTTCAGAGCGTCGTTTAAAGCATTTCTGTCTGTCCAAGGATCGCAAACAAAAACCATTTTTGTTTCTATAAAATTAGGTAAGGAAGGATTTGTTAAAATACCTGCAGGATATTTCTTAGTAAATACTCTAACACCTGTAATTTCTGAAAAGATTTTTGCAGCTCTCCACCCCGCCTCTCTCTTACAAACTAAAATCCATTCGTGAGGTTTGAATTTTACAACAAAGTCTATAGCATCTTTTAATTTTTTGTCTACTAAAAGAGTATTAAGAATAGCAAGACCGTCCGCTCTTCTTCTGTATACATATTTTTTCATAGTAGGAGTAACTGCTCGGGTCCCTAAATAAGAAGAAGTCTTTACATAATCTTCTATCTGAGTGAGTACAGTTTGATTTTTATCTTCTTTTTTCTCCTCACTTTCTTCTTTCTTCTTTCTCGACATTTTATCTCCTAGATAAGAAACACTAATAAAAAGCCTTTTTAAAGTTTATGAATTTGCTACATTAACTTATGTTTATTTCTTAATACTAAAAAGATTCATTTTAATAGATTGAATTTAAATAGAATCGCCAAATTATATTTTTTAAATTTCTAATTCTCAGTTAAACATTCTTTTATATAAGAGAATAACAAGTATAAGTAATATTTAATTAAGAGAAGTTTTGTGAAGCGAAACTTTTGGGAAAATTGATAGCCGAGCAATTTCCCTTTTAATCGATGTTATGTGTCCTAATGAAATGAAGACGAAATTTTAGGCAATGATCCAAAAGCAAAAATTTCGAATTAAAGAGAACCTCCAGATTGATAGAACGCCAGAAGTTTTATTATACTCGGATTGTCGCCGTTGTTTCGTTAATTTGATGTAAGTAGTTTTTGCTTCTTTTTCTAAAAGAAAATTTTTGAAAATGAAAGTTTTGATAGCTATTGTACTAATATATGTATTAAGTGAGTAAAAAATAATAGGAATGAACATAGAAAACATGTACTTTATTTACTGAAAAAAAGAGAATTAATTAAAAATTGCAAGAGAGTAAGGAAGTCAATTAAACTTAAATAAAAAATTGTCCTCATTTATTTTGACATTCTTTTATAACAATTCTTTTAAAAGAATTATTTGGGCTATCAAAAATCTAAGAACTTCTAACAATAAAATAAATTAGACTTACACTAAATTTACAAGCAAAAATGAAAGTAATGTAAATAACTCTTAAACTTCACTCAGCAACGCCATCAACATCTTTTAAACCTTGAGAGTCTACTGCAAAGATGGTTTCATTGTCGGGAAGATTGGGAGAATCTATAAGTTTTGCAACCCTTGTATCTTTTTTTCCTCTTCTTAAATAAATCCTATAAGTAGAAGCATGCGCAACGATATTCCCTCCTACTGCTTTTGTAGGATCGCCAAAAAGTTGTGCAGGATCAGCCATTACTTGATTAGTTACATAAACAGCGAGATTGTGTTGCTCTGCTAATTTAAGGAGATTATGTAAATAACGATTTAATCTTTGTTGTCTGTCAGCTAATTGTCCTCTACCAGAAAATTCTGCTCTAAAATGAGCTGTGAGAGAGTCAATTATAATTAATTTTATTGGTTCTCCATCTTTTATCATTTCATTAACCTTGTCTAATAAAAGTATTTGATGATCTGAATTAAAAGCTCTAGCAACGAAAATATTTTTCAAAACTTTTTCAGGATTAGCGCCATACCTCTCTGCTATTTGTTTTATTCTTTCAGGTCTGAAAGTTCCCTCTGTGTCAATATAAACACACTTACCACTTACTCCTCCTTTTTCCGGCGGAAGTTGAACATTTACTGCTAAAGAGAGAGCAAGTTGCGTTTTTCCGCTTCCAAAAGCACCATAAGCTTCTGTTAGAGACTTAGTCTCTATACCTCTTCCTCCGAGCAAGTTGTCTAAATTTTTACTTCCTGTTGTGATATAACCAATTTCTTTTCTTTTTTCTGCATATTCAAAGGCATCAGAAAAACCAAGATCCATCATTTTTCTAGCTGCTTGAATTGCTTTTCGTGCTACCGCTTCACCTATGCCTGCAAGTTCGGATAATTCTGAAGGACTTAAAACTGCTAACCCCATTAAATCAAAAACACCTGCAGCTTCGAGTTTTGCTGCAGTACCCGGTCCAATTCCCGGAACATCTGTTAAAGAAAATTCTTTTTCTTCTTTTTTCTTTTTTCTTTTCTTAGATTCTTCCTCACTCTCTTCTTTTTCAATATTTTCAACCATTAATTAAAAAAAAAGACTTGTTTTATAAAGATTTATGTTTTATAATTTATCTTTTAAAGTTAATTACAACTAAATTGAAAGAAATAATCTAAGAAAATTTCTTTATAATTTTTATTTTATTGAGCGTATAAAAAAAGAAAAGATAATTTAAGAAAAAGATTCTAAAAAACTAATTTATTAAAATATTTAGAAAATCAAATTCGAATTATAGAACTGGGAGTCTCTCCTCCATGCCAAGTATATCTGGGCCTTACTCTAATAGGATATATTCTTTCCGAGTTATCATCCAATAAAATTGCAGCTCCTTTTTCTTTAGGTAAATCGTTTAATTTCTTTTTTAGTCCTTCATAAAGATAAGTTTGCATCATCTCATTTAAGGCTTTAATATCTTGTTCAGAAGTTAATCTGTGAGAAATAACAATATCGGATTGAGTCATAACATCAGTATGAATCTTCCCGGGTTGCTGGGTTGCTAAAACTAAAGAAATCCCTGGTTGTCTTCCTTCTCTTAAGAGTTGGATAAGAGATTCTGTAGCAGGAGTTTTTTCATCTTTAGGTAAAAATTCGTGAGCCTCATCTATAAAAACCCACACCAACGGCAAATTTTTAGCAAAAGAAAAAGAATAACTCTCCGCAATACCTCTCTTTATAGAGTTAATCTCTTCTTCTTTTCTAGCTTGCATTCTTTCATTAAATATCTTTCGACATACTATTCCTATTATAAGAGCACGAATGTTAAATCTTAGAGTAGAAGGATACATAGACAAATCTAAAACACTTGTCTGTCCTTTCTTAATCAATTCACTTACTTTTATTCCCTCTTCTTCGCTAAATATTCCCCAACTCTTTGCTATCTCAAATAAAGATTCAATAGAATTTTTACTTTTTTTATCATATTTTTCATTTTTTTTAATTTCTTTTTCTATATCTTCGAAGTTAAAATTTTCTTTAGTTTCTTTAATTTTTTTCAAAGTTTCTATTAATAAAGCAGCCTCGGAAGAAGTATAGTCCAAATTAAAAAGAGTCAACCAATCTTCATATTCCATTTCCGAAATTTTTATCTTGAACTCGCTATCCACTGGAATTCCTTTTTCAACAAGAGAAGAAAAAAATCCTGCTGGAGAAAAAACCTCGACAGGAATATTTTTAGGTTCTAGACCCCATTTAGAAAGAAGGTCCTTATCTTTATAATTTTTAAATTTCATTGTCCAAAATATTCCCATAGTGTCAAAGATTATAGAAGAAATATTTAATTCATCTTCCTTTTCTTTTTCACCTATTGATTCTGCAATAGCTCCTAATGTGTAAGATTTACCTGAACCTCTTTTACCTGCTACGAGAATAACATGACTACGAGAAATATCAAGATAAATTTTATTGGAAAGAGAAATATAGTTGCCCATCCTTACATAGGTTTTTCCTAAAAAAGCAAGAGCCTTACTACCAAAAAGTTTGTTTTCTTCTACATTTCTTCCTATTATTATATCGAAAGCCATTTACCCCTCAATCCACAAAAATAATCTCACTTTTACAGGAGAGTATTTAGTTAAGTTCGAACTAATTATTCTTTCCTTAACAAAAACATCGCTTTCTGGATAAAAGTCCAAAAGACAAACAGAATCCAAATCACAAACTCTCACTCTTGAACTTATAAAAGGGGGAAGAGTGCTATTCACAAATCTCTCTAAAGATGAATTGTCCTTCATCAAAGCAAAATTTCTTAAGCTATCATTTCTTGCAATATTCTCTAAGATTTCTTCTTGAATTTTTTCTAATACTTCCGGAGATATTTTTTGTTCTCCATTAATTTCATTTTTAGAAGATAACTTTCTATCTTGCACTAATAAAAAAAAAGCAGTGAGTATTAAAAGAACGCCAAACACTGCTTCAAAAACTTTTAGCCAACCTTTTTTGTTTACCATATTCTAAAAGTGAATCTTTTATTTTTTATATCTCCATTACTGTATAAAATATTAAAGTTATCTATAAAAGAGTAAATGTTGACTTCATCTGATTTATTTTGTTCTAATTT
>JAWAET010000030.1:0-7530 GCA_038891175.1 Candidatus Pacearchaeota archaeon
ATAATTGAAAACCCTATTCTATTCTCTCCAAATAAGAAATATTCATATTCTTTTCCTTCTACCTCTTCTTCTTTTATTTTTTTCTTTTCAAAAAAAGAGAGAGGTTTTTCTAAAAATCTATAAATTTTTTCAGAATAAACAATCATATATGTTGAGCCAGCTATTGTTATTAATCCCACTAGAGTAACCAAAGAAGGAATATGAACTAGAGAGTCTCCTATTTTTTCCATTACTAAATGACCTTTTGAAACGCCCATTAAGATTAAGATTAAAGAAAATTCGGATATTTGAGCTACTGTTAATCCCGCCATAAAACTTGTTTTTTTGCTATACCCTAATAATCCCATAAGGATAATGACTATTAGGGGATTTCCTATAAGTATAAATATTGAGAAAATCACTACAGGTAGAAAAAGATTTTCAATCCCCTCTATTTTCATGCTTATTCCTAAAAGAACAAAAAAAGATATAAGGAAAAAATCTTTTAGGGGCTTCAATTTAGAGCTTACATCCATGCTAAACGATGTAGATGATAAGACAACTCCTGCAATTAATGCACCTACTTCTATTCCTAACCCTATATATTCAAATAACGATGCTACTCCGAGACCAAAAACTATTGAAAAAACAAAAAGAAATTCTTGAGAACTCGCGAAGAAAGATTCCAATTTTGAAAAAACGTACTTACTTACAAAGAAAAGAAGAAAAATGACTATGACTCCTTTTAAGAGTATAGATAAAAATATGTCTCCTGTTTTTGAGAGATTCCCTAATGAAGAAATAAAAATAATTATAATTACTGCAACCAAATCTTGTACAAGTAAAAAACCTATCGCAATCCTACCATAAAGTTTTTCTAGAGCATCTTTATCACTTAGTAACTTCATTATTATAATAGTCGAAGAAAAAGTAAGAGCTATAGATATATAAAGAGAAGCAATATTTGAAAAACCCAATATTTTGCATATAAAAAAACCTATAACCGATGTAAAAATTATCTGTCCTATACCAGTAATCAAAGAAACTTTACCAACTTCTTTTATGACTTTTGGATTTAAACCAAGACCTATTGAAAAAAGAAGAAATGCGATACCAAACTGTGAAAATATCTTTAAAGAAGAAGTAGCTTCACTAAAATGAAAGAAAAGACCTATTAAAACACCAGAAATGATATACCCTATAATAAGAGGCTGTTTTAAAATTCTCATTAAAAGAGACATCATTAAAACAACAAAAAAAACTAAACTTATTTGAACAATCTCTTGCATTTTACTTTCTTAATTTAAAGAATTCATTTATTTCTTTTATATTCTCTCCAAAAATCTGTTGGAGTTCGCTTATCATCTCTTCTTGAATTTTCTCTCTTAATTCTCCGCTACACCTCTGCAAATTCGAGTAAGGGAGATAATTTTCTCCTAAGGGAATTTTACATTTCATCATTTCTTTTTCTGAATAAACTTTTACAATACAATAATCTATTGTCCTCCCTTTAATTTTATTTGTGAGAATAATAAAATCTTTTGATATATATTTAGCTCGGTTACATTTTTCTAACATTTCTTTTAAACAAGTTTTATTCTCACATTTTTTATAGTAGAAGAAATTAGCATAAACAACAATAAAAGTTATAATAATTAAAATAAATATTACTAAAACTGTTTTTATTTTTTCTTTTTTATTTTTTCTATTGAACCACTCTACTAAACTTAGCACAAGACCATTTTTTAATAAGGTTTCTTTAAAGTCTTTAAATGTAATCTCCTCTTCTCCTTCTAAGAAAAAGATTTTTCTTACAAATCCGTAAAATTTAGCAATACAAAAAATTATATACAAAAAGAAGAGTTTTATTGAAAAAAATAGAACGCCTAAATAATACTTTAAATTTTTTCTTTTAATTAAAGAATCATACAATTCTAATGCCTCATTTAATTCAAATGCAGAAACTTTTCCATATAATTCTTTTTTCAAATCTTCTTTGTCTTTTTTTTCCTTAATTATCTCTTTTACTTTCTCTTCTATCTTTTTATCCATTCTACAAACCTCAACATTTTTCTTATATCTAATGAAAGCATAACTTTATCTATAAATGTTAAGTTATACTCTTGTTCTAAAATTCCGTCACAACTTGGATTTATTTCAGGTTTTAAGAATACTTCTAAAATATTCTTTTTTGAGAACAAGGGGTCTTTTAATCTTGCTAATAGATTATTCTCTTTATCATATACTTCTATAAATCTTTCTCCACAAAAAGAAGATTCTTTTATATTTATCTCTTTTTTTATAATACAATCCTCTTCCTCCTTTACTGTAGAATAACACTTGTTTTTGTCTACACAAATTCTTTCACTTTTTCCTTTAAACCATTCTTTCCCGGATAAAACGTTTTCAAAATTAAATGAAATTTTACAAGCAGACCACTCTGTACATTCATAATTCGCATTACAATTTTTTTTCGATATTTTTTTTGCTCCTTTGGGTAAATTTGAGCATATACCATCATTACAAAATCCTTTTTCGCATCTTCCACAATCTAAAATTTTATCACAAAATAAATATCTACCGCATGTTAATCCTAACTGTTTGCAATCTTTTTCACAGTTGCTTTTACATTTTCCTTCAATACAAAAACCTTCTTTACAGTCCCTATCACTTAAACATTCATAACAAAAACCTTCTTTACAATTTGGAATGATATTCAAGCAAGCTTCTGGAGGACCCCATTCAAGACAGCTATCATTATCAAAATTTCCGCAAACTTGATAAGAATTGTTAGAAATACATCTCCTTTCTTTTAATTTACATTCATCTACGCATTGAGAAGAGTACTCTTCCCCTCCCCCGCCTCCTCCTCTTTCACTACTTTCTTTATTTTTTTCATAGTTCTCTCCTTCTCCTCCACTTTCTTCTATGCAAGAGGTTAAATCAAATTGGCAGGTTTTATTGTTACATCTTATCTCTCCACCAGCATATCCAAAACTTTTGCAAGTTTTCCCTCTAAGATTTTCTCCGTCGCATCTTTCATTTAAATTTATTTTTCCATCTCCACACCATAAATATTCACTTTCAATTAAAAATTCTCTAATCGGTTCTTCATTTTCTATAACTAACTTAGACTCTTTTGTCATATTAATCTCTTTTTCTGTTTTTAAGTCTTTTAATACTAAATTTAGTTGTTCATATCTATCTCTTAATTGTAAAGGACTCCACATCAAGGAGAGATTCCCACTATAATTTCCTGGAGAATAAACTTTAAAGATAATCGTTAAATTTCTTTTGTAATCTTCCTTTGCATTCCAACAATCAACAGATAAATTATTGTTTTCTATAACACTAAATAAAGAAGAGTAATCATTTGGATTCTGAGGGACTTTAAAATCTAAATAATCAAATTTAGAAGAACACTCATCATTCGTTATTAAGAAGACTTCAGCTCTCATATTATTTAGTCTACTTTCTATAGAAAAGTTTATAGCAGAGCAGAGATTTAACATAAAAAAGAATACTATAAAACTAACATATGTTTTTATTTTCATTTTTCCTCTTTTATATATTTAAATTTTTAACTTTAAAAAGTTGTCTTTCTTTTTTAATCTCTTATTTTTTTATCTTTATTTTAAAACCCTTTTTTTATTTAATCTCTAAAAAAGATACTTTTTTATAACCCTTGCTTTTTATAAAATAATGTTAAAAGAAAAAATTATCTCTCCTGGAGATTATGTTATATTTAAATGCAAAGATAAAGAGTGGGAAGGAACTGTTTTGGAGAGTTATAATCCAGAAGTAATTTTATTAAAAATTCCCTCGGGTTATAATATTGGTTTAAAGGAAGATGAAATAATTGATGTGAAGGTTTTAAAAAATAATGAAAAAAGAGAAAAAGAAAAAGTAACTCCTCAAAAAAAAGAAAATCTTCCTAATATAGCTTTAATTATTACGGGGGGAACTATCTCTTCTAGATTAGATCCTAAAACAGGAGGGGTTATTCCTACTGATGAAGAAGAAATTTTAAAAGTTTGTCCAGAAATAAAAAATATTTGTAACATAACTATAATTGAAAAACCTTTTTTGAAATTCTCTGAAGATATGTCTTTATTAGATTGGAAGAATATTGCCTTAACTTGTGAAAAATATCTTAATGATGAAAATATTGCTGGAGTAGTTGTGACTCATGGTACTGATTTTTTACACTATGGCGGTGCAGCTCTTTCTTTTATGTTAGGTAAACTAAATAAGCCTGTTGCTATAACATATTCTCAAAGAAGTATAGACAGAGCTTCGACTGATGCTCATCTTAATTTATTATGTGCAGCTAAATATGTTACTTCTGACATTGCAGAATTGGCTATAGTAGGTCATAAGGATTTGAATGATGAAGTTTGTTTAGCAATGCCTTCTACAAGGGTTAGAAAGATGCACTCAACGAGAAGAGACACTTTTAAAATTATAAATTCTAGTCCTATCGCCGAGATATCAAAAGAAGATTTTAGAATATTAAGAGAGTTTAATGCAAGAGATAACAGCAGAAAAATAAAAGCAAACACAAACTACAGTGATAAAGTAGCTCTAATAAAAATTTATCCAGGCCAAGATCCAGACATCTTAGAATATTATCTCTCTAAGGGATTTAAGGGAATTATTTTAGAATTAACAGGGTTAGGCCATGTTCCTTCTAAAAATGCAAAGTATAATTGGCTTCCTTCTATAAAAAAAGCAGTAGACAGAGGTCTTTTGATATTTGGTTGCGCGCAAACTATTTACGGATCATTGAATTTGAATGTTTACTCTAATGGAAGAGAACTATTAAAAACAGGACTAGTTCCTTTAAAAGACATGCTTAGTGAAACTGCTTTTGTGAAGCTCTCTTGGCTTTTAGGACAAAAGTCTTTTTCAAACAATAAAGAGCTAATAAAAGAAAAAATGTTAGAAAATTTCTGCGGAGAGATTAGCGATAGTATTGGTTTTAATTTTTAGTTTTTTCTCTTTTGTCTTTTCCATTATTTCTTATTCTTTTTATTATTCCATTTTCTACATTCAATTAGCATAAGGTTTAAAAATGAACCTAAACTTCTTCTTTTAATGGGAAGAATTAAATCAAAAGCAATTAAGAGAACTGCTTTAGAGTTACTTGAAAAAGAAGGGAATCTTTTTAGTGAGGAATTTGAGAAAAATAAAAACCTTTTAAAGGGTTTATTTCCTAGTAAAAAAATAAGAAATAAGATAGCAGGTTATTTAGTTCGTTTAAAAAAATATGAGAATAAGGAGAGATTGTCTCTCAAGCAGATTTAATTTTTACTATCGTACAGAGATAAACTAATTTTATAAACTCTTTCATTTAGAAAAATATATGGATGGACTAAGAACATTTCAATCTTTGAAATGTTGTAATAAATTAGTCCTACCAATGGTCATTCTAGACAAATTTTTATAAACAGGCCGAAGAGATATTGCTTTTTTGGCCTGGTAAAATATAAAAGTGAGTCTAGAATGAAAATAAAATGAAAAAAGAAAGAAGAATAGAAATAGAAGAATTAAGTGAAAGTGAAAAAGAATATTTGGAAAGAATAAGAAGAATAAAAGAAGAGTAAGGAACCTACTTACCTTTCTTTCCAAAATTTTTGTAGCTATGCTTGGCTCTTTTATTCTATCCTCATCGTAAAAGCTTAAAAATCCTTTTTTACTTTATTTCGTAGTGGCTCTGTAGCTCAGTGGTTAGAGCGCTGCTCTCATAAGGCGGAGGTCGCGAGTTCAATTCTCGCCAGAGCCATTTCTTACATTCTTATTTAGTATGAAAGTTATTTATTAGAAGAGAAATTTTTTAAAAGAATAAGGCAATTTCAATTGTATGAACTATAAAGAATTTGAACCTTCCTTTGTTCTTTATATCGGAAATATGTTTGGTGGAAAGACAGCTAGTGCAATTTCAGATTGTCAAAGGGCAGAAATTGCTGGAAAAAAAGTAGGTGCTTTTAAAGTTTCTTTCGATGATAGGTATTCAAAAAAATTTATTGTGACGAATAACGGTCAATTAAAATACTCTGCTTGTTATGTTAGAGATGTCGAAACCTTAGAAAAACTTGCCAAAGATAAAGATGTTGTTTTTATAGACGAGTTGCAATTTTGGGACGAGTCTATAATAGAATATATAAAAGAAAACAAAAATAAAAAGAAAATTATAGCCACTTCACTTCAATATGACTTTAGAGGAGAGCCTTTTCACTTAAGAAGAAAAAGATTTGAAGATTCTCAATTAACCATCGGAGCAGCTTTAGAAATAGCAGACGTAATTAAACAGTTTTGGCCTGTTTGCACTTTTGAACACTCTAAAAACATTTGTGGAGATGTTGCTTTTTATCCACAAAGATGGAGAAAAAACAAAGAGCTTTCTAGATATATAGACCAAACAATAGTTATTGGAGGAAAGAATTTTTATGCTCCTCGTTGCAAGAAACATTTTGTAAAACCAAATAAAAATGGCTCTTTTACTCTTTTTAACGGCAATATTCTTCTCTCTAGAGGTTTAATGAGTCTAAATGGAAAAGAATTTCAAGAAGTTTTTGAAGATAATTGTGGAAATAAAGGATATTTAGAAGAATTTTTAGAAAAAATAGAGGATTAAACAAAGAATTCCTAAAATAAAACAATAAAAACTAAATACCCAAAAATTATTCTTTTTTATTGTTCTTTTTAAAAGTTTAAGAGAAAAAAAACTAACTATAGCACATATTATAAAAATTATTAAATATTTAAAAGAGAATAATGCTTGGGGATTTTTTAATTCTATAATAAAAGAACCTATCGATAAGGGTATAAAAAGAAGAAAAGAGAAATTAAAGGCATTTTCATTTTTTATACCTAAGAACTTTGCAGTAGAAATTGTTATTCCACTTCTGGATATTCCTGGAAAAAGAGAAAAAATCTGTGCTATACCTATTATTATTGCTTTATCTAAACTTATTCCTCTATTTTGTCTTGTAAATTTTGTTAATAAAATAATTGTTCCGTTAATAAGATAACTTATCCCTATAAATAAAAGAGATGAGAATGTTTTTTCAATTATTTCATTTAAGAAATAACCGAATAATGCTGCGGGAATCGTAGCGACTATTAAGAAAAAGAATATTTCTTTTGCTTTTTTATCAAATCTTAATAAATAAAGAATTTCTCTTCTTGTAAAGAAAATAACTGCGAATAAAGAAGCCAAATGTAAAAAAGAGAAAACTTCTAAATTAATATTATAAAAAATGTTTGAAAAGATAGCTAAATGACCTGAACTTGAAATCGGTAAAAATTCTGTTATTCCTTGAATAATCGAAAGGATTACTTCTTTTATCATTATAAAAAAAAAGAAAATAACTTTTTAAGGATATCTCAAGAAAAGAAGCAAACCTTCTTTATCCCAGATATAGATGCTATCTCCTTCATCATTAAAGATGCAAGAAAAATTTTTTTCAAATATTCCATTAGGAATTTTTTCAAAAAATTGGTGGGTAGCATCATCTTTTATTAAAACTGATAATTCTCTACATAAAT
>JAWAET010000031.1:0-7311 GCA_038891175.1 Candidatus Pacearchaeota archaeon
GAGAATATCTAATGGGTCTAACCCTGCGTTCTCTGCTAAAGTAGTAGGAATGAACTCTAATGAGGAAGCAAATTCTTCTACAGCTAATTGTTCTCTCCCTTTCAATGTTTGGGCAAAATTTCTTAGTCTTTTAGATAATTCTATTTCTACTGCACCTCCTCCAGCAACAATTTTACTTTCTTTTATTACTGAAGCTAAATCTCCTAACGCATCTTTAATTGCTCTTTCTATCTCATCTAAAATATGTTCTGTCCCTCCTCTAATTACTATTGTAATTGATTTTGGATTTTTACATCCTATTATATATGTTTTTTCTTCTTCTCCTATTTTTCTTTCTTCTACAGTCTCTGCAAAACCTAAATCTTCTTTTGTTATGTCATTTATATTTGAAATAATCCTTGCTCCACTTGCTTTAGAAATTCTTCTCAAGTCACTTCTTCCAATTCTTCTTATTGCATAAATCCCTTTTCGTGCTAAATAAAATTGTGCAATGTCATCTATCCCTTTCTGGCATATTACAACATTTGCTCCCGTTTCATATATTTTTCTTACTATCGAAGAAATCATTTCTTGTTCTTGTGCAATAAAACTTTGAAATTGTTCTGGCGAATTTATATTTATTCTTGTTTCTCTGTCTAAATTTTTAACTTCGAGAGGGCAATCAAATAAAGCAATTTTAGCATTCTGAATCTTTTTTGGCATATCTATAGATGTTCTTTCTTTATCTAGAACTATTCCTCTCACAATTTCACTCTCCTCTATCGATTCACCTTTCTGTTTTTCTATTTTTATATCGTCTAAGTCTATTTCTTTTCCATCTGCTACTAATTTTATTGCTTCTACTACTAATCTTGCTAGCTTGTTTTTATTAAATTCCGCTCCTTTCCCAGTCATAGCTGTTTGTGCTATTTTTATTAGCTCTTCTTCACTTTTTATTTCGACAGAGATTTCTTCTAAAAACTCTAAAACTTTTTTTGAAGCTATTTGAAATCCTCTTGCAATTATAGATGGATGAATTTTTTGGTCAAGTAATTTTTCAGCATTTTCTAATAACTTCCCTACTAGCATAACTGCGCTTGTAGTGCCGTCACCTGCTTCACTTTCTTGCGTTTTTGCTAAGTCAACTAACATTTTTGCTACAGGGTGCTTTACATCCATTTCAGAAAGAATTGTCGCTCCATCGTTGGTTATTGTAATGTTACCTACAGAATCAACAAGCATTTTATCCATTCCTTTAGGACCTAATGTAGTCTTGATCGTCTCTGCTATAATTCTTGCTGCGAGAATATTATTTCTTTGAGCATCTCTTCCTAAATATCTTTCAGTGTTCTCTCCTAAAACATTTCCTTTTTCGTTCATATAAACTTAATTTTTTACAAATATTTAAGCATTGCTATTCTATTTAAGTAGACTTTTCTTATCAAAATTGAAGGAAAGATTTTTATTTGTAAATACTTCTCGAGACAATTTTTTTGGAGGAGATAAACTCTTATTCGTTAAACTTATATAAACATCTCTCCTTTATTTTTTATGACGAAAGAAAAATTTGATTCCGAGAAATTTTTTGAAATAATCTCTAAGGAAGATTTTGGTTGGCAATCTTTAATTTACGAACTCGTGAGGACTGAACAATTAGATCCTTGGGACATTGATATAACCATTCTTGCCGATAAATATCTATCTTTTATTGAAAAAATGGAGGAGATGAATTTCTTTGTTTCTTCAAAAATTCTTCTTGCCTGTGCTATTCTATTAAGGATGAAATCAGAGATTCTAAACACTAATTATATAAAAGAAGTGAACAATCTTATTTATGGAAAACAAGAAGAAAAGAAAAAGATTATAGAAAAAATAGTTTTAGAGGAAAATATTCCTTTAATTGTTCCTAAAACACCTCTTCCTCGATATAAGAAAGTAACTCTTAAAGATCTTATGCTTGCTTTAAATAAAGCCATAGAATCTGAAACAAGAAGAATAAGAAGAATTGTAAAAAAGAAACAATCAGAAAAGTTAATACAGCTTCTTCTTCCAAAATCTAATAGAATCCCTATAAAAGAAAGAATAAACTTAATAATAAAAGAACTTGAAAAGCATTTTAAATTATTAAAAAAAGAAGAAATAAGCTACTCGGAAATTGCTCAAACAAAAGAAGAAAAAAGGGCTTATTTTCTTCCAATACTTCATTTGTATCAACAAGAAAAAATTTTTATAAAACAGTATTATCCTTTCGAAGAAATTTTTATGAAACTTGAGAGATATTCGGATGAAGAAGATTTAGAGAGAGTTTCAGAAGAATCTGAATTAGACGAGAAGAAAGGAGAATAAATAATTTTTTATTCATAGGTCCCTAAAAGATTAAATTTAAAAATATTAATAAATAATTTTTTTTAAGCCCCAATAGTATAACGGTTTAGTACGCAAGCCTGTCGCGCTTGAGACCCGGGTTCAACTCCCGGTTGGGGCGTTCGGAGGGCGTCGAAATATTTTAAAGCCCTCTTTTTATAACTTTTCTTTTTTGATAAAAAAAATATTTAGATAAATCTTATATTATACGAGAAGTTCGTAGAGACTCTTTATAACAGCTCTATTTATTATTCTCGCAGATTTACAATCTTAATAACAATTTGCCTTATTAACTATTTTTTCTTAGAAATAAAAAGTCTTTTAGAATCTTCAGAAAAAATTAAATGCAAGCGAAATTTTAATTTTTTAAAGTTATACTCTCTTCAAATAGTTTTTTAAAATCCAGGACTATTTCTTATTCAAAAAGATCTTTTCTTATTTCAGAAGCTTTTTTCTTAATGAGAAAATTTTATTGAGAATCTTGATAATTCTTAGTTTTTATGAGTTTTTTTACAAATTATAATGAGTTTATTTTTATTAATTTTAATCTTTCATAAATTTTTTATTCACTAATTTTTTCTACTTCGTAAGTGAGTATTTCTAACTTATTTGTTTTCCAAAAATTTGATGGGAGTCCTGCTTTCAAACAGAGAGAAGATAAGAATTGCTCTTCATCTTTTATTTCTTCCCATACTTGGGGTAAATATGTTGCCGAATAAAAACTATATGATAATATAACTCCTTTTCCTTTTATTTTTCTTTTAAGGTCTTTAATGTCTTTATAATCTATTTTTTTTGGCAAAGAAAGAATAGAGACTTCGATTTTTATTTTTTCAAATTCTTCTTTTGTTAAGGGAAAAAATCTCGGATCTTTAAATGCAGCGTTTATAGCGTTTTCACTTACATCTCTCCATAACTCTTTTGTAGGAAACAAAGTTCCTATGCACCCTCTCAGATTATTATTAATTTTTAAAGTAACAAAAGAAGCTTTTTTTTCTGAAAATTCTCTCTTTATTTCTTCTGGTATTTCTAATTTCTTTTCTTCTAAAAAACTCTTTATAGACTCTCTTGCTAATTTTAGTAACTTATTTTTGTTCTTCATTTTTTATTAATGGGACAAAGACCACATCACATATACTTTCTTCTATATAGCCTTTTTTTATTTTTTTTAATCTAACTAGTTTCTGAATTTGAGTTGAGCCTACTGGTGCAATAATCATTCCTCCTTCTTTTAATTGTTCTTTTATTTCTAAAGGGATTTCACTAATAGCAGCAGTTATAATTATTTTATCAAAAGGAGCATACTCCCTTAACCCTTTCGAACCATCTCCATAAAAAAGTTGAACATTCTTAAAGGTTAATAATCTTTTTTTAGCTTCTTCATATAACTCTTTTATTCTTTCTATAGTATAAACTTCTCCGTTTTTTCCTACTAGCTTAGATATTAATGCAGCGTTCCATCCGCTTCCCGTGCCTATCTCTAAAACTTTTTCTCCTTTTTTTAATTCTAGCTTTTGTAACATAAGAGCGACGATATAAGGTTGAGAGATTGTTTGACCATGCCCAATAGGTAGAGGAGCGTTCTCATAAGCGCTTTCTTTCAATGTGGGAGGAACAAAATCTTTTCTATCTACTTTTTTTATAGCTTCAATTATTTCAAAATTTATTCCTTCTTTTTCTAACTCTTCGTAAAGTTCTTCCTTAATCATCTAATTTTATAAATGTCAAATTTAGCTCTCTTTGACGAGGTCCATCAAATTCGCACAAAATAATTCTTTGCCATTTACCTAAAATCAACTTTTTTTCTTTAAAAGGAATAAGAATTTGATTTCCTATGATTGAAGAAAAAATGTGGGAATAAGAATTTTCATGCCTACAAAGAATTTTTTCGTTTTCTTTAAGCATTCTAAAGAAATTTAAAAAGTCCTCCTTTAAATCTTTTTCGTATTCATTTAATAAAAGAGCGCAAGTAGTATGAGGAACAGATAAAAATATCATTCCAGAGCTAAATTCATTTTTTATTAACTCTTCTTGGACTAAATATGTGATATCAATCAAATCTTCTTTTTTTGTTGTTTTTATACTCAATCTCATTTATAACTAATTTTAGTTAGGATTTGTATCTTATAAACTTTATTTTTCATTTAACAATAATAAATAATCCTTAAAATTTTTACTTTATGTTTTGTTAACTTTATGTTGAGAAATTAAATTTAGACTTTATTTTATCGTCTTAATTTATTCAGAATTGACAGCCTAGAATTTTGTTACCTTTTATATATACTATTCTAATTCTCACCTTCGATATATTAATCATAAAACGAATGTTAGTAAGCTTCCAGAAGGCAAATTAAGAATATTCTAAAAATCAAAATAAGTTTTGCCTGCAAAATATCTCCAAAAATCCAATAAAAAATATAAAAAGCCAGCTATACTCTCTTTAATAACAAAAAGGACAATAGAATAGTTTATTCCAATAAATGACGCAAAAAAAACAGTTGAAAAATCTGTTCAGCAAAAATCAAAAATAGAAGAACTAACAACCATAGAAATTCCGAGAAATCCAGTTTCTGCTTCAACAATTGAGAATATTGAAGAAAAAAACAAGAAAAAAATCTTCTAAAAATGCCAGTTCCAACAATATAAAAATTTCTCCTGTTTCAAAAGAGTATATTTTAATAGTTACAGAAAAGCTGCAAGCAGCACTTAAAATCACGATGGAGTTAGGAAATTATAAAAAAATTAGCGATACTGGAGCAGATTATTTTGAAATTGAACATGAAAATAAAAAAATTTTAGTTGCTTCAGCAGCAGGCCCTTTTTAATTTAACATATAAGAAAGGACAAAAAAAGGTCTGTATTTGAAGTAGAATGGAAACCTTCGCACACTCTAAAAAAGGCTTCATTCACAAAAAAATACTATGATTTGCTAAAAAAGTTGTCAAAAAAAGCAAAAGAAACTATAATCGCAACTGATTTCGACATTGAAGGAACTGTAATAGGGTGGAACGTTTTGAGGTTTATATGCGAACAAAAAAACGCTAAAAGAATGAAGTTTCAACATTAACAAAAGAAGATTAAAAAAGCATTTGATTCTCCTTTAATAGAAATCGATTGGGAAAACGCATATGCAGGAGAAGCAAGACATATTATTGATTGGCTTTAGGGAATAAACTTATCAAGAGCACTGATGTCTGCGATAAAAAAAGCGAGCTCATTTAAAGTTTTGTCAATTGGAAGAGTTCAAGAACCAGCTTTAAAGATAATAGTAGACAGAGAGATAGAAATTAAAAATTTTAAACCAAAACCATTTTGGCAAGTTTTCGCAAAACTAAAAGATATAAATATTGATTTCAAGCATCCCAAAGACATTTTTAACAAAAAAGAAGAGGTTTAAATAAAGAAGAACTAAAAGATGTTTTACAAAAAGCAATTAAAAAGAGAATTATTTTTTAAGATAAAAATTTTTAGGTTATTAACCTGTCATAAAGTTTATACGAATAAATATAAAAACAAAAGTTTAAAAAGGAAGAATTTTATTGTTTTTTGGGTCTAATGTCCTTCGAGGACAATTTAGCATCGAAAGATGCGCCCGATATTAAGATGTCAAAAGAAATATTTAGCAAACATCCGCAAAAATATAATTTAGCATTAGCGGAAGTTTTTCTTTAAAATCTATTTTTTCATAATAAAGAATAAAAAATGATTAATAAATTATCCTAGTAAGATTTAAGTAGAAAAAATTATTTCTAATTTTTACTTTTTTAGATTAATAAGAACTTTTCTTATGACTGATTCCGTATTTTTTGTTAAATCAAAACCTGGTTTTTTCCTGTAATCATTCTCAAAAATCTTTAAAAGACGACCTATAATTATTAATGCTTTCTTTTCATTATACTCTTTTATAAAATTTGCAATTAATTTTACACCTCCTCCTAAAAGAGTAATTTCACCAAGCCCATGTGCAATTTTTTCAGCAGACTCTCCTTTGTATTTATTTATACAGCTAACGAATTCCTTAGAACTAAGTTCTTTAGCAGCTAACTCAAAATTTTTCTTTTAAGCGAAATCCACCCAAGCCTATAAGCAATTTCAAATGCTACTCTTCCTCTGTATTTTCCTATACAATCAACAGCAACTTTTAAATTATTTTTAGTTAAGATAACTCTATATAAACAAACAAGGACTTGGTCAATAACCTCTCTTTGTTTATATCTATTACAGGTATTACTATAGGTGTTGCTACACTTATCGTAACACTTGGTATAATGACAGGATTCCATAAAGAAATCAAGTCAAGGTTAGCAACAATTTATCCACATATAATTGTTACTTCACAAATGTTTATTTCTGAAACTATTTTTGCACAAAATAAAAATGTGGTATCATATTCGCCATTTATTTATAGCCAAGCTATACTCAAATATGGTGATAAAGTTTATTCTGCTGTAGTAAAAGGTATAAGTTATAATACAGAAATAAAAGTTGTCCACATAGATAAAATCATCAAATGGTCAACTGACAAGATATCATCAAGAAATAGTAAGTTTATAATCTTAGGAAAAGAAATGGCAAAAAATCTTGGTGTGGGATTTAATGACGAAATCGTTATGATCTTGCCTACAACAGTTATTACACCGTTTGGCAACCTACCATTGACTGAAAAGTTTATAGTTAAAGGTATACTTTCATCCGGAATATACGAATACGACAATAATTTATGTATTATAGACTACGAATTAGCAACAAAACTTTTTTTTGACAAGAGTAACAGAAAATTAGAAGGTGTTACTGGTTTCGGTATTAAACTAAAAAATGAAAATATGTTAGAACAAACAATTATAGAACTTAAAAATCAACTTGGTCCGTTTACAAAAGTTGTATCTTGGGTAGAACTTAATTCCAACCTCTTTACTGCATTAAAACTTGAAAAAATTATGATGATCATCGTCGTAAGTTTAATCATTA
>JAWAET010000032.1:0-7192 GCA_038891175.1 Candidatus Pacearchaeota archaeon
GATAGATGTTTATGAGATAACATACTTCTTTATAATACATAGACCAAATTAAAGTCTTGTTATGCCAAACATTTTTTTGGTCACTATCTATAAAATATTCGAATATTTGTCTTTATATAAAAAGTCCTTCTTTGTAAACATAACCAAATTCCTTATCTTCTGTTTTAACAGGTTTAGCTCTTTTTGAAGCAAAAGTAGCTTTTTTTGCCCTACATATAAAGTCTATTATTTCTTTGTTTATTCTTTTTTTTGGTTTCATGGTGAAAATAAATTCTGAAAGGAATTTTATGTCTTTCACAGTATTCAGCTATTCTTTTTTCTAAGTTATTCCAATAGAAACTATCTTTTTTTTGTAATTTTTCATAGAGAGGAATTAATTCTGGTTTCTTTTCTCTAAGAAATTCAAAAATCTTCTTTCTATTATTTGCTCTTATGTTTAAATTTTCAAATAGTACCTCATCAATATAATCTCTTGAAAGAGATATTAACTCTTCATAATCTGTAATCTCTGGAAATATTGGTGATACAAATAAATATGTTCTTATACCTTCTTTGTTAAGCCTTCTTAATGTTTCTAGCCTTATTTTTGGTGATGGGGCGTAAGGCTCTAATTTTCTTGAGAGAATTTCGTCCAGTACTCCTAAAGAAATGCCAACTTTCAAATCTTTAAATTGTTTTAATAAATCTAAATCCCTTAAAATGAGAGAAGATTTTGTTAGAATTTCTAGTCTCGGTTGGAATTCTAGCAATTTTTCTATGCATCTTCTTGTAATTTTATATTTTGCTTCTAATGGTTGGTAAGGATCAGTTACAGAACCAATTAAAATCCCTGCTCCTTCTTTTATTGATTTTGGTGTTATTTTTTCTGGTGCATTAATTTTAACATCTACAAAAGAACCCCATTCTTCTAAATCGTGTCCAGTAAACTTTCTCATAAAATCAGCATAACAATAAATACAACCATGTTGACAGCCAATATAAGGGTTAAGAACAAAATCTGCATCAGGTAAACCGCTTTTTGTAATTACAGATTTTGCTTTTATTTCTTTTATTCTCATGTAATCTGAATTTCCTCCCTATATTTAAATTTTAACAATTTCTGAGAGTTTTTGATATTTTAAATTTCCCAATATAGACTCTTTTAACGGTTCTCCATAAGAGTCATAGGCCCAAGGGTCTGAGAGTAATAACTCTTTAGAGGTTATATTTAAATGACTTGATTTTTTGTCAGAATCTTTTAATGCAGTTTGAACATAAACCTTTGGACCTTTAGGTGACTCTAACTTTTGGTATACCTCGATAGCTGTCTGATATTCTCTTTCTGTTAAACTTAAATCTAATCTTCTTGCACCTCTTCCTACAGAAAAAAATTTCATTAAAAGTAATTTTTCAACTCTAATATTAGCCAAGTTTTGATATATTTCTTTTATTATTTTTTCATTAGTATTTAATTTTGTTAACGGAATTTGAGCTGTCGTCCTAATTCCTCCAATTTGAATAATTTGTCTTACTTGTTCTAGATTAGAAGAGTTATATTCCTTTGGTCTAAGAAAATTTGGTTCATAGGGAAAATCGTAAGTAAACTCAATTTCTCCAATAATCTTTTTTAGAGCATCCTTGTCTATGAGAACCAATCCTCGACCAGTTGTTGTAATTGAGAGATTATCTCTTCCAAACTTTTTACTTAATTTTTCAATTATATTTATATTTTCACTAAAAAGAAGCGGTTCTCCTCCAGAAACATCAATGTTTAGATTTTCAATATCTAAGTTATCTACAATTCTTAGTTTATCTTCCAAAGATGACTCTATTTTTTTCTTTTTGAGTTTTTTTAATTCATCTTCTAAAGATTTATGGTAAGTAGAAAGATAATATGCATTAACACAACAAAAAGAACAATTCCAAGGACACACGCGAGTTATATTCCAAATTAAAGATATTTTTCTCATAAACTCATTTCATAGAAGTCTTTTATTAATTCTCGTCCCCAAAATAAAACTGTCCCAAAAATGAGAGTGTTTCAAGAAATATCGTTATATCAGTTTTCCAGCAATGATTAAATTTTAACCAAACTCTTCTGGAAGACCAAAAAAGCTCCCAGAATTCTTTTAAATTTTTTTCTTGTCATTATCTCCATATATATGATTTTTATATAAAAAAATTCTCAAACTTTATGATTTTTTTATCTTTTACAATTTTTTGTAAATTTTTAACTAAAAAATTTTAACTCATTTTCTACACTCTTTCTTTTTAAATAGTCATCATCCATCATTTTCAAGTTTTATATAACCATAAAATTCTCTTTCACCATTTAAATCTGTCGGAATTTCAAAAAATTCGAAAAAAATCTTTTCATCTATGATTCCTTTAAAATAATTTTCTGTTTCTTTTTTATAGCTTATTAAATTCTTTTTTTCAATTAATTCAAATGGAAATTTGTAATCTCTAGGAAGCACTAAAGAGGCATTATTATTTACCAAATTATTAAGAAGAAGTATCAAGAAAGGCTTTTCATTTTTTACATTTATATTAACGAATTTAAATTCTTCCAAGTTTATTTTCTTTAGGAAAATTTTTTCTATTTTTTTGATGTTCTTTTTTATTCCTTCATCATCAATATAAAGAAAAGTCGGAGGTAAGGCAAAATATTTAAAATTTTCATCATCAATCCATTTTATTTTAATTAAAACACCTCTGTCAAACAACCTTTTCATTACTCTGTATTTTCTACTCCTACTGAACTCTTTTTCTAGTAATTCATAATTTTCTGTTAAAAGAGAAAAATAAAGTTTTATTTCATCATTTTCAAAACCCTCTTTTAAAAAATAAAACAAAATTTTTTCAATTATTTCCTTTCTTATTCTTTCCCATCTACTCTGTAAAAAATTTTCATTCATCTTCAACTTTTTTTGTGACCCAGTTTATAATGAAATTACATTCTGGGCAGAAATATCTTTTATTTACAACATCAGGTTTCATTACGATTTCTTTTCCCTTTTTTAGACATTTTTTACATATCATTTAATATAAATTAACCATACAAATTAATATACTTTTTTTACAAAAAATTGCTGAATGTTTCAGTTTTTTCCTGAAACTATTATTCTTTCTACTTCAAGCTAAACTTTAATTTCATAAATTCCTCATAATCTTTTAAATCAATAGAATGATAAATAGTTTCATTGCATTTATAGCATTTAACTGCTCTCAAATAAATCCCTTTCTTTTAACTAAAACTTTTTCCATTTCTTTCCCCACATCTTTTATGGTCTTTTTTCTTCAAAATTTTTTAGTGAAAATAAGAAATTAGAGTTTTCTTTAAATTACTTTTTTAATCTAAAAATATTTTTAATTAATTCTTCATAAGACTTTTATTTTTTAATTTCTTTTGTATTTTCTTAACTTTTAATTTCTCATAAATTTCTCTTTAATTTTTTCAAACTAAGAGCTCCCTTTAATAAATACAATTAACTAATAAGGATAGAAAAGGCTATAACAGATATAAACCTTAATTTTCTTTTTTATTAATGTTTGACTTTTCTTCTATGTCAATCAATCTTTTAAGTTTGATTAGTCTTTCTCTCCCATAAATTCCTGTTTTTATGAAATCTGCTCCGAATCCTACAGCATAATCGGCTAATATATTATCCATAGTTTCTCCGGATCTGTGAGAGAACACTATTTTTATTTTATTTTTTTTACAGAAGTCTACTACTTTTTTCACCTCTAAAATAGAACCTACCTGATTAGGTTTTATTATAACTGCATTAATCGAATTTAATTTTTTTGCTTTTTTGACTCTTTCAAGATTTGTTACAGTGAGATCATCTCCGACAATTAAAGTGTCTTTTTTTAATTTTTGAACTGAATACAAAAGATTAGAGAATGATAAGAAATCTTCTTCATGAAAAGGGTCTTCTACATAGAAAAGATCGTATTCCTTAATTAAATTTAGCATATACTCTATTTGTTCTTCTTTGTCTCTTAGATATCTCTTATTTTTATAGTCATAAAATTCCTTTCCATCGAAAAAAGTAGAAGCAGCAACATCTATGCCTATTTTTAAATTAAATATTTTTGCGATATCTCTCATTATTTCAAGTACCTCTTGATTTGAAAGAGAAGTTACAAAAGCATTTTCGTCGTTTCTTTTAATAAGCAATCTTTTTTCTTTTTTTCTTATAAATGCTCTTGCTTCATAATAAGCAAGAATGTTATTCGAAACTGCCTTTGAAATTTTTTTTTCAGTTCCTATAAAAAGAAACTCTTGAAAATCAGGTTTCTTATGGCTTTTCGTGTGAAGTCCTCCCCCGATAGCATTCCCTATGGGAATTGGTATAGAAGGATTATCTTTTTTGCTTATAAACTTCCAAAGTTCTTGATTATTCTCTTTTGCTGCCGCTTTTAAAAATGCTCCTTCTATCGCATACCATGCATTTCCTCCAAGAGAACCATACTTATCCTCGAAATCTTTTAATAACTTTTCTAACTTTTCTATTTCTTCAAAACTACTTATATAAAAATTTTTATTTAGAAAATCCTCTAAGAATCTTTTCGTTAACAAAACCGAGTGTTTTATTCCATGAGTGTTATAATCTCTTACCTCATTTTTTCCTTTTGATTTACCCGATGGAGCTGAAGAAGAAAAAACGCCTCTTTCTGTTTTTATTCTTACTTCAATAGTTTTTTCTTTTCGAGAATTCTTAATAATCTTTACTTTTGTTTTTTTAATAAGCATAAAAAGTATATTTTTCAGAAGTTTTTAAATTTTTTTAATTCTTTAACAATGATTATCATTAGTATGAGAAGAGAAAAGAGAGAGATTATTTTTCCAATTTTATCTACAAGAATCTCCTCGTATTTAATTTCTACTATCCCTTTTGCATAGACTAACATTAAATAAGGAGAAGCGCGATAAATTTTTATTCTTCTTCCTTCTTCATCGTATGCTCTCCAATTAGGAAATTCTGAAATTTTAATTAGAACAGGTACTGTTTTGTTTGATTCTACCTTAAATTTTATATAATCTCCTCTCTTGCTCATATTCAAGATTTCTACTTTTTCATTTCCTTCTCCTTTAATTTTTGGAACTTCTTCATAAACTAAAATTTCTTTAGTTACATTCTCAGATAGAAACCATTCTAGAGTTTTTTTATCCCAATCTTTTGTATTACTTATATTAATTTTCTTAGGAATATGGTCTAAGACCTCTATAAGTGTATAATTTCCTACTTTGATTAAGTTGTATGGTTGAGCGTAACTAATACCTTTAAATTTTATTAGCCCAAGAGTTTGTTCAAAGTCTCTTTTTAAAAACATCTCTTTACTCAATTGAAGTTGGTTTCCGATTAAGTAATTCACTCCAAATAATCTCAGTTGAGATTCGACTATTTTTTCTAAACTAAAAATATCTTTTGAAAGATTGATTATTCTCTCTTTATATATATAAGTTCCCCAAGAAACAGCATTAGGCTGAATTTCTTTTTCGAGATTTAGAATATAAACTCCATTTTTCGCAGATTCTACATAAAGTCCTTTTAAACCAATTACTTTATTTTTTAGTATAATGTCATGTTGAAAAAAGTGAGGGATCGGGTCATCTGTAGGACTACTTATTATAAATACTCTCCCTTCTGGTTTTATTATAAAGCTTTCAGTCTCTATCTTTTTTACTCCTCTTATGTCTATGCTTTTCGCACTAACTAGGAAAAATATGCTAAGAAAAATAATAAAGAAAGAGATGATTATTTCATTTTTTTTGAAAAAAGAAAAAAGAAAAACAAAAAATATTAATATAAAAATAGTAGTTAACCTATAGAAGTGAAATGGTAAATTAAAATAAGAAGAAAAGAGTGTGACAAAGAAGATATTTAAAATTAAAAAAATTGATAAGGGATACTTATCCTCTTCTTTTTTTATCCCAATATATATAGAAATTGCAAGTGTAACTAATATCATTAAAAAGAAATAGGGACAATAGAAACCTACTTTTACTGAGTTCATATACTCTATCTTTGCTAAGTAAGGTATTACCCAAAAAGAAGTCAGTCCGAGAGTTAAAAGAGCATGTTTAATAAAATAGAATAGGTCTTCCTTACTCTCCGTTTTTGAGATAAACAAAGCTAAAAAAGCAAAAGCAGCGCTAAATGATACTACAATGTGAGTAAGAATAATTATAGAGAAAAGAATTGAGGGGAGAACAAACTTTTTCTTTTTAAATCCTTCGATTAAACTTCTAAAATAAAAGAAGAATAGAACCATCGCTATAAAATGTTGAACTAGTCCAACTTCAAAAGTAGACGAGAAATCGCCTCCATGAAACCATTTTCCTTCACCAATCTTAAAGAGAAGTGAGAACATCAAGAAAGTTAAGCAAGTGCTCTTTAAAGAAGAAAACCAAGTCTTAAGAAAGTAGAAAAAAGATAAAGGAGCAAGAAGAATAAAAAGAGAAACTATAATCTTATAAGAAATCTCCAATGAAAAAAAATAGGATAACAATGCACAAACCCAAAAAAATAAAGGAGGATAAAACTGTCCTTGAGGATATCCTGCAAAGAAAAAAGGATTCCAGCCAATCATCTTTGGAAATAAATATTCTTTTTGATACCATGAAGAAAAATAGTGCCCTATGTTATCCCATGTAGTTATCTGATTATAAAGAATATAGGGTATTATGACTTTTAGAGTTAAATAAGAATACATAAAAATCCAGATAATAATAATTATTATTTTTAAATTAACTTTTCTCTTTATATATTCTTCAAAACTATCTATTTTTCTAATATATCTTTTGTAAATCTCTTTCATATTTTCATATTATCTTTTATTCTAAATTTATCTGTTTCTAACATTTATAATTCTTTATTTAATCTTTTTTAATAAACTTTTGAATATCTATTTTAATAACTTCTTTTGTTGTAATTCTTATTATTTAATATAATATACTATTCCTAAATTTTAAATGCAGTCGACTAAACCTTTTTTGAAATTCTTTTAATAAGGGACGCTCTTAAAAAATCCGAGGAAAAAAGTCAAATTACTCGGAAAATTTAATCCCAATGTGATTAACAGTTAGAAGAGGTGCGTCATGTTAAGTAAAGATTAAAATGATTATAAATTTATTTTTTAATAGATACTTCTTTAGGCTATCGTTAGAATAGTTTCAAATCTTTTGATAATTAGATTATTGTGT
>JAWAET010000033.1:0-7174 GCA_038891175.1 Candidatus Pacearchaeota archaeon
AAAATAAGTTGAATTATATTTCTTATGAAATAAAAAAATACTTTTTAAGAAATGCTTTGATAAAAGAAACTGACGAGTTTCTTAGTAAAATAAGCATCGTTTTTTTTATTTTTTTTGGAAGACATTACTCACTCTCTATATCTTTTTTCATAACTATCTTTTCTTGGTTTTTTTTCTTTTTTCAATTCAAAAAAATTTTCGAATCTTTTTCTTCCTTCGGAGAAGGCACTTCTTTGATTGTTTCTTTATGCTTAGTTATAATCTCTGCCCATTCAATTCCTTTTGACATAATATTCCAGAAGTTGTTTGATTTTATTTTTAAATTAATTTTTTTTAGAGAAGGTGTTTGGGGAATATTTGGTAGTATTATTTCTTTTGTTCTTATTATCTTAATTTTAATTTTTATTAACAACTTCCTTTCAGCTTTTAAAAAAGAGTTTTTAAGGCTAAAAAAGGAAGAGGAAGAAAGAAGTAAGAAGCTAGAAGAGAACATTCATCTTTCTAGAATAAAGATGATTAGCGAGGCAATAGCAAACGCTCTCAAAGGAAAAAATAGTTAATTACCTTTTAACATTTAATCAATATTAAAATTTAAAATTGTCAAATTTAACTTGAATCTACTAAACTCTTTAAATTAAATTTAGTTCTAAACTTCTTTTTTCTCTTCTTTTTTGAGAATTCTAAGATTAAATATTCCCTATATAAACAAATTTTAGTCCTTCCTCTTTTCCTATTTCATAAGCTTTTTTTAGAGTTTCTAAAGGCGTTTCTATATGCTCTTTTCCTGCAAATTTATACATAGGAAAAAAACGAGAAATGTGCCAAGGTATTTTTCCTTTTTTGTCCAAAGAAAAAATAAATTTCGCAATATTCCTTATTTCTTCTACACTATCATTTATCTTTGGTATTAACAATGTAGTTATCTCTAGATGGATTTTAAATTTATGAGCCTCTTTTATCGATTTTAATACATTTTTTAATTTTGCTCCGCAATATTGTTGGTAGGTCTCTTCTTTGAAACACTTTAAATCAATATTCATAGCATCAATTAATTTTTCTTTTGAAAAGTAATTTAAACATTCTTTAGAGAAATAACCATTTGTAACCCAAATATTTTTCAAGCCTTCTTTCTTTGCGAGTCTTGAAACTTCTAAAACAAATTCCGACCATACAGTTGGTTCTGTGTAAGTGTATGAAATCGAAGGGCAATTTAGCATTATAGCATTCTTAACAATCTCCTCAGGTTTTCTTTCTCTACCGAAGATAAATCCTTCTTTTGATGCTTGAGAGATATGAAAATTTTGACACCATTCGCATTTAAAGTTGCACCCGACTGCACATATAGAGTAAGTTTTTGTATTTGGCAAAAAATGATATAGCGGTTTTTTCTCTATAGGATCAACGCTTTCCGAAACAATTTTTCCATAGTTAAGAAGGAAGAGCCTATTATTAATATTTTTTCTAACTGCACAAATACCTGTCAAGTTTTTCTTAATCTTACATTTATGATTACAAGCGTAACACTGAACAAAATTTTTTTCTCGTTTATAAAATATTGCTTCTTTCATAATAAAGTTTATAACTCTTTTTTTAAATTTTTTTCTATACATAAAATGAAAGAAAGTATCTTAATAATAGATAACGAATATGAAAATATCTCTGATTTAGAAGACTTGATAAAAGGCACTTTTTTTAGTAAGTTCCCCTTATCAAAGAATATCTTACAAATAGTGGAAGACGACACTCAGGCAATAGATTTTTTAAGAGAAATCAAAGAAGAAAAAAGAGATATTTCAGCAATAATTTGTGATAATCATCTCTCAGGTGATTTAGATGGCGACGATTTTCTTAGGTTATTACGAGGTTATTTAGTTTATTTAATGAGTCCGGAAGAAAGATATTTGGGAGTAGATATAAGAAAAATAAATAGTTTAGAAGAAATTGGTAAAATGATAAGAAAAGGATTCTATTATGAGAAATACAAAAATTATATAGAAGAAAATTTTAAAGATTTTTCAGAATATAAAGATATTGTTAACTATTTTCATTTAGATAGAGAGAGGGCTATACCTACAGTTATCTTTTGTGGGCATCCAGAAGGAGTGAGAAGATTCGGAATAGAGGATGTACCCATAATACAAAAAGAAAATGGTTGCGAGGTCGCTGTTTTAGACTATCTTATAGAAGAAGGAATATTTGAAAAAGAAGAGGTTTATTCTAATGTCTTAACAAAACATCCTCGGCTTGGAAAAAATGTCTCTGAAAAAAAGAGAGCATACAATCCTAATTCACACAGAATAAAAGTTAAGAAGAAAGAGTTTTATGGGAGAAGGATAAATTATGATTGAAACTAAGTATAGAAAATCTCTTAAAAAGAGAATCAAGATATCAAAGATTAATAGAGAAAAATTCTCTTTAATAACCTTTTTATAAGCAATTTGTAATCGCATCTTATTGAAAATCCATAAATTCCTTACTATAAATCATATAATCTTGATGAAGACTTTTAAGTTTTTAAAAATCAATGTATTAAGAAATAAAATATCTCTAAAATTAGACCTCTCTTTCTTATTAACCAATAAAGTTTATTATCTCAAACTCTTTTCCCCAAAGAATTCTTTTTTATTATTCTTCTCTTTCTCGCAACTTCTTTCTTTATTTTTTAAGTTCTATAAGAGACTCCTGGAGATGAAGGATTACCCTCAACATTACTCTTATCTTCTTTTCCTGCTTTCTCAATTTCTTTTCCGGCTTTTATGAGTGCTTCTACTCCTGCGGTGAAAGTTTCCAATCCTTTTTTTTTACTGATATCTTTTTTCATCAACTCTATTGTAGCTTTTCTTTTAATTACCCACATCTTTAGTCCCGGAATTATGTAAGTATTAACAGCAAAAAATGCCAGTAAAGCGGCAAAAAGTGAGGCATATACACTCACTGCTCCTAAAACACTAAAAACTGTATTGAGAGAAGAAAGAAGAATAACACACATTCCTGTATTTGCAGCAATTATTCCTATCAAAAAAGCAGCTATCCAAGAAACTGGTTTACTAAAAGAAGAAAAATTAGCAATAATATCTCCGAAAGTAACAAAAATAAGAAGCCAAAAAGCAATTTGAACAATTATTGCAGATTTCTCATTAGTTTTATCTAAAGAAGTTTTGCTTACCGGGCCTGCCGTATAATATAATATGGTCCCGAAAAATTTTCCAAAAACTTCTTCATAAACTTCAATTCCTCCATGGTTAGCATTATCACCCTCTTCATTCGAGTTAGAATAAATATAAACTAAGTAAAAAACAATAAGGCCAATAACGACTAAAGAGATTAAAAGGAAAACATTTCTTTTTGTTTCTTCTTCCATTAATATTTTAAAAAAAAGAGGTTTTTAAATATTTCTATTCTAAAATAAATTAAACTATTAAAAAATTTTAAAGAGAGAAGATAAATTATACGAAGATACGAAGAGAAGTATCAACCTGTTTAATAATTTTTTTCTCTACTTATTCTTTAACTTTTTTATCTCGTAATTAAAAGTTTATCCATCTCTTCCTTAAGTTTTTTCATTTGAGGAGAAGAAAAATGTTCTCTTGCGGGTTTTAAAATTTTTATTAGTTCTTTTGACATCGATTTTTTTAAATCAAGAGGATGAAGTTTTTTTTCTTGAAAGTCTTTCTTTAGTTCTTCGAAGGAAGAGTATTTTTTATTACCTCCAAATTTTGAAGGTCTTTCGACGAGAAATTCTTTTGATATGGGAAAAATTATATGCTTAACCCAATCAATTATAGGATTAAATTCCGTTTCTCCTTCTGGACAGAAAGCTTCATTAATCTTTTTTTCTATTGTTTTTTCGTCATCTAGCATAAAAATTGCCGAATTTGGAATTGATTTTGACATTTTCATTTTACTCCAAATTTCCTGTTTTCTCTCCACATTTATAGGCCAAACTGGTGGTTTTCCTAAACCTAAAACAAGAGGGCCGTGAATGGCGACAGGTTTTATTTTCTCTTTTTTCTTATTCAAAACAGGACAATATTTTAACTGTAATGCTACTTCTCGAGCAATTACGTGAGCTTTTCTTTGGTCAAGTCCAGCATGAACTAAATTTAAATTTTGTGAAAAAATGTCTGCAACTTGCATAACAGGGTATAATAACATTGCAAACTCCACTCCTTCTCCTTCTTCTCTCCCCGCAATCGTAATACTTCGAAGAATTCTAGATAAATTTGTATTTTTGGAAATCTCTATAACCGTTTGCCAATATAAATCATTATTGTGATAAAATTCGCTACCTACAACAAATTTTAGCTCTTCAGGATTCCCTCCAACACACTTATAACCTGCTTTTAAAACTTCCTTGATAAAGTTAACTCCTATTTCTTTTATTATTCTTAAATCTCCGCCGAGTTTATTATTTATCCACGCGTGATAATCTGCTATAAAAATCGAAATATCAACGCCTGCTTCTTGAAGATCTTTCACTTTAGACATGCAAACAAGACCATGCCCTATATGAGGTTTCCCAGAAACTTCGAATCCGATGTAATGTCTGATTTTTTCATCTTCTTCTAACATTTTTTTTAATTCTTCTTCTCCGAGAATTTCTTCAGTGTTCTTTTTTATTAATTCTAATTTTTCTTCAGAAGATAAATTCTTCTTTTTCATAAGAACAAAAGAACAAAAGAGTTTTTAAAGTTTAGTGGTCCCGCCAGGAGTTGCACCTGGGATTTCTTCCACGTCAAGGAAGCGTCTTAACTACTGGACCACGGGACCTTCTTTTCTTAATAATTCTTATTTTATAAATTTGTTGATAAAAGAAAAATATATTTTAATTAAAAGAGATTACTTTCACAGAATGAGAGGAGGCTTATTTAATTAGAAAAATTTATTTAATAAATCTAATCTATTTTTGTATGGATGAACTTTGTATTAGATGTAAAGGTAAAGGTTTTTGTGGAAGAACAAAATGTAGAATTTTAGAAAAAATTGAAGCTTATTCTCCTAAAGTAAAAGAGAACTTTTCAGGAACAAGCCCTCCAGAAATTTTTGTTGGGAGGGTCAATTATCCTAATGTATTTTGCGGAATTCTCTCACCAAATGAAAAAATAGATAGTTCAAGGATGTCAATGCCCGAGGTATGGGTTAAGGAAAATATGTCGATAGAGGAGATTTTAATAAATAGAGCGAGAATGGTTTATGCAAGAAGCAACAGCAATGTTAAGAAAATTAATTCAATACAAAATACTTTGCAAGAGATCTCTTTATCACTTAAACCTGTTTCTGTAGAATTTTTTTTAGAAAAAAAACCTTCTATATCTTTTTCTGCTTCGAAATTTTTTTCTATTATGGCGAATCCTGCTCCTCTAAAAAAAGCGATTTTAGAAGAGAATGTTTCCGTTCCAAAAAAAGTGGACTATTTAGTTTCAGATATTCATGTAAAAGCAACAGAGGCAGTTAAAGAGCTTTATGAATCTAATATAGAGACAAGCCACATTCAAAAGTTGTTTTCAGCAGGACTATTAGGTATGAAAAAGGACAGGAGGATGGTTCCTACGCGGTGGTCTATTACTGCTGTTGACGATATTATAGGAAGAAGTCTTTTAAAAGAAATAAAAGATTATCCTCCTATAAATGAAATTATTGTTTTCGAGGAATACTATAATGGAAATCAATTCGAGATACTTTTTTTACCCGGCTATTTTGAATTTGAGGTAATGGAAACTAGCTTCGGAGGAAGTTCTTGGACTACAAAAACGATTACAGTTCATGATTATGAATCTTTTTTTGGAAGAAAAGAATATGCAAAAAATGTTGTCGGTGCTTATTATTCAGACAGGCTCGCTTGTTTAGAATATTTAAAAAGAATAAAAAGACAAGCAAAAGTAGTAGTATTCCACGAAGAAAGAGAAGAATATTACGCGCCTCTTGGAGTGGGGATAATAAGAGAATCTTTAAGAAGAGCTTTTCTAAAAGAACCAAAAAAATTTGTAACTTTGAAAGAAGCATTAGAGGAAATAAAAAAGAATTTAAAGTTAGCTCTCGAGAAATATCTTTCTATTTCAAGAGTAATTCCTTCTTATGGGAAACAAAAAGACTTAACAAATTTTTTTAATTAATTTTTAGAAATTCGTTAATTTATTAAATCTCAAATTTTTTTAAGAAATATGAAAAAAAAGAGGATTAGGATATTGGCTGCAGGAGATATTCACGGTTCAGAAGTAATAGCTGAAAACTTAGCAAAGAAAGCAGAAAAGTATAAAGTAGACTTTGTTATTTTAACTGGAGATATATTCAATCCTCTAAAAAAAGAGAGAGTCATTTCTCCTTTTAAAAAAAGAAATTTGGAAGTTTTATTTATTCCCGGTAATTGGGATACTGATTTAGATGTAAAATTTCTTAAAGAACAATACAAACTAAAGAGTCTTGACGGTTATTATTTTAGAAAAGATAATGTAGACTTTATTGGTATAGGAAGCTCTAATTTTAAGATGGACCATACTGAAAAAGACTTCAAAAAAATAAAAAATCTTTTTGAAGTAATTAAGTCTCACGATAATAAAAGAGTGTTAGTTTCACATCTTCATCCTATGGGCAGTGTAGCAGAATTTTCTGGAATTAGAGGTAGTTATTTCTTAAGAAAGTTGATAGATGAAATAAAACCTGACATAGCAATTTCTTCTCATATTCATGAGGCTGAAGGATTAGAACAAAAAATGGGAAAAACAAAATTTTTTGTAGTAGGAAAAAAAGGAAAAATAATCGATATAGAATAATTTATAAGACTAATCAAAATAATCTTTTTCTTTTTCTAAGTATTCTAATATCGCTCTTATCGAATTAGTAAATATTAAATCAATTACATACGCTAATAAGAAGTACAGAATAAAATCTCCTAAGAAATTAAACAGAAAAAATTTAAAAGGATCATTCGCAGAAGCATTTACTTCTATAAAAGCAAGAGGGTAACCTATTTTAAAAGAAGAACTTTTTTCTCCATAAACAACAGACTCTCCCGAATAAGAAAAAGAACTAAATGAAAAAGAAGTTGCGATACTATAACCTACAGCAATCACGAGTATTAAGCAAAAAGCATAAGTAGTAACTTGAGTAGGTCTAAAAAAACTGTAAGGAGAAGGTGATTTTAGGGCTTCTTTAACAGCTTCTTTTTCTACAGGAA
>JAWAET010000034.1:0-7006 GCA_038891175.1 Candidatus Pacearchaeota archaeon
AGAATAACTGATATTCCTATAAAAAAATTTTTTATAAAAGAAGGAGAAGTTCTCTTTTATTTTAAAAAAGATAAAATTATAAGTAACAAAGAAAAACAAAAAAAGAGAGTGATATTTGGTTTAAGAAAATGTGATTTAAATGCTCTGAAAGTTATTGACAAAATTTTTTATGATTATAATTATTTAGAAAGAAGAAAAAACACTATTTTAATAGGGATATTTTGTGATAAACCTGATGAGTTTTGTTTTTGTAATTCTATGGAGTTAGAGGAATATTATGATCTCTTTTTTTATCCATATAATGAAAATTACATAATTAAAGTCGGCTCAAAAAAAGGAGAGAGTCTTGTAAAAAATTTAAGAGAAACAAAAGAAGCGGTAATCCCTCAGCAAAAGAATTATTTAGTTTTAAAAAATAAAGAGATAACAAAAGACTATTTTAATCCTCTGTGGAAAAATGATTCAGAAAAATGTTTAAGTTGTACTGCTTGCACAATTAACTGCCCTACGTGTAATTGCTTTGATATAAAAGATATAAATGATATAGAGTTTTCCTCTGGTAGGAGAGTTAGAAATCAAACATCTTGTCTTTTAAAAAGTTTTACAGAAGTAGCCGGAGGAAAGTGTTTTAGAGATTCAAGAATAGACAGATTTAAACATTTTGTTTATCATAAGATTGTTTTTTTTAAAAAAAAATTTGGAAGATACATGTGTGTTGGTTGCGGAAGATGTCTTCGTTCTTGCCCTATGAAAATAAATTGGGTAGAAACAATTAATAATATAAAGTTTAAAGAGAGTATAAAAAATGTTTGAACCCAAAAAATATAGAATAAAGATGATAAAAAGTTATACGCCGGAAGTAAAATTATTTAGAATAGAAACAAATATTAATCCTCTACCAGGTCAATTTTTCCAACTTTCAATTTTAGGTTACGGCGAGTGTCCTCTTGCTTCTTGTTCTTTTAATAAAAATTATGTAGATGTTTTAGTAAGAAAAGTAGGAAATGTAACTTCTGCAATGTTTAATTATTTACGAAAAGGAGACTATGTTTTTTTAAGAGGACCTTATGGAAAAGGATATGACTTAAAAGAGATAGGAGATAAAAATATGATTCTTATAGGAGGAGGAAGCGGAATCGCACCTATTGCATCTTTGATTGAATATTGTCTTCAAAATAAAAAATATTATGAAAGAATAAAGGTTTTTTTTGGTTTTAAAAATGAAGAGAGTATATTGCTAAAAGATAGAATAAAAAAGTGGTCTAAAAAAATAAAAATAAAAGTGTTTATCGATCCTCAGAACAAAAAAACAGAATACGAACAAGGGTACATTCAAGATATTTTAAAAAAGGAAGAGATAGAAGAGAGCCAGCTTTTTATAATGTGCGGACCTGAATTAATGATGAAGTCTGCTACTGATTATCTTGTTAGCAAAGGAATAAAAGAAAGAAATATCTTCTGGAACATGGAAAGAAGAATGGAGTGTGCCATCGGTAGCTGTGGGAGATGTTTAATTCAAGACTTATATGTATGCAAAGATGGACCTGTGTTTAGTTACGAATTACTAAAAGAAAGGTTAACGAAAGAAAATGACTAAAATAAAAGTTGGTTTTTTTGGATTATCTGGTTGTGCAGGATGTTTACTTAGTGTTCTCTTTGAAGATGTATTCCTAAAAATAAACGAGATGATTAATATAGTTTCTTTCTCATTAATAAAAGAAGAAAAATACAAAGGGAAGTTAGATCTATCATTTGTAGAAGGGACAGTAGTTTTTGATAAAGACATCCTTCTTCTGAATGAAATAAGAAAAAGAACGAAATTTTTGGTTGCATTTGGTTCATGCGCATGTTTCGGTGGAGTTCCTTCTGAGATTAATTTTAAAAGAAAAGAAGAAATTATAAGATTAGTTTATCCTAAGTATAATCATCTAAAATCTGAACCTCCAACTCCAATAAATAAGCATGTAAAGGTAGATTATTACTTGCCTCAATGCCCTCCAAATAAGGAGGAAATTATAAACTTTATAGAATGTTTCTTAAACCAAAGAAAATTTAGAATAAAAGAAAATGCTCCTGTTTGTTTTGAGTGTAGAAAAAAAGAGAATCCTTGCATGTTAGAAAAAGGAAAAGTATGTTTGGGACCAATAACGAGAGGGGGATGCAATGCTTTATGCCCTTCAAATGATATAGGTTGTTACGGATGCAGAGGACCAAACAAAGACGCTAATTATGAATCTTTTATAAGGTTATTAATTTCAAAAGGATATAAGAAAGAAGATATAAAAAATAAATTAGAAACCTTCGCAGGACTAGAATTTAAAGAGGAAAACGAAAAAATAACAGAATGGTTAGAGAAATAAATCTAAATCATCTTTGTAAAGTAGAAGGTCACGCGAGCGTGTATATAAGAATAAAAAAGAACAGAGTAGAAACGGTAGAACTAAAAGCAGAAGAAGGTGCAAGGTTTTTTGAAGGCCTCCTTCTTGGAAAAAAAGCGGAAGATGTTTTAGAAATTGTTTCAAGAATTTGCGGTATTTGCAGTTCATCTCATACAATCGCAGCAGCAAACGCCTTAGAAAGAGCATTAGGAAAAAAAGTGTTTAAGAAAACAAAAGTAATAAGAGAAATGATGTTAATCGGAGAAAGAATAAGGAGCCATGCAACACATCTTTATTTTTTGATTCTTCCAGATTACCTAAATTGGGGAAACAAATTGAGAGATAACCAAAGAATTAATGAAGCGATAAAATTAATAAGGTTTGGAAATAAGATTATAGAGAGAATAGGAGGAAGAGAGATTCATCCTTTTATAAAAAAAGAGGAATTTCTGAATCTTACAGATTTAGAAAAAGAAGCTAAAGAGCTAAGAAAAATAGCAGAGAGGACTGTTTTTTTGTTTAATTCATTAGATTATCCAGAAATGGAAAGAGAATGCGAATTTTTGTGCTTAAAAAAAGAAGGAGAGTATTCTTTTTCTGAAGGAGAGCTAACTTCTTCGGATAAAAGGATAAAAACATCGGATTATTCTCGACATTTAAAAGAAAACATAAAAGAGTATGCTACTTCGAAATTTGTTCTTTTTGATGGAAGACCTTATGTTTGTGGGGCTTCTGTTAGAATTAATAATAACTTTAAAGAGATAGATACGAGAACAAAAAAGATTATAAGAAAGAATAAAATAAAAATTCCTATAAAAAATCCTTTTAAAAATAGTATCGCTCAAGCATTAGAGATTTCGATTTGTATTGAGAAATTTTTACAACTTACAAAAATGTTAAAAAGTTTAAAAGAAAAAGAAGTTGTAACGAATTCTTTTATAGGACGAGGAATTTCAGCGATAGAAGCTCCGAGGGGAACTTTGTTTCATGAATATAATGTATCAAAAGAAGGAAAAATTATTTATTGCAACATAATCACTCCCACGGCTCAAAATTTAAACCAAATTGAAATAGATATAAAAGATTACTTAAATAATCTTTTGAAAAGAAAATGTTCAAAAGAGAGAATAATAAAAGACATAGAAAGGCTAATTCGTGCATACGATCCTTGTTTTTCTTGTTCAACACATTTTCTTAAGGTTAAATTAGTTGAAGAGAAGTAGAAAGGAATTTTGTTATTTCAAAACATGCTTTTTCCTTAGAGTAATTAAAAGGAATTAAGAGTATTTTTGTTTTTTTATTGGTTATTGAGAGAAAAGAACCTAAATCAAAATCATGAGGAGTTAATTTTCCTCCAGGCAAAACTCCTTTTGAGTCTACTAACTCGATTTTCTTTACTGATTTACTTACATCTACTAAAAGAACATTGTCTAAATTTTTTTCTAAAAGTTCAAAGACATTTTTTATATGAACGAATTTTATATTTTTAAAATCCTTTTCTAGTTTTTTACAAACACTAACTGCAAGAGAGTCTTCTTTTATGTATTCATTGCCAAAATAATATATCTCTCTAATTTTCATTTTAATAAGACTTTTTAAAAAGAAAGAATATTCTTAGTCAGTAAACTCGACATAAACTACACGACTGTCATAATTTTTATCATCATTTACTTTCACATTAATTCTAAATCTTACAGTACAAAGAGGGTCTCCTTTATGAGTATTGAATAAGATAGGAGCCGTAAACTCCTCTCCCGTCGCGATGGGGATATCCTCATCCTTATAAGAGTCTCCTACAAAAAGGTTTAGAACTTCTTCTTTTGATAAACCACAATCTTTTTCTGTATTAGAAACAGGAATTATCTCATAAGAAAAAACTGCTCGTTCCCCTTCTCTCCCAGTTATTCTATTTTTTATTCCTAAAGCAAAACCTTCTTGTTTTTCCTGCCTTACCTTTATGGGTTTATTGGTAGAAGGAAAGATAACTACTTTTTTATCTTCTCCAAAAAGTTTATTTATTTCTTTCTTAACTTGGTCATTTATAGTACTAATTGCTTCGTCTCCTCCTTGAAGAATATTCCTTACTAACATTAACCCTAAAATAAGCATAGTCATTGCTAAAACTATTATAACTAATGTCCCGACAGAAAGTTCTATCGCTGCTTTTTTATTCTTCATTTTTTAATAACTCTTTAATTGGAAAAAGAGATAAGAGAATAGCTATTGTTAAAAAAGCCCATCTCCAATCATCTAAAAACTTTCTTAAAACATCATAGGAGACTATTGAAAGGAGAAATAAAGTAAAAAAGAAGATAGAGATTTTTGCTAAAGAAAATGAAATATAAGAAATATGAATTTTCTTTGGTTTATTATTCTCACTCTCTTTTTTCATAGTAATTTAAAAGAAAATTTATTTAAAAATATTTCGAAATTCCCTAATAGAAATTAATTTTAGATTACAGATTTATTCAGCAAATATAAAGAGGATCAGAAACATAAAAATCGATAAATCTTCGAAAAATTCATGGGGCTGGGGAGAATCGAACTCCCGACACCACGGTCTTCAGCCGTGTGCTCTCCCACTGAGCTACAACCCCTCATAAATTCCACAAAAAGTTAGTTTTTAAATGTTTTTTTAATATGTGAAAGATAACACTAATAATAAGTATATTCTTAAAAGCATAAATTTTTAAAAAAGAAAGAAATTAATTGAGAATATGAGAGTCAACGAAAACACAATTGAGGAGATAGAAAAAAAGTTAAATTCTTTTTCTACAGATTTTAATAGAATATTATATTTAGAAAGTGCGATGAAAAAAGAGCTACCTATTGAAACAAAAAGATTTATTTTAAACAAGTTAATATCTCTTTATGAAGCGGGAAGGATGTTTGAAAAGGCAGGAAAAACATTAACTACGAAAGCAAGATTAGATTATACCTTTAGGGAGAAAATAGAAGATTTTGTGAGAGCAGCGGAAATGTTTTGTAAAGCAGGAAAAATCGAAGACGCTGAAATAGTTTTTACAAATGCGATTAACGAAGCTAATGAAATGCAAAGAAAAGAGATCTCTCAAAAAAGAGTTCTGATGTACAAGCAATATGCAGAGTATTTTGAAAAAATTGGAAAAAGATCTCTATCAGCAAAATTCTATGAAAAGCTTCTAAATATAAAAATAAATAATGAAGAAAGAGAAAAAATAAAAGAAAAATTAAAAAATATTTATTTATCTATAGGAAAACTTAAAGAAGCGAAAGAAGTTTCTAAGAAATAATTTATCTAATTTATTCAAAATCTTCATCTATATCTTCTTCCTCTTCTTCAAGTTCATCTTCATCTATATCTTCTTCCTCTTCTTCAAGTTCATCTTCATCTATATCTTCTTCCTCTTCTTCAAGTTCGTCTTCATCTATATCTTCTTCCTCTAAATCTTTACGTTTTATTGCCATTTTCACCTTATTTTTATTTAAAGAGAGATTAGATGCAATATTTATAAATTTTACTATTTAATAAGGATTATGAGAGAGTTTATCTATTATTCAAAAAACGCTGTAACAGCAGGAAGTTTAATAAGAGAAAATTTAATGGAAGCAGGAAGAATGGACATCGCAATAAATGTAATAATAAATTCTTTTTTTCTCTCACATAATTTTAGAAGAGATGTAGTGTTACATTTAGTTTTTGAGGGAAGACCAAACCCCCCAGTCCATATTACTCTAAGATATGAAGAAGGAATACCTATCTCAAAGAAAGATGTCGCTGGATTAATAAGAAGAATTTTATATAAAGTCCCGAAAGAAAGAGGAGAAATTGTGAAAGTTTTTCCAGGATGTTTTGTAGAAAAAAAATCTTTTGAAGCACTTATAGAAGAATTAGATAAAGAAGGCAAAAATATTTTTCTTTTAGATAAAAAAGGAGAAGATATAAGACATTTAATTATTAAAGGAAATGAAGTATTTGTTCTGGGAGATCACGAAGGTTTTCCATATGAAAAGAGACATCTTTTAAAAAGAATAGACAAAATTTCTGTCTCACCTAAAGTTTTATTTGCATCACAAGTGATTACTTTAGTCCATAATGAAATAGATAGACAAGAATTTCAAGAAAAAAAGACTACTTAATCTTTTAATAAAGACTTTGATGCGAGAAAAGATTTCTATTTCAAACGAGATAATAATAAAATTTTAATAATCTTCTTTTTCAAAAAGCATTTGGATATATTCGAAAAGTTGTTTAGGAGATTTATTCGAGAAAACCCTATGTTTTAAATTTTTTAAGGGTAAAAATAAGGAGTTTTTAATTAGTAAACATTTTTCAATTTTTCATATAAAACAAAAAATCTCTCTTTTGTCCTATCATCTTTTAAATTTAGAATTTCATACTTTTCTCTTGCTTTATTATATAAGCTTACTGCTTTAGAGTAGTCTTTATTAAGGTAAGCAACAGTACACTCGTCGAGGATTAAGTTTACTTCTTTTAAAGCATTTTGCAAAGGACTTTCAACTTGAGAATCTTTAACTTCTTCTTTTATTTGTTTTAAATTTTCATTTAATAAAATCTCGCTTTTTTTATTTTTTGTTTTTGAGTTTATGATGATAAACAAGAGGATTATAATAATTGTGAGAATACA
>JAWAET010000035.1:0-6369 GCA_038891175.1 Candidatus Pacearchaeota archaeon
TTAAGAGTTTATTTGACCATTCTTTCGGAGAGTCTAGATATTTAAAATAAGAAAGAGTGGTAGTTGTTCCTACAAAACTAGGAGGAGAAACTTTTTCCTTATAACTTTTGTTTATTATAGTATAATTAAAACATAGTTTCTTTGATATTTTTTCTAATTGCTCGAGGTCGCTTTCATAAATTAATCCTTGTTTGATAAAGTCTTCTTCTTTATTCGAATTTTTAATTAACATCTTATGAAAAAAGTAATATTTCTCCTGAAAAATATGAGGGCTTTCAAAAAAAACAAAAATTTTTTTTATAGTATTTTCATTAACAAAAAAACTAAGATCTTCATTTGAGCTCTTTCCAAAAATAGAATTAGAAATCTCTTTAATAAAAAAAGAGTACTCGGATAAAGATAAGAAAAATAAAAAAATAAGTCCTAAAAAGAAAATAATTAAAGTAGCTATAAACCAACTTAAAGTTAGAGAAATTTGAAATCTTTTATTTATCATTGTAATTTTTTATTAATAAATTTAGTTCCTTTATTCTTAGATGCTGCTATTAAATTGAAACTCCAGTACTCTAATCTTTTCGTACTAGGATTGTAGTATAAAAAATTTTCTTTAACCAACAAGCATGAAGGATATCCTTTTCCAGATACGCCAATCAAACAATCTTCTTCAAAAGAAACTTTTCCTTTTCGAATTGTTTTAACTTTCTTTCCTTCTTCGTCTATTATAGTAAGATTAAAGAATAAACCTAATTCTTCGTCAAAATTCTTTTGATTTAAATTACAAAAAACAAAAAATTCATCCTCTGTCCAATTAGAAATATCTATAATAAAACCATTTTTTATGATGCAATCTTTTATCTTTTGCTCTAAGAGAAGAACTTCACTTCTTGATACATCTACTCCCTTGTTTAAGAATATGAGTAAATAAGCAATAACAAAAACACTAACGATTACTAAACATACAAACCACCAAAAAGAAAATAACTTTTCTTCGCCTTTTTTATTCATCGAAAACGAGAAAGAGTTTACCTCCTTCATTTTCATTTAGTTGAATTTTAGATGTCTTTTCGTCTAGATTGATTTTAGAAAAAAATTTGTATTTAAAACCGCTCTCTTTTCTTAATTTTACAATAACTTCGCTATTCTCTTCATCGATAGTAATCATATTTGATTTTATTTCTTCAAGAGACATCTTATTTTTTTTAGCAATCTCTATAAGAGGGCTTACATCTATAGAAATTACCATCCCTTTCTCAGCCCTATCGAGAATTAAACCGATTTTTTTTGCATAAACTTCTTCGTAAAAAGATTCTAAAGAAACTGTCTTTTTTACAAAGAGAAATAAAGAGGTAAAAAAGATTAGATTCAAAACAATAAAAACAATAACAGACCTAATTAAATCCTCACCTTTTTTATTTAAATATATTCTCATACTTCTTATAACCTCCAATAAGTTATAAATTTAACGAAAGTTAATAATTTTTTAAAATATATTAAAAAAATCATCGATACAAATTTCAAGAGCAGCAACAGGAAAATTAATCTTCCAATTCTTTAAGACTCTCGGAGCTATCTCTCCTATGTATCCTACTTCATTTCCATCTACTATAACTTTCCCTACTCTTCCAGGAATAAAATTTTGATTTTCCGTCTCTTCTAACTCATATTTTTTGTCTACCATCTTAAAAAGATAATCTAAAACTCTTTTTATTTCAGTAAAATTTGTTTCGTCATCGCAAATAGCAATGGCTAAATTTTGTTTCTCCTTAATACCCGTCTCTTCTCTTTCATCCAGAGAGAAAACAGTTCCTATTTCAAAAATCTTTTGAGGATATTGTGAGTCGGAATTTTCTGAGAAAATTTTTAAGAGATTAGTCATTAAATCTATTCTCAGAGTGTTATACTCTGTTTTTGAATTTTCTATTTCAATAAAGTTCTTAAATTGATAATGCATCTTTTTTATTTCCTCTTTAGTATTCAAATGTAAGGAAGAGCATTCTAAGAATCCCAGACCTGCTAAAATCTCTCCAATTTTTCTTTTTATTACGAATTTTTTATCCTCTTCAGCTATAGTAGAGATAGAAGGAATTTCAAATCCTATGTTTTCATATCCAAAAGCGATTGCAACTTCTTCTGCGATATCACTCCAATTGAGAAGATCTACTCTATAAGGAGGTACCAAAGCGTTAAATCCTTTTTTTGTCCTTTCAACTTTTATTCCCATTTTTAATAAAAGTTTCTCTATATCTCTCTCTTTAAAATCTAAACCGAGAGTTTTGTTTATCTGTTCTAATGTAAACTCTATTTTTTCTTCTGTAAAATCAGGAGTATACATATTTCTCTTATCTATCACTTTTACCTGGTATATTTTAGCTCCCATGTCAATGAGCGCACAACAAATTATATTAAGAACTTTCTTTAAATAAAAAAGATTAAATCCAGAACACTCTACAAATACATCTTTTGTTTCTTGAGTAACTTTTCCAGTTTCATGTGAGTTTATTATAGGAGGCATACTCAAAATTTTTTTATTTGCATCTTCAAAGACAGGAAAAACTTCCTTTCCTTCTAATAAGTGAGCATACTCTCTTCCCGTAGGATGCTCTCTCAAAATTCTTAATCCGTCTATTTCTCTATCGAATTCTAATGGTCTAAAAATTATTTCTTTTGGTTTTTTTGCTAAAAACCTAACTGGAAAACTAATCTTTTCTAAAGGATAAATCCCTATTGCTATTTTTTTTCTGTTTCTCCCTAATGTTAGATGCAATTTTTCTTGAATCTCTATAATTTCTTTTATTCTTTCATCATCGAAATTTAAGTTTTTAGCTACTGCGCACACAGTATAAGGTCTAACTTCCTTAACTGATTTTTCAACAATCACTTTGTATTCTTTATTTTCTTCAGCAGTATAATTTTTAGGTTTCTTTTTTTCTAAATAAAAATTCATTTGCCTCAAAAATCCTTGTTTGGATAACAAATCGGGTCTATTAGGAGTTATCCCTAATGTTATCTCGTCTTCAGTTAAATCTTCAATCTCTATTCCAACGGAGATTATCTTCTTTTGTAAGTCTTCATCTATTCTACCTAAATTCTTCTCAATCTCTTTTCTATTAAAAGTAATGTTTGTCATAACATCCAGAATTTTGTTTCTCTTAATTTATTTAAATCATTTTTGTAAAGTTCTCTTAAATCTTTTATGTTATAATAATTCATAATTATTCTATCAAAACCAGGACCCCAAGCCAAAACAGGGATATGCTTTCCGAAGAAAGGAATAGTTACTTCCGGTCTAAACATACCTGCTCCCCCTATTTCAATCCAACACTGTCTCTCCTCATTCCAAGAGTCTATTTCTACAGAAGGTTCAGTATAAGGAAAATAATGAGGTCTAAACCTCAAATTTTTATGACCCATTTTTTCGAAAAAAGTTTTTAAATAACCTAAAAGTTGTCTGAAATTTGCATTCTCATCTACGACGATGCCTTCTGTCTGATTAAATTCAAAACCATGACTCCAATCAACAGTCTCATTTCTAAAACACTTTCCTATAGCAAAATATTTAGCAGGAAATTCTTTTTTCTCAGCTATTTTTTTTAAAGTTTGAGAGGAAACACAAGTTGTATGTGTTCTTATACAAACTTTCTTTGATTTTTCCTCATCCCACTTTTCTTGCCATCCTTTTCCTTGCTTTAACTCTCCTTCATGGGCTTTTTTTATTTCTTCGAGAAGTTTTTTATCTTCTATTTTTCCTTTAACATTCGAAATAAAAAAAGTATCTTGCACATCTCTAGCAGGATGATCTTGAGGAGTAAACAGAGCATCGAAATTCCAAAAACTAGTTACAACAATATTTCCTGTCATCTCTTTAAAACCCATCTCTAGCCATATTTTCTTTGCATAATCAATAGCTTGATTTACAAAATGTCTCTTACCTCCATAAATACGCGGAACGGGGCTCGTGATATCATAAGCTCTAAATTTTTTTCCTTTCCAAGATGCAGTCTTTATCATTTTTGGAGTGAGCTTTTCAATCAATTCTTCTTTTAAGTCTTCTTGAGAAATTTCTTTTCCTAAATCTGTTAAATGAGAAGTTATCTCTTTTTCATCCCTTATTTCAATTATGTTCTTTCTCTCTTTCAAGTTTTCAAAAGCATATTTTTGTTCAGGAGTCAAAGAATCTAAAGGCAAAGGAAGGCTTTTTAAGAAGATTTCTTCAATCATCTCTTTTTTTATCTCTTCTTCCTTTGCTATCAAAATAATTTTACCTTCTCTAATTTCTATAAAAACTTTCTTTTTAAGAACACCTATTGCTACTTTTATCTCATTTTCATTTAAATTTACAGTATCTTTAACATTTTTTAAAAAAATCTCTTTTTTTTCCGCAAGCTTATTTAATAGCTCTCTTTCAGGCAGCCCTTTTCTTAAGTAGAGAACTCCATTTAGTCCTAAATCAACTATCTTTTTTTCTTTTATGTTTACCTGAACTAATCCCTTATTTTGCAAAAATGTGAGTGCACGCAAAACTGATGTTTTATCCAACTTCGTTTTTTCGCAAATATCTATAACATTTCCTTCTGCAAAAGGAAGAACTTTTCTTTCTAAAGGAGAAAGCGCTTCCAAAATTTTATTTTTTTCTTCTTTCATCTATTTTAAGAAAAACCAAGAATATTTAAATTTGTTGACTCTTTTTTTCAATATTTTTTCAAATTTTTATTTTAGTTAAAAAGCCTAAAAAGTAAATTTATTAAGAAGATAATTTTTTATACTTGAATAAACATTAAAATAAATGGAGTTAATATTAATATTAAATTTAATTTTGTCATTTAATATAAGTACTACCATTTTATATTTTTTATTTAAAAAAAATAAGAACGCCAAAAGAGTTAGAAAAGCAGAGATTCTTTTTTTATTTTTTTCTTATTTACTTAACACAATAATCTTTTTAGGATTTCTTATAAAAAAAATAGATAATTCTTATTCTCTTTTGTTACAATTGATTGTTTTAAATGTTATTTTTCAGTCAATTTCAATACCTAAAATAGTGCTAGAAAAAAAAGCACACATAACTCTTATCTACTTAATTATACTAATTGCTTTTTCTTCTTTTTTGATAGGGATAATGAATATAGAAACTCTTCTTCTTGCTTGCTTTACTCTTTTTTTACTTTATAACTTAAGAATTTCTAGAATTGAGGAATTAAAAAAAATTTCGATGATAGGTATCACTTATTCTTCCCTGGCAATTTCTATGTTGATATTCATTTTAAGAAATGCAAATATAGAGTATATATACTTTATCTTAAACTCTCTTTTTTTAATTTATTTAATAATCACATTTAAGACAGTTACTAAAAATGAAAAGAGTTCTACTTACTATGAAAAGAAAGATAAAAAAGGAATATTAAAATTTTTAGAGAGTTTTGTATTTATAATAATTTTAATAAATATATTATTCATCTCTACGATAAGTTTGCATGAAGCAGGTCATTTTATACTTTCTTTATTTTTAAGTTGTACTAATCAAAAGATAATCTTTGAAAAAGGAGAAATAAATACTATAATACTATGTGAAGATGAAAAAGAAAAAATTTTAGCTACGGCAGGAGGAATTATTTTTCCTTTTTTTGTAGCAGCAATTCTTTATATAACTAGTGGAAAAGGATGGATAGGGATAGAAGAGTTGATTACTGGCTTTAATTTTATCTTAATAAGAAAGGACTTGTTTAACTACGGCTTTTCAGAAGCAATCATCTTATTTACTACTTTTTTAGGGATAGTTATTTTATTATTTGGAATTTACTCCTTAGCAAAAAAGAAGTTAGAAATAGAAGAGGAAGTTATTTAAATAAAAAAAAATAAAAGAAGATATGAAAAGATTAATAATCTATATTTTAGTAATATCTTTTCTTGTCTATACTGTTTCAGCAAATGTTGCTTGTGGTTTAGTCAACAAAAAAGATGAACTGTCTCCACAAGGATTAAAAGTCATTTTATATTACTCCGAAAATAAAACAGACTTCACTGAATGTTTAATAAATCCATCTAATAAGTACTGCTGTGATTTAGAATTATTAAATAGCTCATTTAGCAAAGGAAAAAAAATTTTTGCCGAGATATATGATAAAGAAACAGGATATATAGCAAAAAGGGTAGAAGGAGAAACATCTTCAGAAGGGTATTCTTTACTTCCTCCTTTAGAACTAACAGAAGCAATAAAAGTAATTCCAAAAGAAAAAGTGTTACTAAATGAAAGTCAAATAAACATTTCAATAATATTAGGAGATTTTTATAAAAAAGTAATCTTATTTAGAGAAGAAGAAATAGAAAATTTATATGAAAATTATACTGAGATTAATACTACATTAAATCTTT
>JAWAET010000036.1:0-6325 GCA_038891175.1 Candidatus Pacearchaeota archaeon
CATTAAACAATAAGTTGAAGTCTATTTCTTCTAAAGAATTTAATTTCTCTTTAGACATTTCAATGAATTACTTTAATTTTTTATATTCTTTCAAGAAGTCTTCTAATTCTTTTTGGATATTCTCTATTGTTTCTTTAATTAGTTTTTTAACATTTTCTCCTTCTACATGAAGTATTACATTTTTAGTCGGATGATCTCTTCTCCATGCAGCAAATTCTGCTCCTTCTTTTTGTAAATAAACTCTTAGCAACTCTGCAATGGTCAAATTATCTACTTCAATCTCTAAAAGATTTTTATCTTCTTTTAATATTTTTATCTCCATAACTTATTGAAAAAAAGAGGGTTTAAAAATCTTTATATTTGCTTCCGTAGAGAGTTTTATTAAATTAGTTTAGATCATTTTTATATCTTTTTCCTCGAATCGAGAAGAGTTTCTTTTTCTTCGGATAAGAAATTTATAAACTGCTTTTCTCTGATAAGAATTTCCGTCGTATTTCAAATGACCAAAAGTATCTTGGAAGGAACAAATTGCTTTTATTCTCTTACAAAAGTTTACTAGCACGTGATTTTTTTATATAAGAAGAATTCCCTCCATAAAGATTAAATTTTTATCTTATTTCAGTAAAAACTTACAAAAAATATCGAGCTCAGAAATATTCTTTTTCATTTTTAGACTCCTTAAACAAGAGGTTATTACTTTTCTAAAAAATTAAGTTCTGAATCAATTTATTATTCGTCTTGTTTTGCCTTTAAAAAAGAAGTTCAATTTCTAACTAAATATCTCAAATTTCTAAAGATTTTATTTTCATTTAAGTATTAATCATTTGAATGATAAAGCATAAAAGACTTCATAAATACACCATTTCATTAAGTTTATCTTTTCTTGTTGGTTCAATTGCTGTTTATTAAATCTTTCTTGATTGGTACAGAAGAAAGTTACGGCATTGTTTGCTTTTTTAGTTTAACTTGAGGAGATTTTTTCTACTTAAAATAAAGTAAAGAGTTATAAAAAATTAAAAAAAAGAAAGAAACATTATCTTTATAAACAAAACTTTTTTAGGCTATTTTATGGATGAGAAAAAAAAGTATGAATTTGAAGAAACTTTGAAAGAACTAGAAAGTTATAGAGGCAGACATACAGAATTAGTTAGTGTCCTAATTCCTGCAGAGTACAATATTTATAACGTAGTAAGGCAAATTGAAGATGAAAAAGGTACGGCAGCAAATATAAAATCTTCTTCAACAAGAAAAAATGTTATAGATGCTCTCGAAAAGATTTCTAGACAATTAAAACTATTTAATGAAACTCCTCCTAATGGTCTTGCAATTTATGCAGGTAACGTTTCTCCAATAGAAGGGAAAAGTGATATAAGAGTATGGACTATAGAACCTATAAAACCTTTAAAGGTTCGTATTTACAGATGTGATCAAACATTCGTTTTAGACCCTTTAAAAGAAATGTTGGAAAGTGATGAAGTTTATGGTTTAATCTTAATTGAAAGAAAAGAAGCAACTATAGGGTTATTAGAGGGAAAATCCATCAAGTTAATAGATACCTTAACGTCAGGAATTCCGAGCAAAATAAAAGCAGGAGGACAATCAAGTCAGAGATTTCATAGAATAACAGAAGGGATGGCAAAAGAATTCTTTAGGAGAGTAGCAGAAGCTGCAAAAAAATCTTTTTTTGAGTTAAAAAACTTAAAAGGGATTCTTGTAGGAGGACCTATTCCAACGAAAGAAGAGTTTTTAGAAGAAGGAAATTTAGTAACTGCTCTTAAAGAAAAAGTTATTGCGGTTAAAGATATAGGTGATAGCGGGATGCCTGGTTTAAAAGCTTTAGTTGAAGCTTGTGAAGATGTTCTGAAAGAACAAGAAGTAATAAAGCAAAAAAAAATTTTAGACGAATTTTTTTTAGGATTGAACAAAGAACCACAAAAGATAGCATATGGAGAAACAGAAGTTGAACAAAGATTGAAAGAAGGAAATGTAGCAAAAGTAATAATTTCAAAGTCATTGCCAAAAGAGAAAATAAAATATTTCGAAGAACTCGCAAATAATATTTCTGCAGAAATTTTTTTAGTAACTAATGAAACATCCGAAGGAGTTCAATTTGATAATTTAGGAGGAGTTGGAGCTATTTTAAGATACGGTGTTAATTATTAAGAATTTCAAAAAAGAATAAATAATATCAAACAAGGTAAAAAATAATTATCTCCTCTATTTTTTAATAGATTCTTTAGAGAGTCTAAATAAGTTAATTAATATTGTCTCGCCGCGTAAATAACCTCTTTTGCTTCTTTTTTGCAAATTATACATTTGCCTTTTGGTTTTTCTCCTTTTAAAGTCTTGCCTCTGATAGTCACTCCTGCATTTTTTTCAATTATTTCAGCGCAATTAAATCCTTCTTTGTCTATAGAACAAAAGTCACATTTGGCTATGTACCCTTCTTCTATTGCTTTCTTCAACTCTTCCAATGAATAAACTTCTCTTATTTTTTCCTTAAAAAGAATATTCGCTTCTTTGAAGAGATTTTTTTCGTATTCTTTACCAATTTTTTTTATTTTAGAAATAAATAATTTAGTAGGAATTTCTTCTTTTTTATTTAAATCTCTTCTGAATATCGTTAAAACGTCTCTCTCCACTTCTTTTGTACCTAAGTCTATTCTAATTGGAACTCCTTTCATTTCCCAGATATTGAATTTTTCTCCAGGAGTTTTGTCGGATAAATCTATATCTATACTTGCATACTTTGAAACCTTCTTTATAATTTCTTCAGCTTTTTCTAATATCTTTCTATCTTTCTTTATAGGAACTATCATAACTTGAATTGGTGCAATTTTCCAAGGAAATCTTATTCCTTTGTCATCGCCATGAGATATAATAACTGAAGCGAAGATTCTAGATATCGCAGGACCATAACAAGTTAACCAAGCATATTGTTCTTTTCCTCTTTCGTCTACAAACTTTACGTCGTATGCTTTTGCAAAATCCTGGCCAAGCAAATGAGTAGAAGGCTGTTGAACTACTCTTCCATCAGGATTTAAGACGTCTGCTGCAAAAGTTTTTTTTGCTCCTGCAAATTTGTCCCATTGAGGTCTTTCGAAAAAAATAAAAGGAAGACCAAGATTTTTATTCAAAAACTCTTCTGTTGTTTCCATATCTTCGTAAACTTGCTTCATTGCATCTTCTTCTGTTTTATGCGCGCAATGGCTTTCTATCCAATAAAATTCTCTACTTCTCAAAAAAGGTCTTGTAGCTTTAGTTTCATATCTAAAAATATTTGCTCTTTGATAAACCTTAAAAGGTAAGTCTTTATAACTTCTTATCCATAAACTAAACATTGGATATATAATTGTTTCTGAAGTAGGTCTGAGAGCAAGCCTCTCTTCGAATTTTTCGTCTCCTCCTTGGGTAACCCAGTATACTTCAGGAGAAAAACCTTCTATATGCTCAACCTCTTTTTTTAGATTTGATTCTGGAATTAAAGTAGGAAAAAAATAAGGTTTATGTTTTTTTCTTTGAAGAATTTCCTCGAGAATTTTATACATTTTTTCCATAGGTATAACACTCCAAGGTTGAAAAACAAGACAACCTTTTACAGAAGTTCTTATATCAGCTAATTCACACTTCTGAACAACTTCGCTGTACCACTCAGAAAAATTCTCATTTTTTTTTACAGAAATTCCCTTGAAATATTCTCCTTCTTTTTCTTTTTTGATTTCCATCTTAAACTGAGGGGAGGAGGATTCGAACCCCCGCAGGCAAAATGCCACAGGATCTTAAGTCCTGCCCGTTTGGCCACTCCGGCATCCCCTCTTACTTAGTTTAGTTAATTAAAGATGTTTTTAAGCTTTTTTATGAATCTTCCACTAAATCTTCTTATTGCTTTATAAAAAAATGAAAAAGGAATATTAAAAAGAATTTTTCATTTATAACTTTTATATCCTATTAAGACACTCCCTTTGTTAAATTTATTTTTAATTAACTCGATTATAATATTTTATTTTTCCTTGAAAAATAAATCTTCTTTATTTTCACTTTTTTTTATCAAAAAAATCTCTAATTAAATTAAAAAAGATCCCTCGAGAATTATCTTATAACTATCGGTTCAAATTCTTCAAAATATCTTAAAGCATCTTTTAATTTCATCTCGCTCTCGCTATACAAAGTAATAATTTTCTCTCCTTTTTCTACCTTGCCAAACTTTTTATGAAGATACACTCCTGCTGTTTTTGTTTCAGGTGCTCCTAAAATTCTACATAACAAGTTTATTTTCTTATTATCTATCGATTTAATAATCCCACTCTTTTCTGCTAATAAGTCTCTAGATATTTTCGCATCTTTTAGTTTCCTTATTCTTTCTTCAAAGTCCTTTTTTTTGTTTTGTTCATTAATTATCTCTTTAAATTTTTCGTAAGCCTTTCCACTTTCTAAAATTTGTCTTGCTAAATAATAAGAGTTTTTTATACCACAAAGGTCCATTAATTCTCCTGCCAAATAGATTGATTTTTCTTTTAAATCATAAGGACCATCTCCTTGTAAAACAGATAAAACATCTCTAATCTCTAAAAGAGGACCTATTCCATTGCCTATAGGTATTCTCCCATCAGTATAAACGGTTCTTATTTTTAAGTTGAAGTGTTTACCTATCTCTATAAATTTTTTTCCTAAACTTTTTGCTTCATTCAGTGTTAAAATTTTCCCGCTACCATAAGGTATATCAATCAAAACATGGGTTGAACCTGCAGCTATTTTCTTAGAGAGAATAGAAGCAATTAATTGAGGTTCTACATCAAGATTAAGAATTCTTTCAATATGAATTATTTTATCATCTGAAGGAGAAAGATTTAAAGAACCATTCCACGCTAGACAAGCATTCGTTTTTTTTATTACCTCTAAAATTTCTTCTTTTTTTAAATCGACTCTTGCTATTGTCTCAATAGTATCTGCTGTTCCTGCCGCTGAAGTAATAGCTCGCGAAGAGGTCTTAGGAATCGTTAAACCGGCGCAAGCACAAATAGAAACTACGATAGGTGTGGTTCTATTTCCTGCAATACCTCCAATACAATGTTTATCCGCGACAATTTTTTTATTTAAATTTAGTCGATTTCCTGTTTTAACCATTGCTTCTACTAGGTTAATTATCTCTTTTTTTTCCATACCAACTATTTTTTCTGCCGAAATAAAAAAAGCAATTTCTGTTTCAGTTAAAGAATTTTGCGATATCCCTTCTACAATCATTCTTATCTCGTTTTCATTTAATTTCTGACCCTCCATTTTTTTCTTTATTAATTGACCTACAATAGAACTTTCAGCAGGATAAACCTCTACTTTTGTTTTTTCTCTTAAAGGAACAAAATTTAAAACTTCTCTAGAGATCCCTATCTCACAATCTGAAACAATATCTGAAAAAATATCTACTATAGCGTAAACTTTCCTTTTTTTAAAGGAAATACAAACTCTTTCGTTTACACTTACATTTAGTTTTTTTGCTAGAGATGGAGAAAGCACAACTACGGGCCTACCGGCATACCAAAAAAGTTTTTTAATTTTTAGCTTCATCCTCTTTTTCCCTTTTTTCTTTATAAAAGTTAATTATTAAAACTAAGTATGAAATAAAAAGAGGACCTAATACAATTCCTATAAGACCAAAAGCAAATACTCCACCAGTCATGCTAATAAAACTTAAAGATAAAGACATCGAGGATCTTTTAGATAGAATATACGGTCTTAAGAAACCATCAGCAAACCAACTTACAAAAAAACCATAAAGAACTAACAACAAGGTTACCACTATTTTTCCTTTAGCTATCAAAATTAATGAGGCAGGTATCCACACAACACTTGGGCCGATAATTGGCAAAACTCCTGCTATAATCCCTAAAAATGTTAAAAAGAGACTATTCTCAAACTTTATAGTAAATAAAAACAATCCTAAGAGCACTCCTTGTAAAATGCCTACTAGAATTTGACCATAAAATATGCCTAAAGTAATGTTTCTGAATTCTTGAAAGAAAACATCCTTCTTTTTTTCTTCAATAGGGAGTATTTTCTTTATTTCATTTTCTATTTTTTCTTGGTCTATAATAAAGTAATATAGTAAAAAAATAAAAATAATAAAATAAAGGGCAAAAGCAGGAAGATTCACGAGGAAAGAATTAAACTTGTTTATTAAGAAACTGAAAAAACCGTTGACAATTGAATTGTATTGGGCTTTAATCGTCGAAAGAAGTTCATTGGAAGAGTCAGAAGGAAGTATTGAGATAAGAACTCCCTCAATATTATAATTTTTTATTTTAAAATATACATCTCTTGTCTCTTGGAT
>JAWAET010000037.1:0-6145 GCA_038891175.1 Candidatus Pacearchaeota archaeon
TGGAGTAACAAGTTAAATTTAACATTAATATAATTAGTTCTTATCTTTAAGAAAACTCTCTTTATACTTAAAGTTTAATTATACTCTTTTTCTATAGATAAAATGAAAATAAATGTTGATGAGATAGTTTATAGTAAACTTTTAATATTCTTCAATTCTAACTTTTTTTATGGTGGGAAGAAAAGAACTAATAAAAAAATATTTAGAATACTTTTTATCTAAGAATCATAGTGTAATTGTGAATTCATCTCTTGTACCAGAAAATGATCCAACAGTTCTTTTTACAACTGCAGGAATGCATCCTCTTGTTCCTTTTCTTCTAGGGGAAAAACATCCTCAAGGAAAAAGGCTTTGTAATGTTCAAAGATGTTTAAGAACAGGAGATATCGAGGAAGTTGGAGATGAGTATCACCATACTTTTTTTGAGATGTTAGGAAATTGGAGCTTAAACGACTATTGGAAAGAAGAAGCTTTAAAGATGACTTTTGAATTTCATACAAAGATTTTAGGTATCCCTTTAGAAAGGTATGCAGTGAGTGTTTTTAAGGGAAATAATCTTGTTCCATTCGATAAGGAAACTTTCGAAATATGGAAAAAGTTAGGAATAAAAGAAGAGAGAATAGCAATCCTCGACGAGAATTCAAATTGGTGGGAGACGGGTTCAGCAGGTCCATGTGGTCCGTGTACTGAACAATTTTTCTATATTGGTGAAACTCCTCCAGAGAAGTTTGATCCAAAAGATAAGAAATGGATTGAAATCGGAAATGATGTTCTTATGGAGTACGTCAAGGATAAAGAAGGAAATTACAGAAAATCAAATTTGAGAAACATAGACTTTGGAGGAGGTGTAGAGAGAACTCTTGCCGCCCTAAACAGGATAGAAGATAATTATCTTACGGATTCTTTTTTAGAAATTATAAAAAAATTAGAAAAAATTTTTGGAAAAAATTATGGTAGAGATTCAAAAGATACCAAAGCAATGAGAATTATCGCGGATCATTTAAAAGCAGCAGTTTTTATCATCGCTGACGGAGTTATCCCTTCGAATGTAGAAAGAGGATATGTTTTGAGAAGACTCATAAGAAGGGCTATAAGATATGGTTTTCTATTAGGAAAAGTCGGATTTATAAAAGAAGCCGTTGAACCAGTATTTAAAATTTATGACGATTACGAAATTCTTTTTAAAAATAAAGAGAGAATATTGTCAGAATTAGAAAAAGAAGAAAAAAAATTTTTAGGGACTATAGAAAAAGGTATGAAAGTTTTTGAAAAGTTAACTATTAAGAATAAAGAAATAAACGGAAAAGATGCTTTTCTTTTATTTCAATCTTTCGGTTTTCCTTTAGAACTAACTTTAGAATTGGCGAAAGAGAAGAATCTTTCTGTCGACGAGAAAGGATTTTACGAAGAATTAAAAAGGCATCAAGAACTAAGTAGAACAGCTGCAGCAGGCGTTTTTAAATCAGGTTTAGCCGACGATTCAGAAAAAACAAGAAAGTTACATACAGCTACTCATTTATTAAATGAGGCTCTACGAGTCGTATTAAACGATAGAAATATTTTTCAAAAAGGTAGCAATATTACTCCTGAAAGATTAAGATTCGATTTTAATTTTCCTAGGAAACTTACAAATGAAGAATTAAAAAAAGTAGAAGAGTTAGTCAATAAAAAAATTGAAGAAGGGTTGAATGTTTATTTCAAGGAGATGTCTTTGGAAGAAGCAAAAAAAATAGGAGCACAAGGAGTGTTTGAATCGAAATACGGAGATAGAGTTAAGGTGTACTTTATAGGCGATTTCTCTAAAGAGATATGTGCAGGACCTCATGTAAGTAATACTAAAGAATTAGGGAAATTTAAGATAATAAAAGAAGAATCTTCGAGTGCAGGAGTTAGAAGAATAAAGGCAGTTTTAGAATAAGAACTTTTAAAATTATATAACAATTCTTTTGTTTTTCTTTAATTGTAAATTCGAAGAAAACTTTATAAATTTGTTTTAAATAGAATTTTTATGAAGATTTTATCATTACATTGCGACTATATTAAATTCAAGCCAATAAAAAAAGCAATTAAAGAACCAGAGGAACTTTCAGAAGAAAGAAAAAAAGAGATTGAAGTAAAAGAGCCTTTAGTTATCTTTACAGCTGTTGAAAATTGTGACGAGGAAAATTTTGATGGAATTCTCTCAAAATATCTTGAAAACATTCTTGACTTGAAGAAAATGGTTAAAGCAGAGAGAGTTGTTCTTTATCCTTATGCACATTTGTCTTCTAATCTCTCAAGGCCTGATTTTGCTCAAAAATTATTAGAAGAAGCTGAGAAAGAATTGGTAAAACAAAAAATCGAGGTTTATAGAGCTCCTTTCGGTTATTACAAAGAGTTTGAGCTGAGATGCAAAGGACATCCTCTAGCAGAGTTGAGTAGAGAAATAAAACTGAATGAAGAGCCTAAGAGTGAGGGTCTAGAAAAAAGAAAAATCCAACGAGAAGAGAGTTATGATTATAAAAAAATTCTAGCAAGCATTTCAAAAGCTAAGCTTGATACTTCAAAATTAGAAAAAAATGATCATAGAATTATCGGGCAGAGACTTGACCTCTTTTCTTTTCATGATGTTGCTCCCGGAATGGTCTTTTGGCATAACAATGGTTTAATTATAAAAAAAGAAATTGAAAAATATTGGAGAGAAGAACATAAAAAAGAAGGTTATAAAGAGATTGAAACACCTCAAGTTTTAGATAAAAGATTATGGCAAATTTCAGGTCACTGGGAAAAATACAAAGAAAATATTTTTTTAACAGAATACGAAGGAAGAGAATTTGCTATAAAGCCTATGAACTGTCCTGGTGGAATGTTAGTTTATAAATGTACTCCTAAGAGTTATAAAGATTTTCCTCTTAGGGTTGCAGAAATAGGTATTGTTCATAGACAAGAACTTTCAGGAGTTTTAGGAGGTTTATTTAGGGTAATAAGAATAACTCAAGATGATGCGCATATCTTTTGCGAAGAAGAACAATTAGAAGAAGAGGTTTTTAGGATAATTCAATTAGCAAAAAGAATCTATTCTAAATTTAATCTTAATTTTCATCATCTCGAGCTTTCTACTAGACCTGAGAAGAGAATTGGGAGTGATGAAATTTGGGATAAAGCAGAAGAAATATTGGAGAACGTTCTTAAAAAAACGAAGTTATCTTATAAAATAAACCCTGGAGATGGCGCATTTTATGGTCCGAAAATTGATTTTCATTTAAGCGATTCTCAGAATAGAACTTGGCAGACAGCAACAATTCAATTAGATATGTTTATGCCTGAGAGATTTGATTTAACATATATAGACAGAAATGGGCAAAAAAAGAGACCTGTAATGTTACATAGAACAATTTTAGGGAGTTTTGAGAGGTTTATTGGAATTCTTTTAGAGAGCACAAACGGAAATTTACCTGTTTGGCTTTCTCCTATTCAAGTAAAAGTTTTAAGTTTTACTGATAGAAATGTAAAATCTGCAGAAAAAATCTTAGAAAAACTTAAAGAAGAAGGAATTCGAGCTGAAGGAGACTTTTCTTCTTCAACTATTGGAGAAAAAGTTAGAAATGCAATTTTAATGAAAGTTCCTTATATTATCACAATAGGAGATAAAGAAGAGAAAAATGAAACAGTCACAATAAGAAAGAGAGGAGAGGAAAAATTAATGAGTGATATAAAGTTAGAAAATTTCTTGAAAGAACTGAAGAGAGAGATAAATGAAAGATTATAATGAGTATTTCTATTTTAAGAAAAATTACTTTTTTATTTATAAGATAGAAGAAAGTTGTAATGAAATAAAAAATAACTAAAAATTCGCTTATTTTATGATTCTTTAAAAAAATTTATAAAAGAATTTTAATTTATAAAAAAATGAAAAAAAGGATAATCGTAATTTCTCTCGGCGGAAGTTTAATTGTTCCAGAAGAAATAAATATAGATTTTTTGAGAAATTTTAAAGAAGTTATTAATAAAAATCTTGATAAATTTAAGTTTGTTATAGTTTGTGGAGGAGGTTCTGTAGCAAGAAAGTATATTCAAGCTTTAAAAGAAGAAAAAAGAGATGAATATCTTCAAAGCTTAATAGGAATATCTATCACAAGATTGAATGCGAGGTTTTTGTCTTATTTTTTTGGTTTTGATTCTCCTTATGGTATTCCTCACAGCATAAAAGAGGTAGACAATCTTTTAAAAAGGAGAGATATTGTTTTTTGCGGTGCTCTTAAATATGCACCAAAACAAACTTCAGATAGCGCCGCTGCGAAGTTAGCAAAATTCTTTAAAACTACTTTTATTAATTTGACTAATGTAGACGGAATTTTCGATAAAGATCCAAAGAAGTATCCTAATGCAAAATTTATTCCTAAAATTTCTTTTTCTTCTCTTTATAAAATTCTAAAAAAAATAGAGTATAGCCCCGGAGTTCATACGCCTTTAGATCTTTCTGCTTTTAAATTAATCAAGAAGTACAAAATAAAGACTTTTATACTCGGAAAAAACCTTTCTAATTTAGATAACCTATTAAACGATAGGGAATTTAGAGGAACTAGAATAGAATGAAAGAAGATATCAATTTGGTAAAAAGGGAGAATTCTTATTTTTTTAAAGAAATTTACAGAAAAGAAGAAATCAACCTTAATGACGAGTGTGACGGTTATTTAGTTCAACCAAATGAAAAAGAGATAAGGAGAATTATTTCTTTTTTAAAAGAAAAGAATATAAAAAAATTTTTAGCGATTATGAGCTTAGACGATTTAACAAATAAAAGATTTGTAGAAACTTTAAATTTTGATTTTTTAGTCTCTCCGGAGAATAGTTTAACAAAAGATAGCTTAAAACAGAAGAGTTCCGGTCTAAATCTCTACTTAGCTAAATTATGTAAAAAAAAGAAGATAAAGATTCTTATTAGCATTGATAATCTTATAAAGAGAGATAAGAGAGATAAGGCTAGAATAATCTCAAGAATAATTCAAAATATAAAAATATGTAGAAAAGCAGATTGTGATATAAAAATAGCCAGTTTTTCGAAGAATTTTTTCTTAGAAAAAAAAGAGAGAGAAAGAATAGGTTTTTCTTGGGGCATGTCCTCGCAACAAGTTGCCAAATGTTCTTTATTTGATGAAATTTAAGATTTTTAAAATCGTAAAAATTATAAACTTTTTGATATAGAAATAATTATGAAAAAATCCTTTTTTATAGCTTTTGAAGGTATTGACGGTTCTGGAAAAACTACACAAATTTTCGAGTTGGCAAAATATCTTTTCAGAAAAAATAAAAAAAATAATATTCTCTTAACTCGAGAGCCTTATAAAGATGAGAGAATAAGAGAATTATTAACAAAAGATAAAGATCCTTATAAAAACTCTGAGAAATTGGCAAACCTTTTTATAGAAGACCGAAGAATTCATTTGAAGGAATTAATCTTGCCTTCTTTAAAAAAAGGAATTCATGTGATTAGCGATAGATTTAGTTTCTCTACTTTAGCTTACCAACAAGCCCAGGGAATCCCTCTATCTACTTTAATAAAGATGCATAAAGGAATTATTATTCCAGATGCTATTTTTATAATCGATGTTCCTGTAGAAGTTGCGTTGAGAAGGATTAAGAAAGATAAAGAGAGAAATAGAGAAATAAAATTTGAGAAAGACATTGATTTTTTAAAGAGAATTAGAGAAAATTATCTAAAGCTTGCTTTTTTACCTAAACATAAGGTTTTCGTTATCGACGGAAATAGAAAAAAAGAAGAGGTTTTTGAGGAAATAAAAATGATTATTCATCGTAACTTCTTTTTTTTCGAATAGATCTCTATTTTTGACTAATAAATTTAAAGCCTCGATCGGGATTTGAACCCGAGACCCACTGCTTACGAAGCAGTTGCTCTACCTGCTGAGCTATCGAGGCTATCTTTGTCAATATTTTTTATTCTTGATTTGATATTCTCTTCATATCTATTTAAAAGATTTTGATAATTTTTTTCATACTCCGTATTCTTAACTATATCTTTTAAAAATGTAAAGTAACTCTCTACTCTATAAAGAGTATATGACAAGATAATTGAGTGTGGAAGTTTTTCTATTATAAAATTGCAATACGAAATCAATTCTTTTAAATTAAATAAGCAATCCTTAAT
>JAWAET010000038.1:0-6112 GCA_038891175.1 Candidatus Pacearchaeota archaeon
TCCTGCAGACGTAGAACAAGCAATAAAAAGAACAAATGAAGCTTTTTATTTAGCAGAAAAATTTAGAGTACCTGTAATAATTTTAACAGAAAAACATTTTGCAGAATCCCTATTCTCTATAGAAAAATTTCCAAAATTAAAAGAAATAAAAATAAAAAGAAAACTCCCAGGCAGTTTTATCGTAAAAGCTTCAAGTTATGAGCACAATGAAAAAGGAGAAACAACAGAAAATAAAGAAGATATAAAGAAGAATATGGAAAGAAGGTTAGAGAAAGAAAAAGAAATTTCTAAAGAAATAGAAAAACTTTCTTCTTTTGAAATAGTTGGGAAGAAAAACTCTAAGAATTTAATTTTCTGTTTTGGTAGTACAAGAAACGTTATTTCTGATGTTATTAATTATGAAAATATCGATGCAAAAATTTTACAAATTGTTTATTTAAATCCTCTCTCTGAAAAAATCAAGAATGAAATAAAAAAAGCAAAAAAGGTTTTTGTTGTCGAGGAAAATTCTACTTCGCAACTTTCTCGATTGATTAAAGAAAAAACTAGTTTTGAGATTCCTAAAAAAAACAGAATTTTGAAATACGACGGAAGGCCTTTCTTTTATGACGAATTAAAAGAGATTTTGAAGGAGAAAGTGAAATGACCTTCCCACAATTTAAGAACAAGCACCTAGAAAAAGCTTTATTCTCCCCCTTAGAACTTCCTAGAAAAAAAGATCTGCCAAAAAATCTTCCAAAAAAAAGTATTATTGTGTATTCAAGAAGTTCTATAAATTATATAAAAAGAAAGTATAAACCGAAAAAGTTTAAAGAAATTCTCGTTGGAGCAGATTATTATAAGTATAAAGATATTGCGTTTATTAGAATGAAAGGTATCGGATCCCCGCACGCAATCACAGCCTTTGAAGAGATGATTCACCTGGGTATGAAAACTTTTTTAAATATAGGAACAGCAGGAGGATTACAAGATTTTGGAATTTTCCTTTGTGATAGGGCAATAAGGGACGAAGGCACAAGCCATCATTATCTTCCTTGTGAAAAGTACTCCTATCCAGACAAAAATTTATCTAAACAACTCGAGAAAAGTTTAATAAAAAATAAGTTGTCCTATCAAGTTGGGACAACTTGGACAATAGATGCTCCTTATAGAGAAACCATAGCAGAAATAAAACGCTATCAAAAAGAAAATGTAAAAACTGTGGAGATGGAGGTTTCTGCTCTCTTTGCTGTTGCAAAATTAAGAGGTGTAAAGATTGCCTCTGCATTCGCTGTCTCTGATTTGGTTTTACCAGAAAAATGGATACCTCATTTTAAAAAAAAGCATGTAAAAGACAGGTTGAATAAATTGATAGATGCGGCTGTGGACTGCTTAAAGGGGTTAAAATGATTAAAAAGGAAAAAATAATAAAGAGAAGAAGGAGCGCAGCAATAATAGACACTCCAAAAGGAATTTTGGTTTGTGCTAAAAAAGGATGGGATTTTATGATTCCTGGTGGTGGAGCAAGATGGTACGAAACCAGAAAAATGGCAACATTAGAGAAGTCAAAGAAGAGTTGGGATTAAAAGTTAAAAAAGCCGAATATATATTTAGCTATGTCGGACCAATTCACAGAAATAAGTTTGGGAAACTTCAACAAAATTTTGCAAAGGTTTTTTTGTTAAATGTTGAAAGCAAGCCAAAACCTTCTAACGAAATAAATCAGATTGCGTATTGGAAACCAAATAGTAAAATAAAATTTATGAAGATGACAAAAGAAGTTTTAAATAAATACCTAGAATACAAAAAGAAAAAACCAAAATGACTCTCCAAACCATCGTCGCAATAATAGGAATTATTTTGATAATTGCTGGAAATTTTCTTATTTCAAGTTCGGCAAAAATAAGAAGAAGATATACTTATCCATTGCTTATTGCTGGAGGAATTTGCATGCTTATCTATAGTTTTTATTTAGGCGACAAAATTTTTATAATTCTTCAATTTGTTTTCATCGCTGCTTCAATAATTGGACTTATAAGAATAAATGAGAAGCATAGAAAAAATGAGCAAAAAAATAAATAAAATAAGAATATCCTGGAGTGAAGTTGAAGAAGGCATAAACTTTTTAGTTAAAAAAATCAAAAGCCCTAAATTAAAGTTCGACGGAATTTATGGCGTGCCTCGCGGAGGATTAATTATCGCGGTTTGTTTAAGCCATAGTTTAAACTTGCCAGTTCTTTTTTACCCAACAAAAAACACGTTTGTCGTAGATGATTTGAGTGATAATGGATTCACTTTACAAAGAATAAAAAACAGAAAAATCGCAACTCTTTATTCGGCAGATTGGACAATAACAAAGCAAGATTGGTTTTTCAAAAAGAAAAAAATAAAGAAGATTGGCTTATTTTTTCTGGGGAAACAAAAGAAGAGGAGGTCGGTTATAGCTAAAATGAATGACAAAAAAGAAATTTTAATTAGAGAAGCGAAATTCAGCGATGCGAAAAAAGTCGCTGAAATGATAAAGGAGGATCTTGAAAGAAAAAATTTTCTTTATACACTAAACAATAAACCTTGGAGCGAAGAAAAAATAAAAGGAATAGACGAGCAATACAAGAACAAAGAAGGAATTTTTGTTTTAGCTTTTGATAAAAAAACAAAAAAAGTCGTTGGCAGCGTTTCTTTTACTTATAAAGAAGAGGGAAGAATAAGACATATTGGAGGTTGCGCTTGGTTTGTTCATCCAGATTATCAAGGCAGAGGAATTGGAACAACCCCTCTAAAAGAAATAATAAAAAAAGCAAAAAAAATTGGTTTAAAAAGATTAGAAGCAGAAGCAGTTGGTACAAACAAACCATCTTGGGAGCTAGCCTTAAAATGTGGTTTTAAGATTGAAGGAAAAAAGAAAAAAGCTTTTTTAACTGATGACGGAAAATATATTAATCTTTATGTGCTCGGGAGAGTGTTATGAAAGTACCTAGAATAAGAGAAAAAATGGGCTTTAAAGTAATAAAAGAAAAAGCAAGAAAAGAAGAGATTTTATCAGAGTATAAAATGGGAAAAGCAAAAAAATTAAAAATATGGGCAATACTCCTGTATGCTTATTCAAAAAATAAAAAAACATTACATTTTTATAAAAAAGAAGAGTACATTAAAGGTAGCCCTGAGAAGAAATTTATAAAATGGTTAGAATGAAAAAAACAGAAATTAAATCAAACTATCCGATAACTTGGTGTCCGGGATGCCCTAATTTTCTTATTTTGGAAGCTGTGAAAAGAGCTGTTGAAGAGCTTATTAAAGAAGGCCAGAAACAAGAGGATTTTTGTATTGTTACAGATATCGGATGTAATTCAAAAATTTATGACTACCTAAATCTCTCGGGAGTTTATGGTTTACATGGAAGAGCAGTTCCTTTGGCAGAAGGAATAAAGTTAGGAAATCCGAAACTGAAGGTTATTGCTTTTCAAGGAGACGGAGGAGCTTATGCAGAAGGGATAGAACATCTAGTTCACGTTATGAGACATAATACTGACATAACATTAGTAGTTCATAATAACGAAGCCTTTTCTTTAACGACGGGGCAAATAACACCTACTTCACCATTTGGAAAAAAAACAAAAAACGAGCCGACGGGAAATAAAATAGCACCTTTAAATCCAATAAAACTAGCTCTTTCTTTAAATACAAAATTTATAGCTCGCTGTAACCCTTACGACATTGAAGACACAAAAAGAATTTTGAAAAAAGCGATTCTTTATGAAGGATTTTCTTTTGTTGAGATTATTCAGAAGTGTTTGATTTTCAGCCCAGAAATGACAGACTTTGAAAAAAATTTCTATAAAATTGAGGATAACAAAAGTCTAGAAAAAGCCTGGCAACTTGCCGACGAATGGGATTATTCTTCAAAAGATAAAAAGATTGCTATTGGAATTTTGTTCGAAGCGTGATTTTGAGGAGGGTAATTTTTTGCTGACAAATTTTAATCACTTTCTACTTTCCATTTCTCACCATTCTATAATTTCTTATTAAAAAATTATCAAAACTTTCTTTTTTCCAAAAATCTTTTAATTTATCTCCATATTTTTTTATTTCAGGATAAAGATAAATTTTTGTATTGGGCCAGAACTTCTTTAAATTTTTTTCATTTAATAAAAAGAAAACAACAATCTCAGAGAGTTTCCATTCTTTTTCTTCTTCTATTTTTTTAAAAAGCCCTAACTCTTTTATTTTTTTCCAATAAAAAATATGAAAAAGTTCATGAGTTATTACCATTAAAGTTGTTTCTAAGTCTAAATTTAAGCTAACTGAAATGTCTTCCTTCCCCTAAAATCCTAGATTAGTATAAGGATCTAAATAACAAATAATATTTTTTGTGTTTATCTTTAATTTTGTTCTTTTTTCAATCTCTTTTAGAATTTCTTTTTCTTCTTTTATCAATAATTCTTTTATTTTTTTAACTTTGTTTTTTATCAGCGTATAATTTTTATTTTTTAGAGTAAAAAAATCATTATTTTCTTTTAAATTAATTTTTTTAAGTTTTCATTCAATTTTTTATTAGTTATAATCTTAAATTTCATTTTAAAGGTGAAATAATATTGGAATTATAAGATATCTAATTATACTTATCCCTTTTTGTCCGTATATTTGCAATCTACCTTAGTTTGGCTGATTCTTTATTAGCAAATTTTAATCTCTCTAAATTCCGAAATAATCTACCCTGATTTTTATAACGGAAATGTAATAGTTCGTGAATAATTACTCTCGCTCTTTCTTTTTTTGATTTTTTAAACATTCTCAATTTTGAGACACTCTCATTTTTGGGACAGTTTTATTTTTGGGACAAGAATTAATAAATAATTTCTGTGAAAAAAGTTTATGAAAAGCTCTTTAATTGAAGAGCTAAAAAAAGAAACTGATCGTCTTTATTTAGAGATTTTAGGCTACTTTCCAGAAAAAACTTCTCTCGAACAGATTCCAGAAAATAAATGGAGTAAATTTGCAATGCAGGAAGGATTTAATAAAAATTCTTTTGGAGTGTATTTACCGAGAAATCAAATTGCGATTGTTAGAGATAAAAATCCTTTAAGCTTGTTTCACGAATATTTTGGTCATGGTTTATATTGCGAACAGAGTTTAGTGGGAAGAAAAATAGTTGATTTGGAAAGAATATTATTGGAAGAAGAAAGAAGAGAGTTTAAAGGCAAGAACTTTTCTTTAGAAGACTTAAAAAAGTTTAGAGAAAGAAATAAAACATTTCAAGAGTTAGAAAAATTTAAACAAGAGAATTTAGGAAGATACGAATTGTTTGCTATATGGACTGAATATTTCTTAAGTGATAAGTTTTGTTTTCTTGATAATTTTGAAAAAAAGTACGATTTTATGTCAAAAAAAGACAGAGAAACTCTTGAATCTCTAATTATTTTTAGTAAAAGATATGGAAATTTATCTACTATGTACGCTCAAGGGATGGCTCGAAGAACTACCGCAGAAAGAGTTAAGAGGTTATTAGAAGATATTTACAAAGATAAATTAAAAGATGTAAAATTTGCTTTGCTTTATGGTTCTAAAAAAGAGTTTTCAGATATAGACATTTTTATAGTTGGAGAGGAAATACCTAAAATTTCAAACGAATGGATAGATGTTGCTATTTATAATCCTCTTCACTTTGATTATTGTGTTTCTATGTTTGATGTTGCTGTAACAGATCCTTTATTTTCTGGGGAAGTTGTTATCTCAAGGAGTAATTGGGAAATAAAAGATTATAGAGAAAAACTAAAAAGCCAAGCAATTGCTAAAGAAGCAGTTTTCTATAATTTAACAAAATCAAAAGAACAATTATTATTTTCTCTATATTTTCCAGAAAATTCAAAGGAAAGAAAAATTGGGCTAAGTTATTCTCAAACTTATTTAGCAAACTACCTTGCTTTAAAAGAAGGCAAAAGATTATTCACAAAAAATGAACTTTTATCATACTTGCAAAAGCAAGCGCCAGCAGAGGGCGATAAACCACTGCATCTGAAAGGAGGAAAATTTAAGTAGTCAAACTACTTAAAAAAAGAAAATGAGACAAAAACTAGAACAAGTTCTTTATGAAGTTCCAAGATTTCAAGAGAGACAAAGAGTTTACAGAGTGATT
>JAWAET010000039.1:0-6045 GCA_038891175.1 Candidatus Pacearchaeota archaeon
CATATAAAAGTTAATTATTTTTCTAGGTGTTTTCTACTAATTCTTTAATTAGGAAAGCGATGATTTTTTAGAGAATTTAGTTTAATCGTCCATAACTTTTTTATGAAGGGTTTCTTCTTTTAGTTTATTAAAGAATAACTCGGCAAAAAATTATAGTAAAAAGTCTAAACTCTTCTAATAACCTACAGACATTTATTATAAACAAAGAAATTATAGGAGAATAACTTAATTCTATCAATGAAGGAAATTTTTAAGACGCATTTAGTTAAAATTTTAGAAACTTTTCTTTCTCATTTATTAAACTCATTAAACTCGCTATACTATTTTTATGTTTTATAGAGGTTAGAAGAAATTTCTTTTTTATTTAATTTCGATTTTACTAATCATTAAACAAACTCTATAATTATTAGAATTAATATACTTTAGAGATTACGTAATCTCGAAAAAATTTTTTGCATTAAGCCAAATTTTTTCTGCTACACTACTTTCTTCTATTTTCTTTATACGTGCTATCTCTTTAATACTTACTTCAACATTTTGAGGAAGATTAATCTCTCCTTTTATAGGCGCCAAATAAGGAGCATCTGTCTCCGTCAGAAGATTCTCTAGAGGAGTAATCTCTGTAAGTACTTTAAAATGATCTAATCTTACTATGACAGGAGGTACTGTCAAAAACCAACCATTTTCTATACATCTTCTTATTAAACTTTTTCTCCCATTAAAACAGTGCATAATAACTTTTTTCATTTGATGTTTTTCTAAGATTTTTATACATTCTTCTTCTGCTTTTCTTGAATGGATAATTACTGGTTTGTTCAATTTTTTAGCAAAAACTAGCAGCTTTTCAAAAACTTCTATTTGTTCATTTTTGTGTTCAGCACCTATTTGAAAGTCTAATCCTATTTCTCCTATTGCAATACATTTATCTTTATTTTTCTCTACCCACTCCATTTCTTTTTCTACACAAAAAGGTTTTATTTCTCTCGTATCATCAAGACTGCTAACTGTCACTTTTTCTGCTATAGAATCTATAGGATAAAAACCAAAACTCGGTTTTACTATTTCAAATTCATTAGCAATTTCTAAGACTTTTCTATTTGTTTCAGGATTTACTCCTGAGGAAATAATCAATACTTGCCCTTTTCCTTTAGCGTTTTCTATTACTCTTCTTATATTATTGTAAATCCTCGGATCATCCAAATGTGCATGCACATCTACAAGCTTCATAACTTTTTTAAACTAAAATAACTTAAAAACTTTATGACTCTTCAATTTTACGAATACATACTAGTTTTTTTAGTTTCAATTACTTTTTCTTTTATTGGAAAAAGGCTAACTTATGAAGAAAAGAGTATATACTCTTACAAGTTTTATTTTCCTTTCTTTAATTTTTTATGTTTTGTTCTTTCTATTTTTTATTTACTCTTCGAAAAAATGGACTACTTTTTATATTTCTTCTCTTTATCTATTTTAATCTTTTTTTGGAGAATAGAAATAAATACAAAAAGAAAAAAATGGCTTTTTATCTAATTGGATTAGGACTTGATAAAGATACTATCTCTAAGAATGCTTTTGAAATATTAAAAAATTGTGATAAGATATATTTAGAATCTTACACTATTGAATTCCCTTACAAGTTAGAAGAACTAAAAAATTGTTTAGATGTAAACTTTAGAATTATCGAGAGAGAAGAGTTAGAAGAAACTTCTTTTTTAAAAGAAGCTAAAGAAAAAAATATTGCTCTTTTAATCTACGGGGATCCACTCTCTGCTACAACACACTCAGAACTTCTTTTATTTTGTAAAAAAAATAAGATTCCTTTTAAGGTATTTCATAATTCCTCTATTTTCAATGTTGTTTCAGAGACAGGCCTCTTTATTTATAAATTTGGTAAAACTTGTTCTATACCTAAGTGGACCAAAGGTTTTAAACCTGTTAGTTTTGCAGATTATATAAAAGAAAATCTTTCTGTTAAAGCCCATACCTTAATCCTCGTAGATATAGGTTTAATTTTTCAAGATGCATTAAAACAACTAGAAATTGCTTGTGAAGAAAAGAAAATTGAATTAAAGAAACTAATAGTAATACAAAAAGCAGGAACTTCTTCTCAAAAAATTCTCTTTGGGGATTTTGATTCTTTTAAAAAGATGATAAATATTGAAGCTCCTTTTTCTTTTATTATTCCTTCAGAACTTAACTTCAAGGAAGAAGAATTTTTAAAAAGTTATGGTGAAGAAATTCTTTAGCTTTTTATTTTCAAAAATTTCTTAAAGAATTTTTATTCTTTTTACTTACAAAACTAACTGGAATTATAAAAAGATTTAGATAAAATTTTATATTTACAATAATTTAAGAATTAATATTCTTCTGAATTCTATACAAAATTTATTTTTGCTTTTTTATTTTTTAAGAAGACATATTTATAAACTCTTTTTTCCTTTATTTTTTATGGAGTTAGATGAAGTTATCAAAAAGAGAAAAAGTGTAAGAAAGTATTCTGATGAGAAACCCGATTGGAGATTGATAATAGAATCAATAAACTATGCTAGGTATGCTCCTATGGCAGGAGGTCAATTCACTTTGAAATTTATTGTTGTTTCTGATAAAGAAAAGATTAACCAGATTAGCGAAGCAACTCAACAAGACTTTGTTGGAACCGCTCATTATATCGTTGTCGTTGTTTCTGATAGAGAATTTGTAAAAAAATATTATGATCATTTTGATAAAGGTTTTGGAGCCCAACAGGCAGGAGCAGCTATACAAAATTTTCTGTTGGCTCTTACAGAAAGAGGGCTATCTACGTGTTGGGTTGGTTTTTTTTACGAAGACAAAATTAAAAGAGTATTAGATATTCCTGAAAAAATGTGTGTAGAAGCTATTTTTCCGATCGGAAAAGAACATCCTTTTATCAAAACAAGAGAGAAGAAAAGAATAGATATAGATTCCATAGTTTTCTTTGAAAAGTATGGCAGAAAACAAATGACAAAAGACACTATTCAAAAATTCGAAACTATCTAAATATTTTGTATACATTTTTGGTTATATTTTTTAATAAAAATACTTTTAAATGAATCTCTTTTTTAATATGTATGCAACTTTTAGCTTTGTTATCTAAAGGCGAAGGCAGTTGGGGTCAAGTGGCAGGTTTGATAAAACAAGGAGAGTGGGAAAGAATAATTCTTGTAGGAGACAACTATGCGAAAAGATTTAATGTAGAAGGAAAGCAATGTGAATTTGTTGAAGTAGACCTTGGAAAACCTTTGGTTTTGTTAAAAAAAGAATTTTTAGAAAAATTAAAGCCTATTTTAGATAAAGATTTTAATTCAGAAGTTGCTCTCTCTATTGCTTCAGGAGACGGAAAGGAGCATATGGCATTAATTTCTGCTCTTCTTTCAATTCCCATAGGGGTTCGATTTACTGCTCTAACTAAAGATGGAATAATTTTCTTATAAAATGAAAAGTGAAGATTATTCAAATAAGGAAGATTATTCTTCTTTTAAACAACTTTATTTTGACTTTGCCGAGAGAGCAGGTTATTCTAAAATGAAAAAAGCATATCAACTAGAATTTCCTTTTATTGAAGATATTAAGAAGTCTTCCTATCAGAATTCTCGACAACTTGAATTTTATTTTGTTAAAAAAGATTTCTGAAATAAATCTTAGAAACAAAGAATTTCGAAGTAATCTTTTATTAAACTATCTCTTAGGTTATTATTAAAAGTTTATTCTAATTTTTAGAAAGTTTTTTATTATCTCTTTCAAACTCTCTGGATATGTCCTTTTTTCGGTCTAAAAATATCTCCTCCTCTTAAAAGTTTTTCGAGCGCTTCTTCAAATTCGGCGTCGCTCATTTTATCTCCTACTGCTTTTCTTAGTTCTTCTTCAGGAATCAACTTTCCCAATCGATTTTCAAGATTTTCTATTATCTCTTTCAAGATGAATATTTTTCCCCTCTTAGAAGCAGGGTTCCCGGTAATTCTGTCTATATCGAAAGTTTGTGTTTCTTCATCAAATCCTATTTCCATCATATAATACTTTACTAGTCTAATTGCTCTTTCCGCATCTTCCACATCTACTGTTTTGCTTAATCTTGCTTTTGCACTTGCTTCTGCTAATCTTATTAATGCTTCTAATTGCCTTGCAGATATAGGAATAGGTCTAACTTTTATTTCGTTAGAAAAAACATTTTGTTGATTTCTAAGATTTACATAAAATTTCTTTATTCTTTCAGCAGCTTCTTTAGTTAAAGTTGGAGAATATTTTTGATGAGCATAAGCAACATATTTTCTTAACAAATCTTTATCTATAATGTCCTGTTTGTTTTCTTGTTTATGCTCTTGTAAAACGTGTTCAGCAATACTCTCATCTCTTTCTCTATCAGGCAAGTCTCTTAAAATAAATATGACATCAAAACGATTTAGTAAAGAAGGTGCTAAGTCAACTTGTTTTGCTAATAACTCGCCAGGTTCAAATCTCCCATATTTTGGGTTTGCAGCAGCCAATACCGAGGTTTGTGCTTTTAAAGTTGCTTGAACATTTGCTTTAGATATAGTAACTGTTTGTTGTTCCATTGCCTCATGCATTGCGCTTCTATCATTCTCATCCATTTTTTCTAATTCATCTATGCAAACTAATCCTTTATTTGAGAGAACCATCGCTCCCGCTTCGAGAGCCCATCCTCTTAGAAATTCATCTTTTACAACAGTTGCTGTTAATCCTGCACCAGAAGCAGATTTTCCTGATACGTATCTTCCTTTAGGAGCGATTGTTGAAATAAACTTAAGCATTACCGATTTTGCAACTCCAGGATCTCCGACTAAAAGAATGTGTATGTCTCCTCTTGTCATAGTACCGTCAGATCTTTTTTTCTGTACTCCTCCAAAAAGTTGTAAAGCAAGAGCTTCTTTTATTTCATGATATCCCCACACAGAAGGTGCTATGCTTCTTGTAATTTTTTCTATTATATTTTTATCCGATGCGAGTTCTATTATTTTTTCTTCTTCCTCTTCGCTAATACTTATATCTTCAAATGTTTCTTCCAAAGGGATTATATTATTAGCTTCTATCGCTAAGTCAAATCTAGTTTGAATTCCCGTAGGAAGAGGTAAAGAGATTTCTCTTAAAACTCCTATTATTTTAACTTTACTTCCAGGCGTCGTTCTTTCTTCCATTTTTGGTTCTACTAAATCTTCTTTTAGGAAAACTTGTATTCTTTTTGGTTGCTCTCCTCCTGATAAGCTGTCCGGACTTTCTTCTATAAGGAGTCTTTGTGCATCTACCATTTCTTTAGAGAGTATCTTAAATGAACCTCTTCTTCCACAAGAAGAACATTTACTAGGTTCTTGAAATTTTTTTTCTAGCTGTAGAACAGAAACTATGCTTCCACAAGAGGTACATTCAAATTTTGCATTTATAACCTGAGGTCTTACTTCTGATGCTTGTCTAACTATCCCTTCAACAGAAATCATTTTTCCTAAATTTCTTGCTCTTATGTCTCTTATTCTTATTTCTTGAGTTTTAGAAATTGATGTAAGTCTTACTCTTGGTTTTTTTATTAAATCAAGTTCTGTTAATGCTAATTCTAAAATTCTTAATGTTTCTTCAGGCTTATTAATTATTTCTTCTGCAAGTTCTGGAGAAAACTCTGCAAGCGCATGGAAATCTATAGGGACAACATTTTCTCCTTTATTTACAATTAACCCTATTTCTCTTTTTTGTGTCTCAAAGAAATTTTTAGCTTCAGTAATTTTTTCTTCTATCGAGAAACTTGCTTCTTTTGTTTTTATTTCTTCTTTTATAAATCCTTCATCCATATATTAAATTATCATCAAGATTTTATAAGATTTTGCATACTTTTTAATTAGAATACCTATTTATTCTCCTAAAAATTTCTTTAAAATTCTTTTTTTCATTCTCTTAAATTTTTTATTTTTAATAGAAATATCTATCTCTCTTTAACTTCTCTTTTTTGTGATTTTTAGTTGAATAAATTTATTTAAATTAATGAACTCATATAAGATTGTAAAGAAAAAATATAAGTAGTTA
>JAWAET010000040.1:0-5894 GCA_038891175.1 Candidatus Pacearchaeota archaeon
AGAAGACCTTTAAAAAGAATTAAATTTCATTCAAAATTTCTTCAATATTTTTTATCCATTTATCCTTAGAAGAATTGTATGATCATTAATAATATAAGGATGACTAACCAAAACAAAAGAAATTTTCATTAAAAATTCTTAAGATTAATTTAAGAGATTAATTTGAAATAATGTTAAAGAGATCTTAATAAAAAGGCTAATATAAAAAATAGTAACTAAAAAGTAGTAAAAAACGAAAGATTTAAAAACCCTGGAAGATTAGTTATGGTATGGTAAACAAATTAGGACTAACAGTAGGAGTATGTTTAGGAATAATCTCAGCTCTAGAACTTTCAAATTATCTTAATAAACCAAAAATAGCCGAGATGGAGCTATTGAAAAGTAATTATTCCTATATACAAAAATATGAAGGACAACATCATGAAGAGATTTTAGATTACTCTCAAAAAACATTAGAGATTATATCTCAAAGTAATCCTAAAATTCAAGAAGTTGTAGAATTAAAAAAAGAGATATCTAAGATTAAAGAGGATTTTAAGAATAAATCAGAAATAAAAGAATATCGACAATCGCTAAAAGACATAAGTGAAAAAATGAAAAGAGTCTATGAAAAGTATGGTGATAGTTCAAAAGACCTTTGGTTAGGAGTTTTAAATGGAGCTGCTTCTCTTGGATGGTTAGTTAGTTCATATGAAGATAAGAAGAGGAGAAAATATTAAGGTTCTTTTATTCTCTAAGTTTTAGTAAAAAGAATTAATTTACCTATTAAATATTAAATATAAAAGATATTAATGAAGCATAAGTTTTTTAATTTATTTTAAAGAAAAACCTTACAAAAAACAATATATTTTTTAATAAAAGCATATTTTATTTTTTATGGAAGATAACAAAATTTCAACAGGAAGTTATGATTTAAACAAATTTTTCTATGGAGGTTATGAAAAAGATATAATAACAACAATATACGGTCCAGCAGGGAGTGGGAAAACGAATCTATGTATATTATGTGCAGTATCTCAAGCAAAAAAAGGGAACAAAGTAATATTTATGGATACAGAAGGAGGCTTTTCTGTAGAAAGAGTTTATCAAATATTAGAGAGAAATAAAGAAGAAAGTGAAAGAGTGCTTAAGAATATATTGTTATTAAAACCTACTTCTTTTAAAGAACAAGAGAAAGATTTTGAAATTCTTCTTAAAAATGTAAAAGAAGAGAAGATATCTTTAATAATAATTGATAGCATCGCTATGCTCTATAGATTAGAGTTATCTGATGCAATAAAAACAGAAGATAATTTAGAAATACAGAAAGTAAATAGAAAGCTTGCACAACAGCTAAGAACCTTAAATGAGATATCTAGAAAAAGAAAGATACCTATTCTTATAACAAACCAAGTTTATTCTCTTTTTCCTAAAAATGAGGAAGAGCAAAAAGAAAGAGAGGTTTCAATGGTTGGCGGCGACTTACTAAAATATTGGTCTAAATGTTTAATCGAACTGAGAAATAATAATGGAAAGAGAACCTTAATTCTAAAAAAACATAGATCTCTCCCAGAGAAACAAATGGATTTTGAAATTTATGATAAAGGAATAAGAAAAAAAGGATGGATTTAGTTATTTTGTAATCCAATCAAGAACATTTATATTAAACCAATTACAAGACAGCTTAAGAGTTCGTAAATAATATTTAAGTTTCTAAATTAAAAAGACCCTAGAAGAAATTATCATAATTAAAAAATAAGTAATAAGAACAGCCTCTTGTTTATTTATTTTCATTTTGGAAAAATTCCTCTGGAAAGTTGAATTCTTCATTTGAAAATCTTGAATCAAACCTTAGATTTTCTATATTCCATTTGGATTTACTTTTAAAAAATTCTTTTTTAAATTTTTCAAAATTTAAAGGTAGCTGAAAACTACAAAATACTGCTACATTTTATTTTTTTATGGGAAGGTTAAGAAAATTTCTCCAATAAAACTTTCTACAGCATTATTTTTATAAAGAAAATTAAAAAGAAGATCTTCAAATGTAAAAATGTTTATAGTCTTTTTTATTTGCTCTTCCTAAGAAAGGAAGAGAAGTTATCTTATAAACATCATGAGGATATTTCCTAAAAAAAAATTGGCGATTTGACCTTTTGGTATTTAAACTACCTAAATAGTATTACAACTTTTACAGAAACTCTTTAAAAAATAAAATTTTTTCGCAATGAAGTTTTTTTATTTGAAGGCTCTCTTTATTCTTTTCAAAAAAGCGAAGTTCATAAATTAAATTCAAAAAGATAATTTAGAAGGTTTTTTATTAACGCAATTATAAAATGAATTTTAAGGAGTTACTTAAAAATAAAAAGAATTCTAAAAGTTTTTATTGCAGAAATCTTATTCTCGACTAGGGCAACTCGGATTAAAACAAAACTTCCAAGGTTTCTTTCCTTTCTTTAAAGAAAGAAGTAAAGGAAACTCTTTACAATTTGGACACATCTCTATTTCTCCTCTTTCATCTTTTGAAGGTTTTATTAAAGAGTTTGGAGGTAAAGAGAAAGTAATTTTGCAATCAGGGTAATTCGAACAAGAGATAAAATATCTTTTAGCTTTTTTATTAAAGGAAATTCTAAGATTGCCTTTTTTACAGATAGGACATAAAGTAAGAGTTCTCTCTTTAAGATCCTCTTCAATAATTTGAGAATTGGCTTCGGAAAGAGAGTTTCCTATTTCTATAAGATTCTCGTTTAAAGAAGAGATTATCTCACTTATTGTATCTCTTGCTTTTTTTAAGACAATTTCCTCATGTTTAAACCAACCTTCCTTCTCTTGAGATATCTTTTCCATTTCTTCTTCGAAATTTCTAGTTAACTGTTCATCTAATATAATAGGAGAGTATTTCATCAAACTCTCGACTATTTTCTTTCCTAAAGGAGTTATCTCTATAGGATTATTTTTTATATAATTTCTCTCATAAAGAGTTTCAACTATCATTGCACGAGTAGCTTTTGTGCCGAGATTTCTCTTCTCTAACTCTCTAACCAAAGAAGCAGAGTTATACCTTGCTGGAGGTTGCGTTTGTTTTTCTTCTATTCTTATTTCCTTAATATTTACTTCTCCCTCTAAAGAGGGTATCTCTTTCTCTTTAAAAGAAGAAGGATATACATTTAACCAATTTCTCTTTATGATAGAACTCCCCTCAGCGACAAAATCTATATTTAATATCTTTACAGTTACTTTTTTCTTTGATATAATTGCAGGCTCGCAAAAACAAGAGATAAATCTTCTTACGATTAAATCATAAACTTTTTTCTCATTTCCCTCAAGTTTTTTTAAATAACCCGTAGGATAAATAGCAGGATGAGCAGGATCTGTTTTTTTACCTTCTGTCGGTTTTTCCTTAATTGCATAATTAACTAATTCTGTGTAATCTCTTATTCTTTTTAAAATCTCTTTGAAGTTTATATTGGGAAGTTTTTGAGATGACGTTCTCGGATAAGAAATTAGTCCTTCAAGATAAAGATTTTGTGCTATTTTCAAAGTTTGAGAAGGAGAAAGTCCGAAGAGTTTGTAAGATTCCATTTGAAGAGTGGTTAAATCGAAAGGGATAGGAGGTGGAAGAGAAGATTCTTTTAAAACAGTTGTAGCATAACCTTTTTGTCCTTTTAAGATTTCAAACTTAGATAATTCTTTTTCTTCAAAAAGGTTTTGAGGATATTCTAATTCTAAGAGATTTCCTTTTTCATCTTTAGAAGTAATAAAAACTTTCCAATAAGGAATTGGCTTAAAATTTTGTATTTCTAACTCTCTTTGATAAACAAGATTTAAAGCAGGTCCCTGGACTCTGCCTATTGAAAGCACTTTAAAAGAATTTCCTGATTCCTTAAGAGATTTCATTAAAGCTCTAGAGAGATTAATTCCATAATACCAGTCTAAGTAATGTCTAGTTTCACCAGCAACCGCATCTCCCCAATTTATTGTTGGAAGAAGATTTTCAAAAGAGCTCTTTAATTCTTCTTTTGTAAGAGAAGAAAACTTCATACGTTTAGCTTTTTTGTCTGCTTCATTTCCTATAATAAAACGAAGAATATTCCATCCTATAACCTCTCCTTCAATATCAAAATCTGTAGCAATTATATAAGAAGTCGATTTTTTCGAGAGTTCTTTTAGAACATCAAAAAATTTCTTAGTAAAAGGAGCACTTTTTTTGTAAGAAGGAACCCACTCCAAGTCAAAACAAGGAAAAGAGTTTATCTTCTGAGATAAGATGAAAAGATGTCCTGCTGCACAACCAACAAAAAAAGTCTTTCCGTCGCGATTAAATTTAAAATAAGAAACGCCGTTTTTATTCTTTATTCTCTCACTTTTACCTTCACTAAGAGCAAAAGAGATTTTCTCGGCAGCTTGTGGTTTTTCTGTAATTATTAATACACTTTCGTCAGATTGCTTTTTTTCTTCTATTTTCTTTCTTGGCATTTTTTAAATAATTTTTGAGGGTTTTTATTTTTTAGTATTTTTATCTGTCAAAAGAGTATAAAAATTTAGAGATATTTAAAGTAATAAAATTCTTTTGTTGAAAGATTAAAATATTCTTAAGATAAATTCTTCAGGACTCCTCACTTTTCTAACTAACAAAACTTTATGATACTAGAAGGTCTTTATAACTCTCTCAAGGAGATTACAAAAGCATAACAAAACAGAAAGTTATAAAAAATAAAAAAAATTCAAAAATAAATAATAGTCATCACAAAGGGCTGTGATGATAGGTCTCGCTCTTCGCGGCAGGGCGAGACCATTTTTCTCAAAAGGATGACTTGAAATAAAAGAGACTTTTTATTAGAGAATCGTAAAAATTGGGTTAAATAAAAATAAAAGAAAAATAACTTTATAGAATAACTTATAAAATGAGGCTCTTCTTTTAATAAAAAAATAAGGTTATAAAAAACTCTATGCTTCTAAAAATAAAAATAGTCTTTTATAATTTTAAACACTACAAAAGGATTAGATTAAGAATATTCACTCAACTAAAGATATTTTTATTTGAACGGAGAGAGGCACTTTTATTTTCATGATGCTATGAATTATCTTATCGTTTGAAGGCATCTCAATTAATCTCTTATGAATTCTCATTTCAAAGCCATCGTAAGTTTCCGTACCATTTCCACAAGGACTCTTTCTAGTCTTTATTCTCAATCTTTTGGTAGGAAGAGGTATTGGTCCATGAACAATTACTCCTGCTTTAGAAGCAAGACTTTTTATACTTTCAATTACCTCGTTTAAACTGTTAATATTTACACTTTGTAGTTTTATTCTTACTTTTGACATAAAACTATACAAAAAACTAGCTTTTTAAAACTTGCTAATCTAAAAAATATATGAAAAATAAAATAATAATTCTCTTTCTTTTTGTTATGAGCTTTTGTGGTTATACTTTTTTGTTTATAGGAGAAACCAAAGATAATTTCTTAGAAAAAGAGATAGTTGTAAAAAGAGTAATAGACGGAGATACAATAGAAACGAGTGAAGGAGAGAAAATAAGGCTTCTTGGAATAAACACGCCAGAAAAAAATAGTTTTATGTCAAAAGATTCTATTTCTTATTTAAAAGGTTTAGAAAATAAAATAGTTAAAATAAAATATAAAGAAAAAGATAAATACGGGAGAATATTGGGATATATTTTATTTGAAGGAAAAAATATTAATGAAGAAATCTTAAAAGAAGGATTAGGAAATTTATATGTTTATAAAAAAGACGTATTCTACGAAGAATTAAAAAATGCTGAAAAAGAAGGGAGAGAAAAAGAGAAGGGTATTTGGAAAAAATCAAAAAATTATGGTTGTATTAAACTAATTGAGTTTATTTACACAGAAGAAGAAAAGTGCACAAACAAAGAAAAAATTGTTTTGGAAAATTTATGT
>JAWAET010000041.1:0-5851 GCA_038891175.1 Candidatus Pacearchaeota archaeon
TAAAATAGAAGCTAACAAATCCAAATCTTTGTAACTAATTTCTATTTTTTTTGATTGAGCTAAATCTCTCAGTAAGTCTCTAGCTACATTAAAAAAAACTCTTCTTGTTCTTTCAAAGTCATTAAATTCTTCTCCTGAAGGTTTGTGCTCTCCTAGTACTTCTTTAGCTAAATCTAAGAGATATTGATATTTTTCTTTAAGAGAGTACTCTGGTGCTTTCAAATGATAAATAAATCTAGCATTTTTTTTATCTTTAATTATAGAAACAACACTTTCATCAAATCCGTCTCCTATTTTGTACTCTTCCACTATTTCTCCTTCTTCAGGTATTCTTGAAATTAATCTTGTAAAAATAAAATTTGGAGTAACATCTGGTTTAAATATCTTTGAATAAATCTTCCTCCCTAATAAAGGTTCTTTTGATAAATATTCTTCTGCGAGTTTTATTAAAGAAAGGTCTTTAAATTTATTTAGAATTGACTCTAAAAATAAAGAATATCCTTTGTCAAACTTTTCCATCCTCATTATCTCTTCTTTTAGAGATTTGTAAGCAAGCACAGGATCTTGTTTTAATAAAACAACTAAGAAATTAAAAAGAAAAGAGAATGAAGTATTCGGATCTTTAAATAGAGAAACTTTTTCACTAGAAAGAATTCTCTCTTTATTGAATAGGTAATCATAAAAATTAGAGATTTCTAGGAGCATGTTTACTTGATCTTGTGAGAAAGAGTAATTTTTCGTATGAACAAAAACCATTCTAGTTATGTCAGGATTTTGAGAAAGAATGTCAATTACTTTTGCCATAACTTCTGGAGAATTCTCTATTGAAGGAATAAACTTCGCTCCTAAAAAATTTATATAAAGTATGTTCTCTCCTCCAGATTTTATAACTTCTGTTGAAAACAAAGAAGGATCTCTAAATATCATTTTCTTAAATATTTTTTTTCTTATAAAAGCTTTTTTATTTGTTTAATAAATTTAACTAATTTTTTTAAATTCCTCCTATGCTTCTTAAGACAATGTTTCCAAGTATGTATAATATTATTACAGAGATAACAGATATAAATATATAAAAGAGCATTCCTTTTTCTAAATTATTTGCTATTTCATGAAATCTTTCTAACTCGTCATCTCCTTCTTTTATGGATACTAATGTACTACTTAAGATGAATATTACTTCAATTAAATAAACTCCTATAACAATTTGCAACCAATAAGGAGCTATCATTTCACTAACTTTAAATATATTCACAATATTAATTAGAGAAAGATAAGAACCCTCTCCTGTATTTCCTAAAGAAAGTGTTGATAAGAGAGAATTTAATCCCACCAATATCGTCGTAATCATTGCTGATAATCCAACGATGATTCCGGATAGCATGGGAGCTAAAAATACCATGTTAGATTTCATATCTGATATAATTTCTGCTAACAAGTCCTTCATTCTGTTCTCTATTTTTTGAATATTTTTTACATACTCTGAGATTGAAAAAAGACTTTTTGCAGCTATCTGTGAACCTTTCTTTATTGATTCAACTAAAATTTTCATAGAAATTGCAATAAAACTGGAAGGAAAGAAGACGATTGCACCTCTCTCTCTATTAAAAATTGCGTCTTGCACAGACATTCCTAACTGATGAATATTTTGAGAAATTAATTTAAAAAAACCCTCGCTCGCACTTCCTCTCGTTGTTTCAGCAACTTTAGAAAAAGCAATTTCTGCAGGCATTCCATCTCCTAATCTATTTCCTAATTGAAAAAGAGAAGAAGTAAAACTCTCTTCTACTTCTTTATACTTATCTCTCTCTTTTATTAATTCTTTTGTTTTTAATTTAAAAGATATAATAAAAAATAAAGAGAAAGAAAAAGGTATAAATAGAGAAAGAAGAGTGCTAACAACACCGAAAGGTCCTTTAATTACTTCGTTTTCAGAAATAAAACCAAAAAGAGCAACATCATTGAAAAAAAAGAAATTTTTTATAATAATATCTTTAGTTGCAAAACCAAATTGCTTGTATATATCAGTATACATCCATATTATTGGAATAGTTCCTATGAGAAAAAAAGGAAAAGAGATTAAGAAAGCTTTTAAGTAGACTTTTTTATCTTTATATTTTGGATATAGAGGATTTTTTTCAAGATATGACTTATTTCCGTATCCTCCAGGTCTTAAACTAATTATGTTCCATGTGAGATACATTACAATTAAAGGAATAATTATATTAAAGAGGAAAATTAGGTGTGTTGGTTTTATTGCTCCTTGCAACATTGCAGAAGCTAACGGGAAAATTGCTAAAGAGAGTGTGGGTAGTACTATTCCTAACATGTATATATTTGTTAATGGAGATTTAACTTCGTGAGTGTATTTTAACATTTTATCGTAAACTCCATCAAGGATTACTTGAAGAGCTCTTTCTAAAAAAGCAATTCTTCTTTCTTCTGAAGGTTCGAAAAGACTAGATTCTATGAGTTGGAATGCTTCTATAAATTCTAAGGAGTACCCTCTCCACGTCTTTTCTAAGTAGTCATCTAAACTCTGCTTAACTGTCGAATATTTTCCAATTTCTACATCCCAGAAGATTTTCTTAAAATCAAGAGATAAAGGAGGATCCAAATGTTCTGCAGCAAAAGCTATCGCCTTTTCTAAGTTAGAAGTATTCTTCATATATATGACTATATAAAGAATTGCAGGAACCATTTGACTACTTGCTTTAAGTCTCCATGCTATTGCTTTTCTCTCAGGAATGTTGTAAACTATATAAAAAAGAAACAAGGACCCGACAGTATTTAAAATAAGTAGGCCGAATGGAAAATCATTTACTCCAGAAGAAGTAAAGAAAAACCAATATGTTAATAATAACAATAAACCAAAAAAAAATGAGATAAAGAATACAAAAAAAGCGAGAGATACTACTTCATAAGGTTCTATACTTAATCTTGCAGATTCTATTACTTTTCTTAATCTCTCTTCGTCTTTTTTAGAGATTTTTAGTTTTATTATTTTTCCCCAATAATTACACATTTTTTCGTAAAAACTTAATTTTGGAATAAAACTTTCTTTGAAATTAATATAAGAGGAGCTATATTTGCGATTAAATCCTCTAATTTCATTTTCTAACTTAGAAGAATATTTTTCAATTAACTCTCTAGAATCTTTTTCCATTTTCCTCTTTTATCTTTTTAAATAAAAGAAGTTTTTAAAGATTGTTAAACAAAAAAATTTTATAACTACTCTTTCCAAAGAACTTCTACCATGTCTGTTCTTTTTTTCGGATTAAAATCTGCTTTTTCTATATCTTCATATTTATAATAAGCTCCAGCATTAAACATCTTTAAACCTAAGTAAGCAATCATAGCAGCATTATCTACTAGATATTGTTTTTCAGGACAAAAAAATTTAACTCCTCTCTCTTCACACATAATTCTACACATCTCTTGTAAACGTTTGTTACAAGCAACTCCGCCTCCCAAAAGAAGTTCTTTTTTTTGTAAATGTGCTAAAGCTCTTTCTGTTGCTTCAACAATCATCGCAAATGAAATCTCTTGAAGAGAGTAAGCCAAATCTTCAATCTTCTCTCCTTCTTTTAATAAATTTTTTAATTTAGTTAGAATTCCTGAAAAAGAAACATCCATTCCTTTAATAGAATAAGGTAACAAAATTAGTTTTTTTCCTTTCTTTGCTATTTCTTCTATTTTTGGTCCTGCGGGGAAACCTATTCCTGCTTCTCTCGCAAAACTATCAATAAAGTTACCTATACCTAAATCTAACGTTTCTCCAAAAATCCTATACTTCTTTCCTTCATACGAGATTATCTGAGTGTTCGCTCCAGAAACATAAAGAAGGACAGGATCTCTTGCTCCACTTATCTCCCCTATCTCTAAATGAGCGATGCAATGATTTACTCCTACAAGAGGAATTTTTAATTTGTGACAAAGACTTTTTGCAAAATCAAGCCCTACTTTTAAACAAGGAGCTAATCCAGGAGAATCAGAAATCGCAACAGCGAAAATTTCTTTTTCGTCAATATTTGCTATTTCTACAGCTTCTTTATATAATCTTTCCTTGACTTCTTGATGATGGTTAGCTACTTCCGTAGGGATCATTCCTCCTCTTTCCGTCGTGAAAGAATCTTTAAGATTACACAATATTTTAAAATTTTCATCAATAATCGAGATTCCAAAAGTATGTGCTGTGCTTTCTATTCCTAATAAATACTTTTTATTCATTCTTTTTTAAGAAGGACCTCATTAAAAAACTTTATTAGTTTTATCTCTCTTAATAAACTTTTATTACATTTTCATTTAAGAGTTTCTTTCTTATCTTAAGAGAATACCTGTTTCTTCTCGGTGTTAAACATTTCTAGATAAAAAAATAAATAATAATTAAAAAAATAAAAGAGAATTTAATAAAAAAAAGAAAAATTTATATTTTTAATCTAGTTCCACCCAAAAGTAATATGTTGTTGTTGCTATATTGTCCTTATGTCCGTCTTCTAATACAATCATTTGGAAGTCATGAGGTCTATTATCAAAGCCGATTCTATCTCTCTCCAATAGTGATGCAAAAACAACATTTGAACCGGAGCTTAACAATACTTCTTGGAATCTTTGATTTACGCTTTGTCCATTTTCAAACAAGAATACAGCCATGCATTCTCCTTCACTAAACTTCTTGTTTGCAACATAAAACTCTGTGTGATCATTGCTATCTTTAAAAGTTTCATTTACTCCATCAACATCATCTTGTTCTATTCCATAATTTGTTTCTAATGCAACTCCATTTTCTGTCCAATTAAAACATTCTATTTGGGACCAATCAATGTTGTTTGCAACAGAAGCATAAACTTCTCCTTGGGGATTCATATTAGACCAATTGTACATTACATTGTTTGCAGCATCTGCTAAATGTATTGTACCTGTGACATTTCCATAATAACCTTGCCATGCTTGTGTTATTGTATAACCGTTCAATAGCAATTCAGTTACATTTCCTGCAATTGCAGAATGATTTGACGGATTATGGGGTGTTGACCTAGTGCTATTTACAACTGTCAGATTTGTTACACCAAAAGGTTGTAAAGCGAGAACTCCTGTTATTGAGAACAGAAATAAAAAATACAATAAATATCTTTTAATTTTCATAATTCTTTTTTACCTCCTTTCAGCCCTCTTTTTATTTATAAAAAATTACTGTTTTTTATCTTTATAAATCTTTCTAAATTTTACTACTTTTAGATGTTATTTTTTTGAATACAACTTATTGTATTTTTTTAATTTTTTTCTAAATTTTTTTAAAAAAGATTGTGGTTTTTACAATAAAGAATTTTTTTATTTTAAAGAGTTAAAAAAGTAACTCTCTATAATCTTTTTTCAAATTTATTTAAGTAATCTCGTTTAAATTTTTTATCTTTCGGAGAATCCTCTTTTACTAACTTCTTTCAAAATGAAAATTCTTTATACTCGATGAACTTATTTTTTAATTATGCTTTTCCTTTTGATAATTTTAAAGATAAATTCTTTTTTTCAAAATACACAAACAAAAGATTATTAAATTGTAGTTTATAAATAGTAAAGAATGGAAATAGTTAAGGGTTTTCGTGATTTTTTAGGAGAAGAAGCAAAAAAAAGAGAAAAAATAATAGATTTAATAAAAAAAAATTTCAAAAAATATGGCTTTGAACCAGCAGAGACTCCTCTTATAGAGTATGAAGACTTTGTCAAAGGAGATAATTTTGATGATGAAGCAGTAAGAGACATTTTTAGATTAAAAGATAGAGGAGAGAGAAATCTTGCTTTAAGATATGAGTTTACTTTTCAACTTAAGAGAATAGCTAAAAATCAAAAATTACCT
>JAWAET010000042.1:0-5756 GCA_038891175.1 Candidatus Pacearchaeota archaeon
TTTTATAATTTGAGATTTCCCAATAATCCTTATCTAAGGGGATAAGTTGAGAGATTAAAGCATCTTGTCCTCTCTTTTTTATTATTTCTTCAAAATATATCTTTGGCTCTTTATTTGTAATATGACGATTAGTTTTACCACTTATAAATGCAAGGTTTGATATTTCGTTGATTTCTTTTTTATCAAAATCTTTTTTCAATAATGACTTAGGAAAAATATGATGATATTGTAATGAATGGGACTTACCTAAATGTTTATCTGATAATGATAAACCTGTCCACCAATCTTTAGCTCCTTTTTGCTTTAGAACAAAATACATCATAGAGAAAAATGGACTTCTTATCCCTTTATGCATAATATCCTCGGTATCTATGTTGAACTTCTTCACATGAAGCTGTAATTGGTTTATCAATTCTTCAAGATTATTGGTTTTGAACAATGTTGATAAATCTAAATCAAGAATCGATTCTGATGAGCCCATACTATAATGTCCCCTCATATGAGCAAGATAAAACCATCTCAATAATTTTTTTTCTTCTTCGGGTGAGAGTTTTTCGTTATTATTTGTTGCATAAACGGCAATAGGTATAAGTAAGGATGGAGAAGAAATATAAGAAAGATTGTCTATTTTTGCGTTGCTTCTTAAGAAGTTGACAGCAAATCTTAATCCCTTCTTTGCGAGTTCCCAAGATTCCTCCAATTTTTCTTTTCCTATTTTTCCAACAGTTTTAAATCTGCTCTGTTTAGTGGCAAAAACGATCATTAAACGGACAGGTAAACCTGTTTCAATAATATAATCTTCATCATCGCCAAATTCTTCTGCAAATGTTTCAATTTCATTCATGAAACCTTTCCATCTCGAAGTAATTTGTGCAAGAGCCAAATCAGAACTTCTTAATTTTATACCTAGAGAATTAACACGAACAAATATCTCAGTTACTTCTTCGTAAGACATATTTTTATCCAAAACCTGCATTACATAAGAATAATCTGCGATTTTTCTTACACGCTGTAGCCTCTCCGAATATTTGTCCCATCTTTCGTCTTCGGAACTAATGCCTATTGATTTGAGTATTTGACTATCAGTCTTTTTGAAAATATCAGATACGGAAACCCACAGAGGATTATTTTTTAAAGCTTTGTTTGAAACAACAAAAGTCCTCTTTTTCATTTCTTCTTGTATATCTCTTTCAGCAGTTTCTTCATCTTCAATTTCTTGAAACTTTTCAAGAACATCTTCTTCATCTACTTCTGTAATTTCAGTTGGTGGACCTTCAGGGTGTTCAAGATTAAACAAAATTTCAATAGGTCTTTTACGGTTTCTAACTTGAACAGGTTCACCAGACAAAATTGCTGAAAGAGAAGTTATTCTTTGTTGACCATCTAATAAAAGTAACTTTTGTGAAGTTGTTGGGCTTTTATTTGATTTGATTGCTAATTCTCTACTCTCAATATCTTCATCAGTTTCCCAAACTAAAATAGTTCCAGAAGGATAGCCCCTATAAAGAGAATCTAAAAGATCTCTCACACGAGTTGCGGGCCAAACATATCTCCTTTGCATTTCCGGGAGTCTTAATTCTCCGCGTTGGACTTTATCAACAAGTTCTCTTACTGAGATATCTGTTTTTGGCATAATAATTTAATTATTAACTAAAACTATATAAATTTTTGGAATTTAATTTTTCTCTTTACCTGCTTTAGTCCGATTGCACATAACGTCGGCATTAACAAAAGTTTTGCGAACAGAGCTGAAACCGAGTCGAGGCGAAGCACTCCTAGCGAGGTTTCCTCGTGAGCAAAATTTGGGAAAAATTCTGCAAAGATTTTCCCTCTTAATCGCTATTCAACGCTCCGAACGAAGTGAAAGCCAATAGGGCATAGCAAAATTTCTTTCAGAAATTTTGAGTTCGGAATTATGCGTTAGCGGGACGCCACGATTTTTTATAAAATAAAGAAGGATTGAGTAAAATTAAACATTTAATGTATTGGAAAAAAGAAGTTTTTTAAACAAAGAAGTTATAAAAATATTATGGATTTAATTAAACCATCTAAATTAAAAAAATTTGATTGTATTGCTATAATTTCTCCTTCATCAGGTCTAGCGGGTCGTTATCCTCATCGAATTAATAGAGCAGTAGATTTTTTTAAATCTCAAGGATATAAAGTTAAAGAATTTCCATCAACACGTAAGGATAATGGTTGGGAGTCTGCTTCAGCAGAAGAAAGAGCTAAGGACATAATGGCGGCTTTTTTAGATAAAGAAGTAAAAGCAATAATCACTTCAATTGGAGGAACTGTAGCACTACAAACTTTAAAATATCTAGATTACAAAAAAATAAAAAGTAATCCTAAAATATTTTGCGGTTATTCGGATATCTCTATTTTGCATTATGCGTTTTATACTCAATGTAGTTTAATCTCTTTCTATGGTCCTTGTGCGATGACTCAATTCGGAGAGTATCCTCAACCACAAGAATACACGATAGAGTATTTTAATAAAGCAGTAAAAAAAGGAAAAATAGGTATAGTCAGACCTTCTAAAAAATGGACAGAAGAAATACCAGATTGGAGTAAAAAAGAAGATCTTAAAAGAGCTAGAAAATTAAAGAAAAATAAAGGATTTGAATGGTTAAGAGAAGGAAAAGCAAAAGGACAAATTTTGGGGGGCTGTTTGTCTTCAATTATTCATTTAGCGGGAACAAAATATTGGCCTGATTACAAAAATAGAATTTTGTTCTTAGAGATACCTGAGGGTCAGAAATTTGACCATGGAGAACCTCTCCCTTATGTAGATTTTTATTTAGAACAATTAGAAGTTCTAGGTGTTTACAAACAAATAAAAGGACTTATTTTTGGTAGGCCTTATAGATATAGTGATAATGAGACTTTTATGTTAAAGAAAAAATTAATCGAAAGAACAAAAGATTATAATTTCCCAATCTTATTTAATGTAGACATAGGTCATACTGATCCTCAAATAACCATACCTCTTGGGATACAAGTTGAGATTAATTCCGAGAAAAATATTTTCAAATTTTTAGAAGAAGGAGTTAGTTAATTTAAATAAGGAGAAATTATCTTACCTTTCCTTAGCTCATTTTGATAGTGTTTTTTTCCTACGAAATATCCCAAGTAAAAGAAGATAATTTGATTGTTTTATGAATATACTCAAAAAAACTAATTTTTCCTTCAAATTCTATATGATGAAATTCTGATAAATGTGTAGCATCTGCTCTTTCTTTCCTAAAAGAATTATAGATAGCATACACCTTATCGATATCTTTTTGAAGTAAAGCTAATTCTAAATAAATTTGAGAAGATTCTGATAAAAAAACTTTTTTTTGTAAGTCAAACCATTTTAAAGTTATTGGGCAAGTATCTGTTGTGTAATTAAGTTTATACTTTCCGTAAACTGCACCGGGAGAAGAAATCATTCTCGTTGTAAGAGGTAGATTTACAAATAATGCTCCTTGTTTATCAAAAAATTCATTAGCAGATTTATTTATAGAATGGTTTATTTTAGACAGATGAAACCACATATCATTATTTTTCAAAGACTCAACTCTGTTTTTAATTTCATCAATAGGAATATCAAATTCAAGAACATTCTTAATAGGCTTAAATATTTTATTTCCTCTGTAAGATATAGTCTTATCTTTATTAGCACAATAAAGACCAAGCATAAGTCACAAAAGATGAAGATATCTATAAATATTGCTTCTTAGAATTAGTAACTTTTTTATTTAAGCAACCCGCCTCAATCCGTGGCGAATTGTCGGGAGACGCCGAATTCTGAATTACTCCTAAACATAGTTTAAGAGAATTTTCCTGAGAATGACAGAACTGTTTGTTATAGAAATAAAGAACTGGTTGATTCTAAGAGAAAAAATAAAAAAAGCAATTTAAAAAATTCTTCTTATAAAAAAGAAGTCTAATCCTGCTGAAAATTATTTAAGATAAAAATTTTTAGGTTATTAACCTGTCATAAAGTTTATACGAATAAATATAAAAACAAAAGTTTAAAAAGGAAGAATTTTATTGTTTTTTGGGTCTAATGTCCTTCGAGGACAATTTAGCATCGAAAGATGCGCCCGATATTAAGATGTCAAAAGAAATATTTAGCAAGCATCCGCAAAAATATAATTTAGCATTAGCGGAAGCTCTAAAAAAAATTCCAGAGTTTTCTCCTCCAGAATGGGCTTTTTACGTAAAAACAGGTTGTTCAAAACAAAGACCTCCTTTAGAAGAAGATTTTTGGTATAAAAGAAGTGCATCCATTTTAAGACAGATTTATATAAAAGGAGTTTTAGGTGTAGGAAAACTAAGAAAAATTTATGGTTCGAAAAAGAAAAGAGGAGTCAGACCATCGAAATTCAAGAAAGCTTCTGGAAAAATAATAAGAACAATATTACAACAAGCAGAAAAAGCAGGCTTTGTAGAAAAAGTATCAAAAAATCAATTCGGCAGAAGGTTAACTAAAAAAGGAAAAGATTTTTTAGATTCAATAAAAGTAGAGGAAAAAAATGGTAATGAAACACAATGAAAAAAGTAAGAAGAGACATCTAGAGAAAGCAAAAAAACAAACAAGATGGGCACCATTCTGGGCGGTTTTAAAGAAATTTGGAATTGGAAAAAAAATCCATCCTTCGGCTATAACTCATATTAAAAGAAATTGGAGAGTAAGAAAGTTAAATATAAAACCAAAAAGAATTAAAAAAGATTATTTAGGATAAAATGGCTGAAGAAAAAAAAGTAGAATTAGAGAGAGAATATATTATTAATGTAAGAAAAGAAATACTAAAAGTTCCAAGGTATAGAAGAGCTAAAAAAGCATTAAGAGCTATAAAAGAATTCTTGGCAAAGCATATGAAAGTTGAAAAAAGAGATATAAAAAAAGTAAAAATAGATAAATATCTTAATGAAGAAATTTGGCATAGAGGTATAAAAAAACCTCTTACGAAAATAAAGGTTAAAGCAAAGAAAATAGAAGGAGTAGTATATGCAGAACTTGCTGAAATTCCTGAAGTGATAAAATTCAAAAAAGAGAAAGAAGAGAGGTTTAAACAACAAAAGAAAGTTGAAGAAAAAAAAGAAGCTAAAAAAGAAGAAAAAGAAAGCGAAAAAGAAAAGAAAGAAGAAAAAGAAAAAGAAGCTGCGACAATTGAAAGCAATCTGAAGAAACAAGAAGAAGAAGCTAAAAAAGCTAGACATGAAATAAAAGGAGCACACAAAGAAAAAGTTCAACCAAGGAGGATGGCTTTAAAGAAATAAAATGGGAGTTGCAAAATATTTAAGAGAAGCGTGGAAAAAACCTGATGAAAAGGTTTTAAGAGAAAGAATGAAAGAGTGGAGAAAAGAGAATTCGATTGTTAGAGTGGAGTATCCTTTAAGGTTAGATAGAGCTCATGCTCTAGGTTATAAAGCAAAACAAGGAATTCTCGTCGTAAGAGTAAGAGTAATAAGAGGAGGACACAAGAGGCCTCGTCCTAAAAAAGGAAGAAGATCGAAAAGAATGCATACAAGATTAAATCTCACTATGAATTACAAAGAAATTGCTGAACAGAGAGCAGCAAGAAAATACAAAAATTGCGAAGTGATTAATTCTTATTGGGTAGGAAAAGATGGAAAATATTATTATTATGAAGTTATTTTAGCAGATAGAAGTTCTACTTCAATAAAAAGTGATAAAGAGCTCTCTTTTAATACTAAACCTGCAAATAGAGGTAGAGCATTTAGAGTCTTAACTTCTGCTGGAA
>JAWAET010000043.1:0-5624 GCA_038891175.1 Candidatus Pacearchaeota archaeon
AAAGGATATATCTTCGATGTTGAGCTTTTATTTCTTCTCAATAAATTCAATTTTAAGATTAAAAACTTACCGACTATTTGGTTCGATAGAAAAGGAAGTAAAATAAACATTTTTTCTGATTCTTTTAAAATGTTTTTCGATTTAATTATGTTAAGAATTTCTTTTTTAAATAAGAGTAAATTTTAAGAATCTCTTTTTTTAAAAATAAGTAAACCAAAATACTCAAAAAAATAAATAATAAAATTTTCTCTATTCCTTTTAAGAATTTTAAAAAAATTATAAATCCTTTTCCAGCCAACCAACCACAACTACACAACATAAATAACCAGATTCCTTCTGCAAAGAAGTCTATTAAAAAAAATTTTTTATAACTCTTTTCTTTCGTCGCAAAATAAAACAGCATAAATTCTCTTACTCCATAAATAAATTTTGAAAGAAAAAAAGGAACAAAAAAGTTATTTTTTGTTAATTTCTCTAAAGAAAAAATTATCCCTTTTTGTTTTTTATTTACTCTTATCATTTTTTTTATTACATTTCCGTATTTTGTTTTTGTAAAAAGAAAGAACAAACTATCATGAATTACTCCTCCTAAAAAAGCAAAAATAAACAATTGCAGAAAATTTATTTTTCCTGCTGCCGAGAGCATTCCTAAAAAAATAAGTGTTTCCCCTAAAAAAAGCCCTCCGAGAAAAGCTAAAAGAGGAGAATAACTATAAAAAAAATGATTTATTATTCTTTCTATGATTTCTTCTTTCATCTTTTAATTTATTTCTTGTTTTTTTTAAATTTTTTTAAGAGAACTTTTAAGATGTAGAAAGCTTTCTCATTAGTTTTCATAACACTTAAAAACTCCTTTTAAAAGATTTTTTTATGAAATTTAGAATAAAAGATCTTTTTCACGAGCTAAAACATCACTTCCCCTTTACTTTTATTGCTACTTTTTTAGCTATTCTTTTCTCCTTTTTAATTAAAAACTTTTATTCTTTTTCTCCAGAAATGTTTGATTACTTTCATTTTATTCATATTTTCTTTTCTTCAATTACTTCTTCTGCTATTTTTTTTAAATATAAAAAGAATCTTTTTTTTGCTTTATTTGTAGGAGTTTCTTCTTCTTTAATTTTTGGTACTCTTAGCGATATTTTTTTTCCTTTTTTAAGCGCTTTTCTTTTTGGATTTAATCCCGTATTTCATCTTCCTCTCTTAGAGAATTCTTTCTTGGTTTTTTTTTCTTCTTTTCTTGGTGCTCTTTTTGGTATTCTTTTTAGGTTAACTCATCTTTCTCATTTTCTTCACGTTCTCATATCAGTTTTTTCTAGCACTCTTTATCTTTTTATATTCGTTAGTAAAATCAATCTTTTTTTTATTTTTGTTTCTATTCCTTCTATTTTTTTCTCTGTTACTTTTCCTTGTTGTGTAAGTGATTTTTTCTTAAAGAAAAAATAAAAAATTGCAAGTGTAATTCTTCTTAGTTTTTTTGGAAATCTTTTTAAAATTAAATTAATTTTTTCTTTTATGAAAAAGATATTTTTTATTTTTTTAGCAATTACTCTTTTAAATTTTTCTTACTCCTTAGAAAAACCTATTCAAGAAGGATTGATTCTTTATCTTAATTTTGAGAATACTCAAGAAAATGTAACTAAAGATTCTTCTTTAAATAACAACGATGCTTTTTGTTACTCTCCTTCTAAAATTTGTGATGTTTCTGAAGGAAAACTTGGAAAAGGAATTCATTTAGATGGAAAATCTTTTCTTTATTTTAAAAATAATTCTTTTTTTAATTTAAATGAAGGGAGCATTTTTCTTTGGGTCAAAACTTCTGGCTTAAGCGGTTATGAATCTCTTTTTTCAATAAAGAATTCTTTTGGTCTTTTCTTGTTTAATAAAAGTCCTTCCATTTCTTTTTGGGATTACAATAAAAATGTTAGAGTTTGGAAGAAAATTGATAAATCTATAAATGATAATAATTGGCATTTATTGGGCCTCACTTTCGAGAATATTTTCTTTTCAGAGTCTTCTCTTAATGCAAGAGTTTACTTAGATGGAGAGCTTATTTTTATTACAGATCTCTTTTCTGAGAATAAAGACCTTCCTTTTTATATAGGAACAGCAGAATTTCTTAATTATAAGTTTGAAGGATTTTTAGATGAAATTTTAGTGTGGAACAGATCTCTTTCTTCTCAAGAGGTTTATTATTTATATAACAGAGGCGAAGGAAGAGACCTTCTCTTCCATAAAGAAGACTCTTTTGTTAAAGAGAATCCTCCTTTTTTTCCGAATGAAAATATTAATTCTTCCGAAATTAAAGATAAAAAATGTAAAATTTCAAATTTTTCTTTTAATAAAATTTATTCTTGTACTTCCGATAAAAAAAGATTCTCTTTTGAAATTCTTAATTGTTCAAAAGAAGGAGTAACTCTCTCTTTTTTTTATCCTGAAAATTTTTCTTTTAACTTTTTATCTTTTTCTCTTAAAAATAAAGTTCTTTTTGAAGAAGGAGCGTCTGTTTATAATCTCTTTTCTTCTTGTGAAGATAAAGAGCTTACTCTTTTTTTCGAGGAAGATTCTTTTTTTAATTGTGATAACCTCTTTTCTTTTTTTTTACAAAAACCTTCTTTCTTTTTTAATAATTATTCCTTCAATCTTCTTTTTAGCAACTTTTCTAATTTAAAAAATTATTCTCTCTACTTTAAAGTATTTGATAATTCGTCTAATCTCTCTTTTTTATTATTTTTTTCTTCTTTACAAAAATCTTTTGAAGAATTTAACGACTCTATTTTTCTTCTTTTAGAAAAAGGATTGTGCGAGCAGAGAAAACTCTCTTTTGGCGAATCAACAAAATTTGTTTTTCTTTGTAAAAATCCTTCTTTTTTAAACGAAGGAGAATCAAAGCTCTTTTTATGGCTATCCGAAGATACTCTTTTCAAAATCCATATTTTCTTTTGTAAAGATTCTCTCTGTAACTTTTCATCTTACGACCTTAGTCAAGACATTCCTTCCTCTTTAGAGAACTTTTCTTTTAATTCTAATTTTTCTAATGATCTCTTTTTCGAAGATTTCTTAAAGAAAGTATTGTTTTTTTGTCCTTCGACTTTTAATAAAGAGATAAAAGTTTCTTCTTTCTTTTGTTTTTTTGATCCTCCTTTTTGTCCTTTAAATGGCAAACAGAAAAAAATATGTAAAAAATCTATTTCTAGTTTAGAAAGTGAAGAGGTTACTTTTATCAATTGCACTCCTTCTTCTTGTGAAGGTTGCATCGTTCCAAAATTTTTTGATAGCAATAATAAATGTATTTCTGTGGGAGAAATAATAAAAATCAAAAATAGGCCTCTTTACTTTAAACTTTTGAAAGTTAATCCTTCAGAAATAACTCTTTTGTTAAATGATGAAACTTTTGAGTTAGAAGAAAGAAAAAAATATAATCTCTATGAGGGGAAGTCTCTTTTTCTAAAAAACGTACTCTATTTTTCATCTGAAAGTTTTCAAAAGAAGGCTTTAATTTCTTTAGAAGATTTTGATTTTTATTTAAGTGAAGGAGACTCTTTTTTTATTCCAGAAGATGCCTCTTTTTATTGTGACTTCGACGGTTTATTTAAACCTCAAAAGAAGTTTAAAGAGAATTGTAAGAACGATTTTGAGTGCGAAAGTAATTCTTGTATAAAAGGAATTTGCGAAATTAACTCTTCTTCAAATTTTTTTCTCGATTTTCTTTGTAAAATTAAAAAGTTTTTTTATAAAAAAACAATTTGTTAATCTGCATTTATCTTTTTTTATTTTAGAGAGATATTTGTAATTTTAAATTTTCATATCCTTTTTAAACTTTCTTTATTTAATTTTTTTATGAAATTAGGTGTTTTATTTTCAGGAGGAAAGGATTCGACGTATGCAACATTTATTGCAAAAAAAGAAGGTTATGAAATTTCTTGCTTAATCTCTCTTATCTCTGAAAATAAAGAAAGCTTTATGTTTCATACGCCTGCAATCAATTTGGTTAAAAAACAATCAGAATTAATGTGTCTTCCTATAATTATGAGAAAAACAAAAGGATTAAAAGAGAAAGAATTGGAAGATTTAAAAAAAATAATCAAAGAAGCAATTAAAAAATACAAAATTGAAGGAATTGTTACAGGAGCTATTGAAAGTATTTATCAATCTTCTAGAATACAAAAAATTTGTAATGAACTTAAAATAGAGTGTTTTAACCCTTTATGGCAAAAAAATCAATTTGAACTCTTGGACGAATTATTGAATAATCATTTTAAGATTATTTTTTCTGCTGTCGCAGCTTATCCTTTTGATAGCTCTTGGGTTGGAAGAGAGATAGATGAACAGGCAATAAAAGAACTAAAAAGACTTCATGATAAATTTAAAATAAATCCTGCTGGCGAAGGAGGAGAGTTTGAGAGCTTAGTCTTGAATTGTCCTCTTTTTAAGAAAGAATTAAAAGTTAAATTAAAAAAAGTTATAGGAGAAGGAAACTGTTGGAGAGGTATTTTCGAATGAAAATTTTAATTGTCTCGACCTGTAAGGAAAGATTACACGAGTTTGAATTTGTTGAACCTATTAAAAATATATTAAAAGAAGAAGGTTTCGACTTTTTTGTTAGAAATTATAGAGATATAGAAGAAAAAGATTTTAAAAAATCTGATAAAATAATTATTTGCGGCACTTCTTTAAAGGACAATGATTTTATTAATTATCTCGATAGATTTTTTTATTTAAAAAATTTTGAAAAGCCTATTTTAGGAATCTGTGCAGGGATGCAAATTTTAGGAATTTTGTTTAAAAGTAAGATAAAGAAAAAAACAGAAATAGGGCTTTTAAGAGAAAACTTTTCAAAAAATTTTTTAGGTTTAGAAGGGCAAAAAGAAGTTTGGTATCTTCATAACAATTTTGTAATTTTTGATAAAGATTGGGAAGTTTTTTGTTATAACCGAGGAATTCAGAAAGCGGTCAAGCACAAGAAAAAAGAAATTTATTGTTGTTTATTTCATCCAGAGGTTAGGAATAAAGACGTTATAAGGAGATTTTTAGAGGTTTAACTCTTTCTATTTGAATTATACTTAATTCTTTTTTCAAACATTAATCTTTTATTTCTTACTAGAAAACTAACTATCAAAAATTGTTTTTTTAAAAAGAATATTATTGCTTTTTTGTTTTTTAATGGAACTATAGCAGTAATTTTTTCTTTTTTTTATTTTACATTATCCTCTATTTTTCTTATTAGTTTACTTGCTAATTTTTTTCTTCTAAAACTTTTTTCTATTGCTATACCTCTTATTCTTATCTCTTTTTTATTTTTTGGATAAAATAAAATTGCTCCAATAATCTTTTCTCTTTTATCTTCTTTCGAGTTAAAACATATTAAGAAAAACTAAGCCTTCCATATAATTAGAAAATGTTTCAATTGAAGAGACAATTTTATTTTCCATTTGACTTTTTCTTCTTTCAAGAATTTATACCGCAATTCGAAGTCATATAAATCAAAGTCATTTTTTTCTAATTGATCGGAAATTATTTTTTTTATAACCCTTCTTTTTTTCAATATTTCCTAAAGGTAAAAAAAGATATCCGCACATTTTTCTTTAAAGTTATTTTCTATGTATTTTAAGCTTTTGGAAATATAT
>JAWAET010000044.1:0-5576 GCA_038891175.1 Candidatus Pacearchaeota archaeon
TTCATCAGCAATTTTTCCAGATTCTATAGATTGAGTTTCTGCTTCGAAAGCTTCATTTCCTACTTTTGTTAATAAATAAAGATCACATATTGTTCCTCCGAAGGTAGTAACTACACCTACAGGACCTAAATATTTATCTATGCTTTTTTTTACTAATTGAAACACTTTAGAATTTCCAAATAAAGCGACAACCTTTTCTTCTTTTGCTCCTTTAAAAAGAATGATATCTTTTCCAATTATTCCTTCTTTTATCCCATTTATTCTAACTTTAGTACCTTCTGCTAGAACTCCTATGACTTTCTCTCCTTCTTTTGTTTTCGTCGCTACTTCTCCCGTATTTTTTATTATAACTTCTTTAGTTTTCATTTTTATAATTTCTTTTTTTTCTAAAGGAACTACCTTTATTTCTTCATCTAAAACTTGTATCCCTTTTATACTCTGAAAATTTTTTTGAGATAAAAACAGTTCACTTTCTTTCGCAATAATTCCAGAAAATCCCAACTCTAAACAAAAGCGAGACAGCTCAATTGTCTTTTCATCTAAATTTTTATAATAACTTGCTGGAAAAAAAGTAATCTCTTCTTTTTTAACTCCAAGGATTATCATTTCAGGAACTTTTTCTATTGTAAAACAATCTTCTATCTTATCAAAACAAATCGTATTTAACATAGTTACTTTCTTATCAAGATTTGTGCACACTCCTTCACTAACGCATTTTCTTTTAGCATCTTCTTTTATGCTTTCTTTTTTATAAAAAATCTTTTTGTACCACTCTATATTGAGAGGACATATACAAAGTTTATTCGTTTTATCGTCTATTTTTATAATTGACCACTTTTTAGGAGACTCATAAAGAAAATATTTTACGCCTTCTTCGCTCTTCGACAATTCTTCTATTTTTTTCATCATAACTTTGGCTTGTTCATATTCATGTGAGTTTATAAAAATCCCTATTAGCTTTATAATTAAAAAGATTAAAAGGACAATTCCTATTACTGCCAGAATCATCTTCGCAATCTCTTCAATCATCCAACTAGCTTTTTTCATAATAGAAGTATAAAAAAAGAATTAATAAATTTTATTAAAAAAATATAAAAATAAAAATTAAAACAAATAAGATTTTTACTTTTTCTTTTTTTTCTTTTTGCCGCCTCTAGCCATTTCTGCTTCGCATACATTGCCTTTGGCGTCTACATAATAAAGATAGCCAGGTTTTCTTTGAACGGCATTTTTTATTATTATTTTTCCCATTTTCTACCTCCTTTTTAGATTTTATATACATACAACTATTTAAATCTTTCTTTTTTTCGACGAAAAATAAAAGATTATCAATCCGTTTATAGACATAATTTTGTTTAGATATAATCAAATTATTAAATACACTCGATCTCTAATTTTTTATTTTTTTCTCGAATTACCCTAAAGAGTTTTTCTATAATACCCTAGCGAATCTTTTATTAGATATCAACTGAATTGATCTTCGTTGATACTTTTTGTATTTGAAATTTATATGTACTTAACTATTTCAGGACAGAGAGGATAATTATCATATGGCCAGCATCCAGGGTATGGAGTGTCTATGCACACCGTGATACAAGAAATAGACTTTCTTACTCTATCATAGAGGATATAACAATGAAATCCTTCTCTAATATTAAAATGGCCTGCCCAAACTTCGCTTAGGTTTTCTCCTTGATAAATTATTCCTTTAAACTCTTGTATAAAAATATTAAATTTGTAAGCTTCGCCACAAGAGTAGCCATAAAGATTCCCCTTTGGAATAATTCTCTCATTTAAAGAAGAATCTAAAGAATCTTTACAAGTACTTCCTATACAAATTCTATTTGCATTTATTGTTCCAGAAACATTTAAGTTGCCTTGTATTTGTTTACTCCAATCTATTTCGTCGACAGAATGTCCCATTTTTTGAGGATTTCCTCGATTAACTCCAGAGTTATAGGCATAAACAAAAAAAGAACTTACTAAGAAGATGAAAAGTACAATAATGATCAAATGATTTTTTTCGATATTAATTTCTATTTTCATATATTTTCTTTACCCAATTAAATTTTTTAAACATTTCTATAAATCCTGCATCTCTTTTTAATTTATTCTTAATTTTAGTTATGCTATCTTACTACTACCATAGAACTTTATTAAAAATTTTAATAAGGTTATTTGGTTCTTCTAATTTTAAAAAATCTGATTATTTTCTTTTAAATTGTTAAATTTATTAACGAGCAAAGTTTTTTAAATAAAGAAGAATAATTAACTTTATGAATACAAAAAAAAAGAAATCTTCTAGTACCTCCTCTGAAGAAGTAGTTCAAATACTCGTTGAAAATTTCGTAGGTTTACAAAAAGCAATGACTAATCTATCTATAAAATTTGAATCTCTTTCTCAAAATATTTCTTCTTTGTTAGAAGTTTTAGAATTATCTGCTAAAACATATTTAGAGAAAAATAAGAACCTCGACGAAAATAATGATTTAATTCAAAGAATAAACTATCTTATTGAACAGAATAAAGCAATAGCAGAAGGGTTACTTCTTCTAGAAGACAATTTAAGAAAAAAAGAGGAAAAAATAACTGAAAAAGATAAAATTCCTTTTACGCCTAAACCCTTACCTAAACCAGAATGAAGAATGCCCATTTATCTCCTATTACAAAATTTATAGTTTTTAATTTGATTCGAGAAGTTCATTATGAAAAATTTAAAAAGAAAGAAAAAGAAGTAATAGATACCTCGATTATACCTACAGTAACAACAAAGAATAAGTTAGAGATACCAATTATACTTGATTTTCATAAAAAAATTCCTTTAAAAATAATAAGCGATTCTCCAAAGAAAAATTTTCAACTTCAAGAAAAAGAAAAAAAACCAGAAGAAAAAGTCTCTTCTCTAGAAGATTTTCAAGAGAGCCTCTTACATTCTAATAGAGATAATAAAAACTTAGAAAAACCAAAAGTTTATCAAGAAATTATTACACAACCAAAGAATTTTTTTCAGCAAAAGAATAATGTACCTTTTGACCTTCTTAGGAATCCTCCTTTTTATGGCAAGTTAACTCCTATAATAAAAGATCCAAATGTAACTATGATAGAATGTCCAGGTCCAAATAAACCATTATTTGTTTTTATAGGGAATACTAAAAGATTAACTTCGATAAAGTTATCTGTAGAAGAGATAAACTCTCTTTTAGAAGGAATCTCTAAGAGAACAAGAGTTCCTTTAGTTTCAAATGGCGTTTATAGAGTTAGTTGGGATAACTATATTATAAATGCAATTGTCTCTCCATACTTAGAACCTTCTTTCGTAATTAAAAAAATATAAAATGGAGAATAGAATTACTCTAACAAAATTAGAGAAATATTTCAAAATAACTGAAAGAGCTTTAATCGAGATAAAAAGCAAGATAGTAAAAGAAGAAGAAGCAAAAGAAATAATCTCAATGGTTGAAAATTATTTATCCGACGCGAAGTACTTTCTAAGAAAAAAAGATTATGTAAATTCTTTTGCTGCTTTAAACTATGCTTATGGTTGGATTGATTGCGGTGTGAGATTAGGAATATTCGATGTAAAGGACAATCAGTTGTTTACCTTGAAATAGCTTTTAAGACTAAAACATTTTAAAATAAATGAAAGATTTTTAATAAAAAAGTATTCTTATTTTTTTAATAAAAGAGACCTATAATTAAATAACATTATCTATGAGTAAACCAACATTCTAAGAACTCTTTCTCTTTCTTGTAAATTTTAACAAAACCAAATCTCTCAAATTGAAATTGCTGTTGTTCATTCAGATTTTTTACTTCTGGATCTGCAATTCCTTCGATTAAACTTCCATCTTCTAATAAAACTTTTACCTTGGAGGTTTCTAATTCAGAAGGAATCCAATGAATAATTTTTATTTTTGATTTTGGTTCTTGAGAGCTAAAGATAAACTCTTTTTTTCCATTCGGAGAGATCTTATAACATCTGAAGTTAAATAAATGCATCAAACGTATTTCTTCTCCTTCTTTTATTTCTTCATAATCCTTTTTCTCTATGAAGAACTCATTAAAAGTATCTCTATTTTTGAAACCTAAATTTTTTGAAGGATGAATAGGAATATTTATTTTTAAATTTGGAGCATTTTCTATTTTTATTTTAACTGGCTCTTTAATAAAAAAGTATCTCGGACATTCATCGAGCATTTTTCTATTTATAGAATAAAGAACTTCTATAGGTACTTTCACATTTTTTCTATCTAAACCTTGTGAGATAATAAATTTTTTTATTGCCTCAGGTTTTATCCCTCTATCTCTTAAACTCTGTAGACTCCATAACCTCGGATCATTCCATCCAATATATCTTCCTTCTTTTACTTCCTTTGCACCTTTACTCTTACTTATTTTTACACCTTCTATTTGAAATAATCCTAAATAAAGACTAATCGGGTTTGGCCAATTAAATATTTTTCTTATGAAATCCTGTACTTTTGTAGACATCTGATGTTCTATTCCTCTAAGAACGTGCGTCGTTCCTATAAGGTAATCGTCAATCGCCCATGAAAATTCCATTGAAGGATAAACTTTATACTTCTTTTTTGTTCTAGGATGGGGCCTTGTAGCAATTTTTAGCATTACTCTATCTCTAAAAGCAGGATCAGGATCTTGCATAGAAGTTTTTAATCTGACGACAAATTCTCCTTCTTTTGTTGTACGAGAAAACATTTTTTTCCACCTTTCATAACTTTTTTCTGGAGAAAGATTTCTACAAGCACATTCTATCCCTTTCTCTTTTATTCTTTGAAATTCCTCTTGTGAACAACTACAAACGTACATATATCCTTTTTTTATTAATTCATCTGCATAGTCGTAATAAATCTCAAATCTATCGGATTTATAATAAACTTCATCAGGTTTTATCCCTAACCACTCGACTCCTTCTTTAATTAAATCATACGCTTCTGGAACTATTTGTTTATCTTCACTTCCTATTGTATCGTCGAAAAAAAGAATAAATTTTCCTTTATATTTTTTTACAAACTCGCTGTTTAAAATCAAGGCACGAGTATTACCTATATGAAGAGGGCCTGAGGGAAAAGGAGCGATTCTCATAACCACTTTTCCTTCTATTGCTCCTTCTAATTCTGGAAGTTCGTCTTCTTTTCTTGTTTTCCTCTGATGAATAAGACTTTTTAATTTTTCAAAATCTTCTTTTTGTTTTTCAGAAGAAGAAGAGTTCACCTCTGTTACTATTTCTTCTACTAATGGATAAACAATGTCTATATCTTCTCTTTTTAATCCTTCTGCAAATAAAGAATTAAGAACTGATTTTGGATTTGCTTTTCCTTCGTGTTCAATTGCATTTTTTAAAGCATATGCCCTTATTAATTCTTTATTCATTTTCTTTATAAAATAAAAGGATTTTTAATATTAACTATACTCTTAAATTGTATTTTTTACTTTAACTTTCTTATTTTTACTCAAAAAATTTCTCTAAGTTTTATTTTAAAATAAGCTCCTTAAATTGTTGATAAATTTACTTTTTTACTTAGTTAAGAATAAATTAGTAAATAGATTTAGCAAAG
>JAWAET010000045.1:0-5568 GCA_038891175.1 Candidatus Pacearchaeota archaeon
TGTAAAGAGGCAAAAATCTTTTAAAAAGAGTTTGAAGAATTGTTTGGAGATTCTATTACACTACCAAGTAGATTTATGAATTTGTTTAAGAGATAAAAATAAATCTAAAAGATTATCAAAAGTTCATAGAAAAAAGCAGATTAAAATTTACAAAAGAGATATAATCAAAGAAAATATTCAACAGAAATAAGAAGTGAGAAAGAAATCTAGTTTAGTTTTGAAAATTTTGAGCATTAAAAACTCATTGTAAAGCAATCTTATCATTCAATGCGCAATTAATTTGAGATTTTCAAGAGAGATAGTAAAAAGCAAAGGTTTAAAAACGATGTCTTTTTTTATATTTAGTTAAATGATGAAAGGATGGAAGAAGAGTTAAAATTGAATAGAAATGATGGTTTTTTATAAGATTTCTTTTTTTGTTCTAACTAAATGTAAAGTGGAGGTAAGATGAAAATATATGTAGGAAATTTGCCTTTTAGCCTCACAGAAGAAGGCTTAAAAGCAGTTTTCTCTAACTACAATGTCGGAGAAGTTCTTATTATTAAGAATAGCTTCTCTGGAAAATCTAAAGGTTTCGGTTTTGTAGTTATAGAAGATGAAGAAGCTGCTAGAAAGGCAATCGAGGAGATAAACGGAAAAGAAGTAGAAGGAAGAGTTTTGAAAGTTGCTGAAGCAAAACCTATCTCTGAAACTCCGAAGAAGAGATTCAGAAGAGGATTTAGAAGAAACTTCAGGAGAAGAAAAGAAAAAGAAATCTCAGAAGATTCTGAAGAAGAAAATTAACTCTTCTAAAATAAGTTTAGTGTTATTTTTTTTATTTTTCTTTTTAACCTTTTTAAATAATTTTATAGTAGTAACAAAAAGATTTTTAAATTTAGACAACCATAGAAAGAAAGGGTAAAAAAGTTAGTAGTCTTTATTTCGCAAGAAATCTTTTTCGATTACAAAATAGTAAACTTGCAGGAATTGGAATATAAAGATATACTTAAAAAGAGGGCAATTATAAGAAGAATTCAGAAAGAAGTTGAATCTTTAAAGATTGCAAAAGAAATAAAATCTTTTAAGGACTTAATAAATGAAATAGAAAAGAGTTTAAATTATACTCTTAAGATTAATAATCTTATAAACTCTCTTTATGATGATATTGATAAATACCCTCTTAAAAGATACATTACTTGGAATAAAGAAAAATATCAATTGGGACAAGTATTAGATGAAGTTCCCAAGGGTTTTTACTCTTTGGAAGGTTTTTTGAGTGAGAAAACGAGAGTAGAAAATAATTTTTATGAGAATATCAGTACCTCTGATTTAGAAAGAATTCTTAAAGTTACTCTTTCAACTTTTAACTAATTTTAAAGATATTGTTTTTACATTAAATAATAACTTTTATCTTATAGGATTTACAAAACTTTTTTTAAATTAAATCTGATAATTCTCTTTACTCTTTATTTTCTTTTTCTTCACTTTCCCATGCTATATCAAATAGTTTTATGAGTGATGCTGCAAAAAAAGGAGAATTTACCCATAAAGCATATTCTTCTTTTGTATTTTCATTTGGATTTGTTATTATCAATAGAATCTCTTTTGCGTCTGAGATTACAAACTTCCCATTTATTTTTTTTGTTTTTATCTCTACTTTTAATTTCTTCGAAAGAGATTCTGCTTCTTTTTTATTTTCCGGGATGATTATTTTTATTTTAACTCCTCTTTTCTTCAGTTTAGAAAATATTTCAAAGAAACTTCTTAGTTTTGTCTTCAACTCAAAAGAATTAATAGCCATATAAAGACTTTCTTCACTATTTTCAATTATCTCTCTCAATTGACTATTTAAGTTGCTTTTTCCTTTTATAAGCCCCGATATCTCTTCGCTTTTTATTAAGTTAATCCCTTTTTCGTGTAAAGATTCAATTTCTTCAAATTCTTCTGTATCTTTTATTTTATCTAAAGTATTTAATTTTTCTTCTATCTCTTTTTGTAAGTTATTCTTCATCTTTTCTATTACTATCGCAGGTTTTATTCCTATATACTTTACAGGTTTCCCTACTTTCTCCATTACAAATCCTTTTTTTTCTAAAGATTCTAGTACGTCATATGTTCTCGATCTTGGTACACCTGAAATTTCAGAAATCTCTCCTGCAGAACATATTCCTTTATATAGTGTAGTTATCCATACTTTTGCTTCATATACATTTAAATCGAAATATTCTCTTACTTTTTTTATTAACTCTTCTTTTATTATTCCCATTTTAACTTTTTTTTCTTTTGAAGAAAGGTGTTACTTTCATTTTTCCTTCTTCTTTTTCTATATTTAGTAATCCCAAAGCATAATACTCTTCATTTTTTTTACTACACTCTATGTAGTTAATTGCTCCGAGAATTATTCCTTTTTGTGGATTTTTTGTTAAAGAAATTAAACCGCAATTGAGTGATAGGTTCTCTACATTTACATTTTCTTCTTTCTCTTCATTTACTAATGAAACCAATCCTAAATTTACTCCTCTATTTTTTCCTTTAACGATGCTTATTAATCCTAAATTTATTCCTCTATTCTCTCCTTCAACTTCACTTAAAACTCCTAAATTTACTCCTCTATTTTCTCTCTCTACGATAGAAGTAGGAGAAGCATTTAGAAAATAGTTATTCTTTCTAGTTAAGGAAGATATATAACTTATATTTGCTCCAAAGTTATCGCTATTAACTATCCCTAAAGAAGCAAGATTTATCCCATAATTTTTTCCGTCTATTTCTCCCATTCCTACACTTAAGATGATCCCTTTATTGTCTCCTTTAAAATATAAGGGTAAAAAAGAATAATTAAACTTTTTAGGGTTCTCTTTCTCGTCTATTATTTTTGTTTTTATTTCCATTTTACTCTATTTACTACTTTATAAAAATAACACTTTTTAAATCTTTCGTTTTTGTTACTACTACTTAATTAAAATTTAAAAAGCACCTCAAAATTTTTCATTCTCCTTAGAATTTACGGTTGATATTATTATCTTCTTTTTTAGAATAAATAAACTTCTATGTAGAAAAGAACTCTCTCAAAATTTTCTATTAGTTATTGTTACCAACTAACTTCTTTTATATTCTCCACTTTAAAATATTGAAATCCTTTCTGCAAATAAAAGAATTCTAAACTAGTCTCGAGTTGATCGTCGAAATATCTTAATTGATATGTTTTTGTTCCTTCTTCGTTTTCAAGTTGTATTATCATTTCATTTGTATCTTTATGTTTCATAAAAATAAAATGATCTACTACTCTTAATTTATGTCCGTCGACATAGACTATATCTCCTTTCTTTATTTGAGAGACAGGTTTTGATTGTTTGGTTATCAAAATCATACTATAAAATTTTTCTTAGAATTTAAAAAGGTTTTTATCTTCTTTTGAGCTTATTTTTTAAATGAAAACATTTTTAAACCCTTCTTTATTTTAATTTCTAATTAAAAGGAGATAATAATTAAATGTTTTCAAAAGGCTCATTTTTTTTAGCTAATCTTCTTCTTGGTTCTCTAATACTTCTTTTAGTTTTGTTTATAGCAGTATATATTTATCTTGGTTTTGCTTTTAGTGCAATTGGTAGAAAAGCAAAACTAAAAACACCTAATCTAGCTTGGATACCCTTTGTTGGTCCTTTAATAATCGCTTTTCAAATCTCGAAGATGCATTGGTGGCCTTGGCTTTTATTAATAGGAATTATTATTCCAATAGTAAATATTCTTGTTCTATTAGCTTTTACAGTATTTGCGACTATATGGCAGTGGAAGATGTTTGTTGCCATAGGTAAACCTGGTTGGTGGGCTTTGATTGATTTAGGAGGTTTTATTCCTTTTATTGGTGTTTTATTTACAATCGCTCAATTAGTACTTTATGGAATTGCTGCTTGGTCAAAGCAATAATTTTTTATTTACATTTAACTTATTTATCCGTAATTTCTTCGATATTAAAGATATTCTCTTTTTGATATCCACTTTTCTAATTAATAATTAGAGAAAGCGATTATATTAAAAAAAAGAGAAAAACTTAATATTTAATGAAAAAAGATACTACTACAAAATCACAACAAAATTTAAATACCCCTTTTTATGAGTATAGTTAATTTTCCAAGAAGTATCTCTTGGAAGATAAATAAAAAATATCTTAAAGAAGAAACATGCAAAATAAACCTTTAATAGAGAGAAGGTGGAGGATTAATAGATGGTAAATAAAGACTTCATAAAACAGAACTCAGAAGACAAAATAAAAGAATTTGAAGGAAAGACGATAGATGAAAAATTTTTCATAATCGAGTATCCTTTAAACGAATGCGAATTATCTTACAATTCTGGAATTTATACTTCTTTCCTATTAAATTATCACGCCGTTGATTATTACATAGAGAATTTAAAAAAAGAAGAAATAAAAGAAAATAAATATAAAGAGAGATATAAGAGTAGAATCTCTTTTTTTAATAAAATTAAGATATATAAAAATAAAATGGAAAGAAAATTTAATACTCTAAATAAATGAAAGGAGGTAAAATGAGAAAAAACTTAGCTAAGATAATAAGTATGGGAGCTATTGCTGGTGCATTGTTTGCTTCAGAGCTTGGTGCAAAAGATAAGTCACATACATTGAACAATCCTTATTCGGGAACAAACAAAGTTGTTACTTCAAATTATGAAGTGAAGAAAGATTATTCTTCAAAGACAAATCAGATAGAAGATTTGAGAAAGAACCTTATAGAGACACTTAATAAAATTGATGAATTTCGTAATGAACTTTATAATGTTGTTAATCCCTTGCTTGGTTCAGAGCTTGGTACAAAAGATAAAGCATCCGCATTGAATAATTATTCTTCGAAAACAAACAATGTTGTTACTTCAAATTATGAACCGAAGGTAGATTATTCTTCAAAGACAAATCAGATAGAAGAATTGAGAGATAAGAATGAATTAACCTGTATAAGTGTTGAAGAATCCTATCAAAGAAAGATAACTTTTATTGGTCCTTCTTCCAATCCTTACACAACGAATTTGTTGAACAATCTTTCTTCAGAAACAAACAAGGTTGTTGTTCCGACTCATAAATCGAAAGAAAAGGATCACAAAAAGAAGAACAATATGAAAGATCATTCTTCAAAGACAAATCAGATAGAAGATTTGAGAGATAATATTGAAGGAACTTTTACGCGTAGTGAAGAATTCTATCAAAGAAATATAACTTCTATTGGTCCTTTTTCTAGTTCTTACGGAGCGAATTTTTCTAATGTATTAGGAGAATTCTCTTCATTTCTTAGAAAAGGCCTAAAAGACTTAGGATCAGCTATAGATCAATCAAAGCAGGAATTTCGCAAAACTCTTGACCAAGCTAGAGAAGCTTTTTCTTCATCCACAAACTTCTTCTCTCCTGAAGAGATGGAGTTGTATAACAAGACTTTTAAAAAATAAAGAATAAAGAAATACTCAATAAAATAGCTAAATTAATTTTATTTTTTTCTTTTTTCCTTTTTTTCTTCTTATATAAATTTATTTTTTTATTTTCTTTTATTTATCTTTTTTAATTTTCTCTATAAGCATAACACT
>JAWAET010000046.1:0-5542 GCA_038891175.1 Candidatus Pacearchaeota archaeon
GCCGAACGCCAGCTCCTGCCGGCCCAGAACTAAAGAGAGCGGCCCGCCCTGGTTAGAGAGAAAAATAAAAATGCAATATTAATAGTAGTATGTAACAGAGCTTCAGAGGTAAAATCTCTTTATGAAGCAGGAGCAGATTACGTTCTAGTCCCGAATATAAAGGCAGGAGAGAGTTTAAAAGAGATAATTGAAAATTTTGGGTTAAAAAAAGAAGAATACAAAAAAGAATCAAAAAAACAAATGAAGGATCTTTTAAAAAGATTGAATTACTAAAAAATTTGGGTAAAATATTTAAATTAAAAAAAAGAAAAAATTTTATGACAATCCTCTCTTTCTTGCAAAGAATGGGAAAAAATAATTTATACTATCCTGGTTGTATGCTAAAATTTGGTATGAATAAAGAATTAGAAAATTATAAAGAAATACTTAACTTATTAGGAATTGATTTTGTTTTAATAAAGGAAGAGCAGTGTTGTGGAAGCCCTGTTTTAAATGCAGGGTATGTTAAAGATTTTAAAGATTTAATTAAAAAAAACTATGAGATATTTAAGCAAAGAAGAGTTTATAGAATAATAACTCCTTGCCCTGGCTGTTATAACATATTTAAGAACGAAGCAAAAAAACATTTTATAAAATGGGATATCGAGGTAGAGCATATAATTTCTGTTATTTTAAGAGAGTTAAAAAAGAGAAAACAAAAAAGAGAATTAAAAAAAATGATTGTTTCTTATCATGATCCTTGTCATTTAGGGAGATTTTGCAAAATTTATGAAGAACCAAGAGAACTGATAACTCTTTTAAAAGGAGAAATAAAAGAGATGATACATAATAGAGAAAACGCAATATGTTGTGGTGCTGGAGGAGGAATGAGAGCCAATTTTCCTGAAATTGCTAAAGAGATTGCAAAAAAAAGAGTTCAAGAGGTACCAAAAGAAGCAGAAAAGATATTAACTCCTTGCGGTTTATGCACTATGAACTTAAAAACAGCGGATGAAAGAGTTGAAGAATTGTCTAATTGGATTTTAGAAAGAATAAAAATAGGCTATTTTTAAATAAACTATTTGTAGTCTGTATCTCCGATGACGTCTGGATAAAGAGAATAATTCTTCTTTCTGTTTAATTTATTCTCTAAAAATCTTTCTAACCCTTTTCCTATCTTTCTTCCTATATAAAGACCCAATGAAAAAGAAAGAAAGTCTGCATAGTATCTGTAAGGAGAACCAAATTTTGTGGAAAGATAGTCACTAACTAAAAGAAAGCTCGTTCCGCTAAGTAAGGAAACTTTATTTTTTAAATGATAATCTTTTTTTTCTAAGTAATTTTCATTCATGAATTTTTCTAAGAGAGGCAATTTAAAAGTTTTTTTGATATTCATTTCTAAAAGAAATCAAAAATTGAAGGCATCTCTAAAATTTTTTAATTAATTGAAAAGCATAAACTACAAAAGAAAAATTATAATTTCATTTGCATTCCTTAATCCCTTTATTCTGAGTATGCAAGAAAAAAATGAGGGGAGGAGGATTCGAACCCCCGCAGGCTTGTGCCAACGCGTCTTGAGCGCGTCCCGTTTGACCACTCCGGCATCCCCTCAGATTATTTATAAAAAATTAATAAAGAGAAAGTATAAAAACTTATTGATGTATACTAAAATCTTAAAAGTTAAGAAAAAAGGAGGTTTTTCATCTCTTCTATTTCTTTAGAAGAAATAGCAGTTCCGTGAAACTTTAAATTGTAAAGAAGGGCTTCTAATGCTTCAGGACTTTTTTCAATTTCAAAAAGATTATTCTTAAAAGCGAAAAATACCAACTCGCTAGATCTTACATATTTTAAATCCTCAAAATATTTGAAATTCTTTTTATTTAATTTTAAGGTCGTATGAAGTTTTCTTTCACTTAACTCTTTTAATGCTTCTTTTGATTCTGTGATTAACCTAACATTTCTTTCATCTGTAACAATCAAAGAAGGAAATTTGACTAATTTAGAAAAAGCAATACAAGAAGATTCCCCTTCGTGAAGTAAAGAGATTTTTTCATTGTCAGCCTTGAGTAAATTTTTAGAAAGAGAAAGAACTTTTGAAAGCTCTAGATTTAAATCGCTATTCTTTACAAACTCTGTGCTTAATAACAGTATTTTTTTATCGATTAATCTTTGGATTTTAAAAGCTTCTAAAGAGTATTTTTTTATTAAAAAAGTTCTGTCGACTATTTCTCTTTTTACTTGAGGAGTTATTACAAAAGAAGTTTCTTTCAAAAAAGAGTGAAGCTTTTCAAGAATTTCTAGTATCCCGCTTAAAGTTAAAGAAATTAAAGGACCTGCATCGAAAATGAGAATTCTCATTTTAAAAACTCTTCAAGAAGTTTAATTCTCTCTTTTATAGAAACTTTCTCATATAAGTGAGCCTCATAAACATTACTCTGACCTATAAAAGAAGACAAATCCCAAAGAGAAATACCTAAAAGCTTTGCTGTTCTTTCAGAACTTATTCCATGCTCATAAATTTTGAATGCTTTGTTTATTTGTGCTTTATAAAAAATGTCTTGAATATACTCTCTCAACTCTCCTTCAATTTTATTGGCGCTCTCTCTAATTTTTCCAAGAGAGCTTCTAAATTTTTCTAAATCCTCTTTTTCTAAGAAGTAAATCGCATTCTTCAATTCAGAAATGCACTCTTGATAAAAAGAATCCCAACCTTCTTTATTTTTATAACTCTCTCTTTCAAAGATCTTACCTAAAGAATAAATTAAAACAGCAACGATGATATTATCAGGATCTTGAAAAATAGCAGCAGAGTGAATTGTTTGATTTGAAAGACTTATTAATTTTTCAGGATTATTAGAAGTGATAGCAGACAAAGACTCTTTTAAAATTCTTAAAACATTATTTCTTTCTTGCATAAAAGGGAATAATTAGTTAAATATATAAATTTTACTTAGATAAAGAAAATATGAAAATAGTTCTTGATACTAACTTTATTTTAACCTGTTTGAAAAAAAAGATACAAATAAAAGAAGGATTAGAAGAAACGTTTCAAGAAAAAATAGAGATAGTATTATTAAGCAGTGTTTTGAAAGAAATAAAAAAACTTTCTTGCGATAAAAAAAGAAAACTAAAAGAAAGATTTTACGCTAATGTTTTTTTAAGAATGGTAGAAGAGAATAAAGAAGACTTTTTTCTTGTTGAAACAAAAATAGAAAATGTCGATTATTCTATAGAAGAATTTTGTAAAAAAAATCCTGAGGCAATTTTAGCAACTTTTGATAAAAATCTAAGAAAGAAAGTGAATAATAAAAAAATGTCTATTCAAGGAAAAAAATTCGTATTAGTTTAAAAGAGCAAAAGAAACACTTAAAAATAAAAAAAAGTAAGAAAGAATATGCAATTAGAAGAAGGCTCCTTAGTTTTATGTTTTGTAGAGAAAATAGAAAAAGAAATTGTGTTAGTTAGGACTGAAGATGGGACAAAGGGAACGATAGTAAGCTCAGAAATAGCTCCGGGAAGAATAAAGAATATAAGAGAGTACGTTTATCCTAATAAAGTAATAGTATGCAAAGTCCTAGAAGTATTTCCTACTCATCTAAATCTTTCTTTGAGAAGAGTAAATCAAAAAGAGAAAAAAGAAGTATTGGAGAGATATGAAAGAGAAAAAACTTTTGAGAGAGTGATAAAATCTTTATTAAAAGAAAAAGCAGAAGAAGTATTAAAAAAAATAAAAGAAACTTTTGGAAGTTATTCTACATTTATAGACAAGGTAAGAGAAAAAGAAGAACTCTTAGAGGAATATTTGCCGAAAGAGCATAAAGAAGTAGTTAAAAAAGTAATTGAAAAAAGAAAAAAAGGGATAGAGATAAAAAAGATAATAAAGATAACTTCTTTTTCTTCGGATGGTATAAAAAGGATAAAAGAGGTACTTAATATTGACAACCCTAAAATAGAGATAAAGTATATTGCAGCAGGAAATTTCTTACTTACTTTTAGAGATAGTGAACAAAAAAAAGTAAATAGTATATTACAAGAAATAATAGATAATATGGAAAAGAAAGCAAAGAAGCTCTCTTGCACTTTTTCTGTTGAAGAAAAAAAATGAAACTAAGAAAGTGTCCTTTATGCAAAGAATACACTTTAAAAGAATTCTGCGAAAAATGCAAAGTGGAAACAGAAGAAGCTCATTATAAGTTTATAAAATTAAAAAGTATAAAAAAAGATTAAGATTTCTAGGTTTATAAGAGATAAAGCAAAAAAATAAAAGAAAGAAAAACATTAAAAATAAAGCCCCTATAGTTCAGCCTGGATAGAACGCAACCTTGCGGCGGTTGAGACCGGGGTTCAAATCCTCGTAGGGGCATTAAGAGATTTTTATTATATAACTCCTGTATAGTTATGACTAAGTTTTATAAATATAAAAAGAGAGAAAGAGATATGGGTATTTTTAGTCAAAAAAAAGAAGATTTACCTCCTTTTCTTCCACCTATAGACACTCAAAAAAATAAAACAGAAAATGTTTCTACTCAAGGAATTAATTTTAATTCTCCTCAGCAAGAAAGACAAGCGAGTCAACCTCAAAAGATGTTTTTCCAACCGCAACCACAGATTTCTGCTAGACCTATAGAAAATGTAAGTGTTATCAGACAGACAAGAGAAGAACCTTTTTTTGTTAGAATTGACAAATTTAATGAAGCAAAAAGAAACTTAAATGAAATAGAAAAAAGATTAAGAGAAATGGAAGCAATCATTGAGAAAATAAGTGAGATGAATAAAAAAGAAGAAAATGAAGTCGAAGAGTGGAAGTCTAATTTGGCAGAAATAAGAAGAAACCTACAAGAGATTAATTCTTCTGTATTTGATAGAATATAAAATGGAAAAAAAATATTATGAAAAAAAGAAACAGAGAGTTAGCATAGATCCTGTTTTTATACCTTTGAGTTATGAGGAATACAAAAAAGGAAAAATAAATTTGTTAAGTAGCGAAATAAAAGTATTAGAAAGCGTAAGAAGAATAAATCAGATAAAAGAAATAAAAAGACAAAAAGAGCTCTTAAGAAAAGAGTTCTATAAAAGAGTAGAAGAAACTATTTTTTTAATAAATCAACTAAAAAATTTCATCCCAAACCTAAAAAAAGATTATAGCATTTTTAGAAGAGAAAAAGTAGAAGAAAAAAAAGAAAATATATATAGCGAAAGCTCAATACATAAGGAAAATGAAGAAAGAACAGATAAACTTGATAGAGAACTAAAAGAAATTCAAGATAAACTTAATGCACTTACAGCTAAAAGTAAAATATAGAAATAGGTTTTAAAAAGTTTGAGAAGTTTTTAAAGTACGAAGGGAGAATCTTTATAGAAGATTAGTATACTCCTTTGATATTTAGAATTTGTTTACTAGAAAATCCTGCTTTCTTAATTAAATTTTTCTTTCAAAGAGTTTTGTAAAAGTAATAATAAAAAGAAATTTATAAAAGAGAAAAGAAAGGAGAATAGATTTAAATAAACTTAAGAAACTTTAAGAGTTCTCTTTTAGTACTTCTTCTACTTTTGCTCTTATCTT
>JAWAET010000047.1:0-5541 GCA_038891175.1 Candidatus Pacearchaeota archaeon
AAGGGAGTAAAAACATTTTAAATCAAGTTAAAAAGCTAAAAAGTAAAAAAATAAAAAAGTTTAAAAAATATTTTTATAACCTTTTTGTAATTTGTTTTTTAATTTTGCTAACAGGTTGTGTTCCTGGTAATGTTAGGTCTAACTTTCCTAAATTTTTAAATATAAATGTTTTTGCTGGTAAAAAAACAAATTATCTTTATAATGTTTTTAGCAAAGAAAAACCAAAGGGTAGTTTAATAATAACTGAAGAATTTAAAAAAGAAAATAATATCATTAAATATAAACTTAGTGGTGAATATAAAAAAGAAAATTCTTTAATTGTACTTTTTAATTAATTCGATAAAATTCTTTTAAATAGAGATAAATTTAAATTATAATCTAATATTTTAAATAAAGAAATTCTTCTTATAAAATCTACTTTTTAAATAAATTTTTTAATAAATATTATTTATCTTGATTAATTTTTCTTTGTTACAATATTTATTGTCGAGATAAATTCAGTGGTCTAATTAAATCTTTCTTAAATTTAGGCAACTTTTAAAATTGCTCTTTACAAGAATACTCTTTTTCATTTCTAGAGAGTTCAATAAGAATACACCCTTTTAATTATTTCCGGAAATTTGATTTTAAGATACTCTTGAATTTCTTCTTTTTTACTCTCATTAAAACTTTCCGACGAGTTTTTTTCTAGGATAATATATGTGTTACTAGAATGAGGAATATATTTAACCTTAAAATCTTCTGAAAAATTTTTTTTAAGTTCTTTGCAAATTTCTTCTATACTCTTGTTATCAAATCTTCCTTCGATAGTGTAAATTTCTTTCACTTTTTAATATTTTTTTTAATTCTTTTTAAACTTTTTGTTTCATGAAAAAATTTTTATACTACTTTTTTTAAAGAATATTATGAAAAAAGATATTAGTCTTGTTTATATGGTTGCTGGCGTTTCTTCTCGTTTTGGAGGAAATATAAAACCTCTTACAGAAGTTGGTCCAAATAAGGAAACGTTAATCGAGTATTCACTTAATCAAGCTTTGAAAAATTCTTTTTATAATATAATCTTTATTGTCGGAAACAAAACAGAAATTCCTTTTAAAGAAAAGTTTGGTAGGAAATATAGAAATCTTCCTGTATACTACTCATTACAAAAATATGACGAATCTAAGAGAGATAAACCTTGGGGAACATTAGAAGCTCTGTGCACAATAAAGACTATCGTGAGTCCTTCTTTTATTGTATGTAACGGCGATGACTTATATGGAGAAGAATGTTTTGAAATTTTATTTGAACATTTGCAGAAAGATAATAGGGCCATTAATGCTACAGTTGGTTTTGATTTAGAAAAAGTTTTGCCAGATGGTCAAAAAGTAAATAGAGCTATTTTTGAATTAGATGAAAAAAATTATGTAAAAGATATTTATGAGGTTATTAACTTAGAAAAAAATTCTTTATCTTCTTTAGGATTAAGTTTAAATACTAATTGTAGCATGAATATTTTTGCTTTATACAAGGAAGTCATTCCTTTGTTAGAAAAAGAATTTTTCCTTCTTAAAGAAAAATATAATAATGACAGAAAAATAGAATTTCTTCTTCCAAATACCTTAGGCAAACTCTGTAGAGAAGAGAAGATTCTCTTAAAACTTTACTCTACTAATTCTTCTTGGTTAGGAATTACTTACCCAGGAGATGAGAAAATTCTAAGAGAAAAGTTAAAAGATTCTTCTTTATTAGAAACTTCTAAGAAATGATCTTTACTAAAAATCTTTATAATAGAACTTTTTATATATTCTAATTTTAGAGTCTCATTTATAATTAATCTAAAAAAGTTTTTTTTGATTTTCGCTTTCAAATGCTTTTTCAAAATCTACTCCAATCGTCTCAAGAATTGTTTTAGCTATTGGCTTAATTTGTTTTTCTATATAATGTTCATAGTCTATCTTATGTTTTAGTTTTTGCACCGGTTCAGGTCCTTCTGTAGTCATATAATATTCTATAATGTTGCTCTCGAGAGAATCTAACTGTCTTGCAGCTTTAACATGAGGAGGAGTAGTTTTTGTGTACTCTTCTAATTCTTTTCTTATTGATTTTCTATAAACTAACTCTTTATCTAATTCTCCTCTTCTCAATTTTTTTATATACTCTTTTATAAAAGAAAAAATTTCTTCTTTTTTAAAAACTCTTAAGAGTAACTCTCTCTGAAAATTTCTTGCAGCTTCTGTCCAGTCTCCTCTTATTGCTTCTAATCCTGTAATCTCTAAATATTCTTTTTCTCCTATTTCTACTAATCCTGCATATCTTTTTTTTGCACCCCTGCTTTCTTCTTTTGCTCTCATTTGAGGTATTAAAAGATATAAATAAAAAGAATCAAACTCTAACTCAAGATATGATTTTCTTTTATACTTTTGTTTAACAAAATCTTCATAAAAAGAGTTTATTTCTTTAGGAATTATTGTTGCCATCTCTTTTGCTTTTTCTTTTTCTAAATTAGTATTGACAAAAACACTATCAGTATCTCCATAAATTATTTCAAAACCTTTTTCTTCAATTTTCTTAGCTGTTTTTTTAATAATCTCCTGTCCAAAAGAGGTTATGGCGTTCGCAATTCTGAGATCAAAATACCTACAATTTGGCGACGCTAAAACTCCAAAAAAAGAATTCATTAGAATTTTTATAGAATAACTTGAGAGATCTCTTCTTTCTTTTTTTGCTTTTTCTCTTTCTTTATGAAGCTTTTCTAAAATTTTCGGGAGAATTCCTTCGTCATTTTTAAAATAAGCTTTATTAGGTGCTTCTATACAACCTTCCTCATATTTTTCTAAAAAACTTGCAGGATCTATATTAAATGTTTTGATTATTGACGGATATAGAGATTTAAAATCAAACACGAGTACATTTTTATAAACACCTGGTTTAGGAGTCATTACAAAACCTCCTTTTATTCTTTCTTCTTTTCTCCCGAATTTTGTCGTCGGAGAAACTATTCCTTCTTTTCTTGCTTCTCTTATATAAAGAGAATCAAAAGCCGCAATCGAAGAAATTTTATTTATCTGTAACCCTGTTAAGTAACTTCTTTCGATAGCTAAATCTAACATTTTTGATTTTCTTAAAATTTCATAAGCAAGGATACAATCATTTAAATTATACTCTATTAATTTTCTTTTATTCTTCTTGTAAAGCTCCTCTATTTCTTTGCTTCTTTCTTTTGAAGAAATCATTTTTCCTTTTCCTAAAAAAGCTTGAGCAACATCTTCTAATGTATAGGACTCCATTTTTATTGATTTTATAGTAGGAGCATTCTGAATTGAAGGATCTCTAATTAGATTTAATCCGTCTAAAACGACTCTTCCAAAAATGTCAGCACTAGAATTTCTAAAAAAATTTTTTTCTATTTTTAGCTTTATCTCTTCTTCGTTTCTTCCTATGTCGAAGCTTATCTTATATTTTTTAAATTTTTCTTTTAAATAAAACAAATCGAAATCTATTAAATTCCAACCTGTAATTATATCGGGATCTAATTTTATTATCTCTTCTTTTATTTTTTCTAAACATTCCTTTTCATTTTTACAAGTTATACTCTCTTTTATTTCTTCATCTGAAACTATAAAGGATTTTTTGTATCCTTCCGAATAAATACCACAACACAATAGTTCTCCTTTTCTCGAAGATTCCAAATCTAAAGAAATAATTTTTAGTTCAATATTAAATTTTTCAACAGGTTTTATCGTTGGATTAGTGTACACTCTGTTAACTTTTTTTTCTTTGTAAAAATCTCCTTCTATATCAAAATAACAAAGGATATCATTATCTATCAAAAACCTTCTATCCGGTTTTATATCTCCTTCGTAAGTTTCAATTTTTAGTAAATCAAGTTCTTTTAAGATTTTTATTTGTTCTTTATAGTTTTTTGGGATTACTCTAATTAGCGCTTCATTTGAAAAGTTTTTTTCTTTAGCTTCTTCGAATAGAAAAGAATATTTTTTAGATAATTCCTCTATAACTCCCTTATCTTTTTTTTTGATAAAAAAATAGGGATGAAACTCGTGGATTGATAAAAAACTTTCTTTATTCTCCAATCTGCCGCTTAATAATACTTTTGTTTTTTCTTCTTCGTCCACATAGCTGCTATAAACTAAAAACCCTCTTACCATAAATAAAATAATCTACTTTATTATTTAAAACTGTCTTTTATTTTTAGGTTTTTATTTTAGAGAATTCTTTATTCTTATTAACTCCCTATTATCTTTAAGAGAGGCTTATCGATATTCTTGAGAGAGTATTTAGAATTAGATCAATTAATTTTAGACTTTTGGAAAACTTTAAAAATAATCTTTTTTTCATTAATGTATGGAAATAAAAAAAATAAAACCTCTCTCTTTAGCAAAAATCTCTGCATTTTTCGGATTTCTTACAGGTATTCTTTTCGGTATCTCTACAATTATTTCAGCTAATGCTTTAGGTATAAAATTAAGCTTCTCAGAGGCTTTAAATTTAATATCTCAGAATCCCTCTTTGGGAGCTGCTCCTCTTTTCTTTGCAATTGGCTGGCTTTCTCTTTTAATTTCTCCTTTAATTTTTGCTTTTTGGTATTTTGTTTTAGGAATAATCTTTTCGTTTATTTATAATTTCTTTGCAAAATTCTTCGGTGGCTTAAAAATAGAAGTAATCGAGGAGAGTAAGAATAAAACCAAATAATTTTTATCTTTCTATTTAGAATTATGTTATAACTTTTTTTTCTCCTTTAAAAAAAACAATACTTTCCTCTACTTGACTTACAGGATATCTCGACTTCTCTATTAGAATCGGAAAATTGTATAAAAAACCTTCTTTCACTAAAAGAAATAAGTAAATTTGTTTAAACCCTTTTTTTTCTAACCATCTTTTACAAAAAGGTTTTGTTTTATATTCTTTCTTAATAAAATCTAAAAATTCTCTAGACTCTTTTGTTCTTGGTTTCTTTTCATTATTAATCAACATAAAAATTTCTGAAGACTCTCCTTCTTTTACTTCTCCAACTCCTTCTGTTAAAAAAGGTTCTATTGCAATTGCTTTTTCTTTTAGAGGAGTCTCATCTTTATTTTCTATATTCGGAATTGAAGGGCTAGCATGAATTTCATATTTACTTAAAGAATGTCCTGTTAAATTTCTTATTACTTTAAATTTTTTTTCTTTCAATAAAGAAGAAATTTTTTTTCCTATTTCGAAGACCTTGCTTTCATAATTTAAACTATTTATTGTTTCTTTAAGGATATTTTCGTTAAATTTTATCATTTCCTCGTATTTTTTTTCTTCTGTTAAGTCTAAAGAAAAAGCAGTATCAGCTATAAAACCGTCGATTTCTACACCAAAATCAACTTTTAAAAGTCCCTCTGCTCTTTTTTTATCATTTATAGAAGGAGTGTAATGCGCGGCAATCTCATTTAAAGAAAGATTTGTAGGAAATGCAGTCTTTCCTCCTAATTCAGTTATTCTTCTTTCAATAAACTCTGCAATTTCTATAAGAAGTGTTCCTTTTCTTATAAACTCTTTTGCTTCTTTTTTTAT
>JAWAET010000048.1:0-5389 GCA_038891175.1 Candidatus Pacearchaeota archaeon
ATAAAGAAGATAAAACCTTATTTAGTTTTAATACTTATAATAATATTTTACACATTCCTCTTAGGAATTGGAATTACTAATTTTTACATTCCTATCTCTGGTTATCCTATAATCACTTTATTATCCTACTTATTATTAGCTCTTATCACTTTATTTTTTGTTTTTTACTCTTTATTGAGATCTCTCTCCTTTTTGGAATAAATCTTGAAGAGAGAAGAAATAACACTCTACTACTTCTTTCTTTATAAAATGATTAATTCTTCTTTATCTCGATATGATATGCTCCATTTATAATTCTAAAATTTTAAACAATTTTCATCTAGAAAATCTCTCTATTTTTTATATACTTAATGATTGGTTAAAAAGAGATTTTTTGGGTTAACTTTTCGAATTTCTCTCGAGAAATCTCTTTTTTACCGAATATCTTTGAAAAAAACCCTTCTTTCGTTAGGTCTTCTTTTTTCTCTTCTATTTTTGCATTAACTTCTTTAATTTCTTCTTTTGTACTCTTTCTTTTTTTCGAAGATTTCTTTTCTTTTTTAGAATGCTTCTTCTCTTTCTTAATTTCTTCTTTTCCCTTAAATTCTTCTTTTATCTTATTTGCCCAACTTTTTATTTTTTCTTTTAATAGACCAAACATTATCATTAAAGATCTTCTTAATTTAAAAAGATTTTTAATCTCATTCTAATTTCTTAAAATAGAAATTTATAAAATAATTTTAAAAATAAAGTGAAAAAGAATGAGAAAATGAGGATTTATAAAAAAAAGAGAATATAAGAAAGATGATGCTAAAGCGATTAATCTCTTTTGAAAAGATAGCTAAATATAGAAGAAATGTAAGGAATTATGTTGAAGTATAATTTCTGAAGATACAAGAAAAAAATAAAGAAACTAAAATAGTTGGATAAGAAATTATTGAATTTACTAATATAAATTTTTAATTTTTTAGAAAAAAATGTACTAGAAGTTTATTTTGATTTAAAGATTAAGCAAGTCAATTAGAAGTATATTCTTGATTATAGAAAAGTTTATAAATATTTACTTTTTAAAAAGTATAATGGGAAAAAATAAAGAAGGTGATAGATATCAACAAGAAATTTCTACATATCTTTCTAAAATAAATAATAGTATAGAAAAGGTAAATGAAAGATATTTAAAACGATTAGAAAAAGATTTATTAAAGGTTAAAGATCCTACAAAAAGAAAAAAAATTGTTAGCGAATTATCGGAATTTATAACAAGATATTATGATGAAGAGAATCCTTTCAAGATTTCTTACGAAGTATTATTATCTGATATCTCTGGTGAAATTGATAATGAAAAGGAAGAAGAAATTTATCATAATGTAAAGACAGGAACTCAGATGTTGTCTTCCAAAAAAGTAAGACATTGTTTAGAAAAGAAATATGAAGAATCAGGTTTAATCGGGAAGGAAGCAATTATAGATGCTCTTAAAGATATTTTTAAAGTAGGAACAAAAGAAGAAGTTGAGGCGGCTGCTGAGTGTATAAGTAAATATAGTCCTTTATTTGTTGCGGGTTCTATTGCTGAAAATCTTAAAAAAATAGCCTACTGTGGAGGAGATGTAAAAGCAGCTGCTGAGGTTATAGGGAAGTATGGTAATGAAAATATTGCATTGGAGGTTTCGAAAACTCTCGGAGAAGTTGCTGAAAAAGGAGTAGATGTAAAAGCAGTTGCTGAGATTATAGGGAAGTATGATAATTTAAAAACAGTTGGAGCAGTAGGACAAGCTCTTGAAGAAGCAGCTAAAGAAGGAGGAAAAGAGTTAATACTCTCCGTTATTAAATGTATAGGCAAGTATAACGAAGATGAAAAAGCTATGGAAGTTGCTGAAGGTCTTAAAAAAGCTTTAACGAAGACTAACTTTAAGGATAATTTAATTGATCCGAAAGAAAGGATTAAAAAATTTTTGAATACGAATAAGTAAATATAAAGATGAAGAACTTGTTAAAAAAGTTTCTAATTTTTTGTAATACTTTTAATAGAAATGAACCTATAATAGAGACTACTAAGCCTATAGAGAGATATAAAGAAGAAGGTCTTAATAAAAATATTGATATGATCAGAGAGATTAAAAAGAGGAAAAGGAGATCAATGAAGGTATTGCCAAATGATTATTTTTTTCAAAAAATACAGTAAAAAGAGAAATGAATTAAAATATAAAAAAGAAGAATTTAGAAAAAATATCTCTCTTGTATATTTTATTAGATATTAAAAAAGTCATCAAAAAGAAATATAATTTTAAAAATAAATGTAGAAAAATTAGTAAAATTTTTAAGAAAAAAGAAACGGAAGAGGAGAGATTATTAAAGTGAAGTCTTTTTTATAATTATAGGCAAGATGCAATATTCAAAAAAAATTTTAAAAATCCTTGGAAATAAAAAAAGAATAAAAAAATCTTTTCTTTTTAAGAGATTAAATTGAGACTCTAAATGAAATAAAAATTTTAAGATACTTTTATAAGAATAATAAAAGATTAAAAATAGAATATTTATAGAAAATTTGTTTTCTATTTTAAAATTTATTATACTTGCTTGTAAATTTAAACTAATAATTAAAACTGGCTAAGAAATAGTAAATTCTGCACTCTTAATTTTTGATTATGATCTTTCCACCGCTTTTTTCCATTTTTTCAATAGCACTTTTAGAAGCGCTTTTTGCTATTATTTCTGCCTTAAATCCTTCCCCTCTTCCTAATATCTTATAATCACTTAAGTCTATTTTTTCTTTTTCAGAAAAATTCTTTTGAATATCGTCGAGATTTATCTTTTTTTCTTTTTCTTTCTTTGTGGGAGCGGAAGTATATCCTCTTTTCCCAAAATAACTTTCAAAACCTGCCTCTCTAGCTAAATTTAAGGCAAATAACTTTTTATGCTTTGCCCTCTTTCCTGTTCCAGCCATTCCAAATCCACCTTTATTCCCATGACCTTTATGTTTTTTTCTAAATCCATAACCACAAGTTCTTGCTCCTCTTAGTCTAGATCTTTTTTTTCTTTTTTTTAGTTTCATATCATTCTCTCCAGGTATTTAGATATCTCTTTATTATAACCAAGTATACCTTTAGGATAAGGAAGTTTGGTACTCTTTTTAAAACCTCCTCTCGGTGGATGGAGTCTTATCCAAGGTTTTATATTTTCTATAGTTTTCTTTATTTTTTTAGATTTATCTTTTAGTTCCCCTCTTTTTTCTATCACTTTTTGTACTAATTCTTCACTAACTTCTCCATACATGACATAATCTTTTACTTTTTTAACCATCCCCATTCTAACTTTGTCTTCTTCTTTAATAAAAACACAATTGAATTTCTTTCTTATTCTTAATCTTGTTAGAGTTTCTTCTATTTCCTTTCTTAAACCAACCCTACCGTGAATTCTGATTACAGCTATCATTCTATCTCCAAATAATTTATTTTTTCTAAAGCCCTTATACAAGCAATAGCAACATTTATAGTAGCTCTAGAATTGCCAAAACTCCTAGTATAAATATCTTTAATTCCAGCTAATCTTAGTATTTTTTTAACTTCATCTCCAGCTACTAGTCCAGTACCTTGGGGCGCAGGCATCATAACTATCTTGTAAGAAGAACATTTCCCCCATGTTTTCGTCGGAATAGTATGTTTTTCTCCACAATTGCAATCAAAACTAGCACACCCTCTCTTTACCCTTATAAGATTTAATTTTGCTTTTCTTATTGCTTTCTCTCTTGCAGGTAATGTCTCAGAAGCTTTTCCTATGCCTACTCCAACATGGCCTTCTTCATCTCCAACAACAGCCATCACAGAAAAAGTTACTTTATTTCCTTCTTCTGTTTTCTTTTGTGTTTGTCTCCATAATCTTCTTTTTCCTCCTCCAAATTTTCCTTTTGCTTGCCCTATATTTAAAAATTCAATTTTTAAGTTACAAAGATAGTCAACTATTTCTGCTTCCATTATCTTTTTTCCTGATTCGAGAACTTCATCTATAGTTTTATATTTTCCAGCAAGAACTTCTTTTCCAAGAGTAGTCCTTGGCTTCCAATTTAAAATTTCTTCTTTTCCTTCTTCTTTTTCTTCTACTACTTCTTTTTTCTCTATTACTTCCTCTCTATTTACTTCTTCCATTTTATAATAGTTTATTTTTTATTTTTTCAAATTCTTTTCTCACTTCTTCTTTTAAATGTTTTCCTTCTAATCTTTCTTCTTTAGGAAAAACTTTCGGATCTACTTTTATTTTTATACCTCCGTCGAGCAATCCTTTTATAGCAGAGTATAATCTTCCTCCGTAATGGTTTCTGTACATTCCCAAATCTACCACATTTATTTCTTTATTTTTCATTTTTTTTGCCATAAGTAAACCTGTGAGATAACAAGCAGGAATTGATTTTAAACTTCCACTAAACTTTTTATTTAACCCTTCTTTTAATAAATCTTTTGAGCTAACACTTGTTATTACTCTGTCTTGTGCTTCTTTTGATTCAATTTCTTGGATTATTAAATATTTATTAGTCTTTCTAATAACTACTCTTACATTTCCTCCTTTCAGTAAATTAAGTCTATGCTTATAATCTGTCTTTCGTTGTCTTCTCCTTCTTTTTTTTATTACTCTCATTTTAATGCCTCTATTAACTGTTTTTTACTTTTAAAAGCATGTGCTCTTATTTTTTTTCTTAATTCATAATATTTTTCTTTTGAAATTTCTTTTTTATTTTTTAGATATTTTAAATAAGCTCTTAACTTTCTAGTTATTATAATGTACTCTCTTTTTTTGTCTACTACTCTCTTCTTTATACTTCCTATCCCTCTTTTTCTCTTTCTTCTTTTAACTTTTCTTCTTCCTTTTTTTTCTTTTATCTTTATTATTCCTTTTTCATATAAATCTAGTATATCTTGTCTAGTTATTGCTTCTCCTATTTCTTTTAAATTTGCTTGGCTAAAATAAATTCTATCTTTTCCTACATTTAAAACTCTTGCTGCTAATTCACGCTTTTTCCTGAGATTCATTTTTTTCTTTTTTGTATTTATTTAATATGATTATTCCTTTTTCGTTAGCTTTCTTAATAATTTCTTCTCTTTTCTTTTTTCCTACTGAAGCGATGATTATTGCTTCTCCTTTCTTTATTTCTTCAAGTTGTTTTAGATTTTCTACTCTCTTAAAAGACATTCCGTTTATTTTCCCTCGTAACTCCTTTGGATTTCTCCAACCTATCGTAGGTTTTTTTGGATAACCTTTTTTATTTTTTCTTACTTTACTATCTCCTCCTTTAGGGTATCTCCACTTTTGTTTCTTTTTTCTTCTAGCACCTAAACGAGATAACCTTCTCCATCCGGTTCTTTTAAAATCAGGTTTCTTTCTTTTTTCTGTTTTCATGGTCTTTCTCCTTTCTTCTCTA
>JAWAET010000049.1:0-5158 GCA_038891175.1 Candidatus Pacearchaeota archaeon
TTTCTTTTTTTTTAAATATTCTGCATATGCTCCTTTTTTTGAATAAAAATAATTTCTTGATTCGTTGTCTACGAATCTTCTTTGAAATAGATAATACTCTTCAAGATTGGTTTTTTTTAGTTCTCTATTTTCTTCTTTTTCATCAAAAATTTTGTATAAACAAACTCTTACCTTTTCATACTCCATACTTAAGAAGTTTTCCATAAACTATAAAAGATTCTTTATCTTTTAAAGATAATCCTTTTAATATAGATATTTATGTTTATTAAATAGAATTTTATTTTCCTAGAATGAGAATTACTTTCTTAAAGAAGATTGTCTAACTGTAAATTATTGTATAGTTGCTATACTAAATACAGTTTTCAGAGCTACAATAATCGTAGCAGGAACGAACATCACTAAAAGAGCAGAAAGGATATTGCTTAATGAAGATAAAATTGGAACTTGAGAAATATAGAAAAGAGCAGTTTGTCCAAAGCCACTAACAATCACTAAGGACAAAGAGGCCATTAAAAAAGTGGAAGAGTCTCTTTCATTAAAATTAGAAAGACCTACTCCTATTCCCAATAAAACTAAAATAATATAAGGAAGACTGCTTGTTTTAATGTCGAGTGTTGTTTGTAATATTCCGACGAGAATAGCAAGAATAACTCCTATTAAAAAAGCATATGCACCAAATAAATTCTCTTTTGACTTAACCATTAAAGAATTTATTCTTTTAATTTTTTAAATATTGCTAAAAAGATTATTTTTCAAAAGCGAAAGATTTATAAATATGTTGTAACTATCAAATTACATCATGAAAGCGAAAAATAAGGAAATATTCATATGTATGTTTTTGTTTTCCTTCGTATTATTTGCTAGTTTAGTAAGTTCCTCTTCTATTGAAGTATCGGGAGATCTCCAAAAAACAACATTGCCTGGTACAACAATTAGCGGCAAGATTAATTTTACTAATAATAATCTCTCTATAAATTTTAGTGAGGTAAGATTAATCAGTGAAAATCAAAGTTTATCTTTCTCTCCTGTATCGTTTTCTTTAAACTCTGAGGAAAGAAGAGAAGTTTCTTATAATATAATAATACCTCCTTATTTATCTCCTAGAATATATACATATTATTTTCTTATTAACGCTTCAAACGGGAGTGTAAATGAAATAACTCGACATAGCATAAGCGTCCAGGTTAATTCAACAAGCGGATTAGAGATATCTGGAAATTTAAAGATTAGCGATTTTTTAAATAAAACTACAATTAGTGTTAAAAATACAGGCAACTCTCCTTTAACAAATGTTTTCGTAGTTGTAGAGAATAGCTCTTTATTCTCTTTTAAAACTATTACTTCTCCACAGGATATTAATGCAGGAGAAACAAAAAATTTTGAAGTGGAGATAATAAAAACAGATAGTAGTACAAGATTAGGTTCTTTTTCTCATAATATTATTGCAAAATCTGAAGAAGGAATAAATACTACATCTCAATTAGTTATAGAAAAAAGTTATTGTAAATATGGTGAAAATAGAACATCAAATATTAGAATTATTGATTTAGAAGATAAATCTGAAGGAGATGAGTGGGAGTGGGCTCCTTTAAAAAAAGTAAATTTAAGAGTTGAAGTTGAAAATAGAGATAATGTACGAAAATCTATTAGTGTTAAAGTAGGCGTTTATAACTTAGATAAAGAGAAGTTTATACTATTAGATTCTGATAAAAAAGAGTTAGAGATAACTCAAAGAATTAACGATAATGACGAAGAATATTATGATTTTGAATTTACTCTTCCAGTAGATATGAAAGAAAACGAAAAATACAGACTTTATGTGAAGGCTTATGAAAAAGGAAAAGAAGATACTCAATGTATAGCGAGTTCTTCTTCTTTTAGTGATACTTACTTTCAAGAGATAAGTGTCTCTTATGAAGATTCGGTTTTAGTTGAAAATGCTGAAGTTCCTTCTTTTTTAAGTTGTGGTTCTTCAGGAGCAATTTCAGTAAAAGTATATAACTTAGACTTAGGAGATGAAGAAAAAATGAGATTAAATCTTTATAGTAGAGACTTGGGAATTAATGTTTACTCTGAACAATTCGAACTTGATGAAGGAGATAGCAAATTGGTTACACTCTTCTTTTCTGTTCCCGAGGGAAAAGAAGGAAAAATGTACCCTCTTAATTTATATGTAGAATATGATTATAGAGAGAGCACTGATAGTTATAGAAAGTCAGATTTGTTAGGAACTTATAAGATAATGGTTGAGGGAGATAAGTGTTCTGCTCCTGAGATATTGCCTCCTTTGATTAGTGCAACATTATCTTCTGATACAAAAACAGAAGTTGGGGAAAACTTAACTATAGAGATAAATGTTCTCAACAGATTAAACTCTACACAAAACTTTACATTATCTTTGGAAGGTTATGATAGCTGGGCATCTTTAGTCTATATAGATCCTACCTCTTTTAGTATCAGAAGCGGAGAATCTAAAAATATAAAAGTTATTCTTAAGCCAACAAAAGAAGGAGAACAAAATTTTGCTATAAAACTAGTTTATGGAGCAAACAGCATAGAACAAAAAGCAACTATTAAAGTTTCTAAGAAAGAAGAAGAGAAAAAAATGAGTATAGTAGATAAGATAAAAGGAGACCTAAACTACTATTTAACAATAGGAATCTTTGTGCTTTTGATATTAGTTATTTTAGTTATAGTACTTAAATATTCAAAAAACAGATAATTTAATAAAGTTAATAAAAGTTATTAAAGGTAAAAATTTCTCATAAGTTTTTTTCTATGTTTAAATTATTTCCTTTTTTCAAGGTTTTTTACTTTCTCTAAAGATTTATTAAGCTAAACTTTTTAATAAAATTATGAGAGAGATCATCTCTATTTTTTTAAGATATCTAATAGTTCTTCTCATGGGCGTAAGTAATCTTTTTATTTTCTATCAGATATTTAGTTTTCCTACTCTGTATGCTTCTTATTATTTGATTTCTTTAAAAGAGCCTGCTCAAATAATAGAGAACACGATTGTTTTAAATGAAAAACTTATTGATATAAAAAATTCCTGCGTTTCTGGTTCTGCATATTACCTTCTTTTTATTCTTTCGATGTCTTTTTCAATTCCTTTTTTAAAGAGAATTAAATTAATCTCTTTTCTTTTTTTTAGTTTTTTTTTATTAAATGTATTTAGAATTTTTTTTATGGCAATTATTATAAATGAAAATTTCTTTGAAGATATTCATCTATTTTTATGGAAGTTTTTCTCAACTCTTTTTGTTATTCTCTTATGGTTTAGCGCTGTTTATCTTTTTAAAATAAAAGAAGTTCCTTTTTATTCAGATTTCAAAAAGATTAGAAAAGTTTTAATAAAAAATGAAAACCGTAATAGGAAAAAAGAATAAACAACCCTGCAAAAAGAACGCCGCAAGCAATTGCAAAAAAGCTTTTTTTCCTATTCAAACCTAGAAGCCAAGCAATAAGAGTACCTGTCCAAGCCCCGGTTCCAGGTAAAGGTATAGCTACAAAAACAAAAAGAGCTAAATAACCTATTTGATTAAATTCTTTTTCCAATTTTTCTCTCTTTTTTCTAATTCTTTTTTCTATTATTTTATTAAAAAATTTTTTATAACTCTCCATTTTTAATAATTTTTCATTAAAAAAGTCTAAAAAAAAGTAAACGAAGAATATCGAGAGAATATTAAATGTCAAACTTAAAAGAAAGAAGGGCAGCAAGGGGAGACTGTTTTTATAGGTATAATAAATAATAACTGGTAGTCCTCCTCTAATTTCTGTTATCGGTAAAAAACTTAGAACAAGACCTAACAAAAGCCCTATTTTCATTATATTTTTTTATCATTTACTTGTGCTATTACTCCAACAATGAACCTTTCTGCAACTTTCTGATATTCGCAATTATTCACATAAAATATGTAACAATTCTCCTCTTTTTTTTCTATGGAGCTCTTGTCAGATTTTTTCACAAGAATTATTGTTCTATCTTCTGTTGCATTTGAACAGTCTTTTATTAATAGCTTATTCTTTTCTAAAGCATAATCTTCTTCTGTTAAAGCAACACTAACATTTTTTACCCAAGGAAAAGAAGAAATAAAGATATTTAGATTTAGTTGAGCCATTCCAGAATCTTTGCATAAGTCAATCTCTTTGTCTAAAGAGAAAATTACTTCTCTCGAAAAAGATATGTTTGTATTTATAGGAATATTATTCTTTCTCGGATCTTCTCTTAAATAAACATTAAAAATCTTTGTTAACTTCTGTTTGTAAATTATAGGAAATTTTGTGTAATAAAATTCTAAATTCCCTTCTTTTATTTTTGTAAAATTCTGGCCTGCGTACTCAAAATTATTTTTATAATAAACATAGAAATATCCTGCTAAAAAACCTCCAAAAATTAATAATAGTAAACTTAATACAATCACTGCTTCCTTATTTTTTCTTTGCTCTTTTTTCATGAGATTATTCCTTTTGTTTTTAATACATGATAAGATAGAGCATCACTTAATAATTGGATATTTCCTCCTTCAAGATACACGCATTTACCCTCTCTTCTAATTCGAAGAGAATCATATTTATATTTGTACACTACAATGTTAGATTCATTACAGCTTTTTATCGGATACTCTTCATTTTCACATTCATCTCCTTCTAAACAAGCTAGTTGATATCTCGAAATAAAATCTTCTAAATTATAGAGAAGGAATCCTTCGGCAAGAGAAGCAGAATTCAAATAAAGAGTTTCTCCATAAGATAACCAATCTTCTAATGAGTCTACATTAACAGAATTAAAAGATATCGGATCAGAAAAAAATCTATAATTTTTTCCTTTTGAATGAGTTTCCCAAAACTTTCCATTATAAATAAAATTTGTACCGTTTAAGGAGACTTCTTTTAGAGAGGGGTCTTGATAATGATCACCATAAAGAAGACTGTATCCAAGAGCAGAAAGAACTAAAACACCTATCAAAAAAATAGTTAAGACTATCTGTCTTTTTTTTTCTTTTCTTTTTTTCTCTTCTTCTGTTTCTATAGGTTTCATAAAGAAAATTATCTGCTCTTATTTAAAAATTTAGCGGTAAACTTTCTTTTTATAAATCTTTATTTACTAAAAAATGTTTTTTTCATCGAATCTATTAAAAACTAGAAAATTTTTAAA
>JAWAET010000050.1:0-5124 GCA_038891175.1 Candidatus Pacearchaeota archaeon
AAATTATCGAGAAAATGATATGATTTTTGATATCGAAAAATTTTTGGAGTTTGAGGGAAACACAGGACCTTATTTACTTTACTCTTATGCAAGAGCATCGAGTATTTTAAAAAAAGTAAGAAAAGAGAGAAAAGTGACGGAGATTAAATCTATGTCTGAAGAAGAAAAAAATTTAATAAAAAAACTCTCTCTTTTTGAAGATGTTGTAAAAGAATCCGCTGAAAAATTTTCTCCGAATATTCTTGCGAATTACTCATTTGAGTTATGTCAAATATTTAATGAATTTTATCACACAAACCAAGTTATAGGAAGTGAAAAAGAAAGTTTTAGAATAAAACTAATTGAAATATTTACTTCAGTTTTAAAAAAATGTCTAAACCTTTTAGGAATTCAAGAGATAGAAGAGATGTAATTAAATAATTTCTTCTATTTCGAGATTTACGTTCATCTCCTTTGCTATTTTCTTCTCTTTCTCTAAAAAAGAAATTAGAGAAAATTCTTCAAAAGCAAAAGATCTTTCTCCTTCAAAAAAGATCTCTTTTCTTATCTCTTTAAATTTTGTTATTGCATCGGGAAAACTTTTTAGAGGACCAAATATTTTTATTTTTTTATTTTCTCTTATAAGAAGGAGTATTTTTCCAATAGAACCATTAAAAAGAAAAGTCGAATATACAACTTCTTGTTTTTTTCGTTTTAGTTCATTTAATAAATGAAGAAAAACTTTTTTTATTTTAGCAGCGACAACCTCCTCTCTATTTTTTTTAGAAGAAGCTATTAAAGAAACAAAACGCAAATTTTCTTTTCTCGCTTTCATCTTTAAGCTCTCTTCATTAATTTCTTCTTCTTCAAAAAAACGAATAGAAGGATTTTTTAAAAATTCCTTTCCAATCTTTTTTAATTTTTCAAAATTTTCAAAACTTAATCCTGCACAAAGATTTCTATATTTATAAACAGGATCAACGAGTAATAAAGGGGATCTTAGTTTGCTTTCATTTATTTCTCTGAAAGCTTCTTGCTTATTCCTAAAATGAGAAGAAGGATCAATAAAATTAACTTTTTGAATTCCTTTTAAGAAATTAATAAAACTACCAAAGAAGCAGACCATTACTTCCAAAGAATATCCTGAAAAACCTCCAATGTAACTTTCTGCACCATAAATCTTCTGAGAAGTACAAAAAGCCTTTGTGATTTTTATCTCGTCTAATAATGAAGGATCTTTCTTTGTTAAGTTTTTTATATATTTTACATGAAAAGGAGAAAAATCGATAACATTCTTTACTTCACTTAATTTTTTAACTTTTAATAGAGGAACTATTTCAAAAACTAATTTCTCTTTTTTTATTCTAAAGTATTCTCTTGAACCGTAAGCAACGTCAAATTTTTCATTTAAAGATTCTAAAGCTTTTTTCAAATTTTTCATTTCTTCCTCTTTATTGAATATTACAAAAATATCTGCATCTTGCTCTTTTTTTCTTATTAAAGTTTTTTTTGCTACACTTCCTCCTAAGATTATTTTTTCTTCTTTAAGTATTCCTCTGAGTTTTTTAATAAACGCTCTTACTTCGCTTAAAATTTCTTTTTCTTCTTTTTTAGTTAAAAAAAATCTCCTCTTAACTTCTTCAAAAATTTCATTCATCTTTTTCATAAAAAGAATAAAAAAGTGTTATTTAAAAAGATATTCTATAAATTAAGAAAGTTATAATAATTAAAAAAGCCCTCTTTATCATTTCCAATTTTTTGTTAGAAAATAAAAAGTAAAGAACACGAATAATCTAAGAAAGTGGTAGGTTAAAATTTTCTTTGAAGAATTTATTAAGAGAGATTATACTCTTTCAAAGTTTTATAAACAGGTCCTTCTTTCCTTAATAAAGACTCTTTCAGAAAAAATTTTTTTACCGTGAAACTCTCTTTTTGAAAATTTATTTTTCTTATTTTCTCTAGAAAAGACTTCTTATCTAACACTTTTTTGACCCTAGCAATTGTCAAATGCGACATAAACCTCTTTTCTTTAGGAAAAAGGTCTTCTAAACACTCGTCTATTCTCTTTTGCAATTCATCGCAATTAGTAACATGAATCCAAACAATTCTAATAAAATCTTCACTAAAAACCCCTATCTCGCCTAAGCTTGCTTCAAATTTCTTAAAATTAATGCTTTCTAGTCTTTTTTTAACAATTTCTACCTTATCCTCTTCTATCTCTCCTAAAAATTTTAAAGTTAGATGAAGATTTTCTTTTTCTGTTTTTTTTCCTATAAATTCAGGTAATTTTTGTTGAACTTCTTTAACTATTTCTAAAATATTTTCCGGAAATTCTAAAGAGATAAAAACTCTCATTTTATTTTAAAGATTTATAGAAAAGATAACAACTTTTATGAGAAAAATAGAAAGAATCTACTTCTTTTTCTTCAGATATTAAAATTAACCCTCTTCCTCTTATAGGAGAACTACAAAAATAACACTGACTAAAAGAGAGTTTTTTCTCAATAATACTAAGAGACCCTTCTTTTATTTTATTAATTAAATTATTCTTATTTTCATAAAATTTTGAGCCAATTTCAATCTTCATATTTTTTCAAAGAGAATGTTCTTTAAAACTCTTTTTATAGTTTGATTATACTTCTCATAAAACCTCCTTATTATTAAAATAAAAAGTTATTAAAATGATGTTTTTGTGAAAGTAATATGGGAGAAATAGAAAAGGAGTATAAGTACAATCCTAAACCAGAGTTCAAAGAGAGAATGAAAAAACTTCTTTTAAAAGAAGAAGACCTGAATAAATTTTGGGAAATATGCCATACTGAAGCAATTGACTCTATTCGAGTGAACACTTTAAAAATTTCACCAGAAGAATTAAAAAAAAGACTAATCGAAAAAGGTTGGAAGATTGAAACCCCTTTTGAAAATTTTCCAGAGATAATCATAATAAAAAAAGAGACTAACTTAAAACCTGGTGAGATAGGAAAAAGTTTAGAGCATTTACTTGGCTACTATTATGTTCAAGATATCTCTTCGATGATGTCACCCATTGCTTTAAATCCTTCAGAAGAGGATTTTGTTTTGGATTTATGTGCCTCTCCTGGTAGTAAAACTACACAAATTGCAGCGATTATGAAAAATAAAGGAACTATTATTGCAAACGATGTTTCGATTGATAGAATTTCAATTCTAAATGCTAATTTAGAAAGATGTGGAGTATCGAATACGATAGTAACTCGATGTGACGGAATAACTTTTTGTAAAAGAGCAGAAAAAGAAAAAATTTTTTTTGATAAAATTTTAGTTGATGCTCCTTGCTCTGGGGAAGGTACTCTAAGAAAGAGTCCTCGGACTATGGAAATATGGAATTTAAAGGTAATAAAAAATATGTCTAATTTTCAAAAAAAGTTATGTGCTTCTGCTATTAAAATTCTAAAAGAAGGAGGAACATTGGTGTACTCAACTTGTACATTATCCCCGGAAGAAAATGAAGAAGTAGTGGATTTCTTATTAAGAAATTTTGACATAGAAATAGAAGAGATAAATATTCCAATGAAGTCTAGAGACGGAATAGTAGAATGGGAAGGAAAAAAATTTGATGAAAGAGTAAGATTATGCAGAAGAATATACCCTCAAGATAATGACAGCGACGGATTTTTTTTAGCAAAGATAAAAAAGCAAGCGAAAATTATTAAAAACTAACTTTCACTCTTCTCTCTTTGGGGAGATAATTATAAACTCTATCTCCTTTTATTTTTCCGCTACCGACAAAGTCTCCTTTAAAAACTAAAGCTATAATCTCACTTTTTACTTTTTTTATTTGTTCTTCTTTTAGAATAAGAGATTCTCCTCTAAACCATTTTTCTTTTTGTTCTTCATCAATCTCAATAATTGAATCTGATATTTGATTTTTAAAAAAATGTAGACCATCTAAAGATAATCTTGTTTCAAAAGATTTCGTTTTTCTATCGAAAAAATCCTTAGCGATATATAAACCAATACCTTCAATCATATATAAATTCCAAATTTTGAGGATTTCTTTTTCAGTAAGACTTCCTGTGAATAACCTTATTCTTTCACCAGTTTTTATAAAAATTCCTTCACTTTTTAGATCCCCTAAGTAAGAGACTCTTTTTAAGAATTCTTCTTTCTCTTCTTTACTTAATATCTTTAATTTCATAATCTATAAAATTTTTAATTACACATAAAGATACATTCTCTTAATTCTTCTCTAAACTTTATTAATTTTGCGATATCACTAACAACACAAGTTTTATAAATCCTTCTTTCTCTCTTCCTTTATGGTGTTTAAAATAAATGTTAGCTACAAAGGAGTTACGAAGAAGTATGAAGTGAATAATGAAGATTTTATAGGTTTAAAAATAGGTGAAAAAGTAGACGGGAAAATGGTTTCTAGCGAGTTAGAAGGATATGAGTTAGAGATAAAAGGAACTTCTGACAAAGCAGGATTCCCTGGACTACCTGACATCCCAGGTCCTTTCTTAAAAAGAGTTTTACTTAAAAAAGGTAGAGGAATGAGAGATAATACTAAAGGTATTAGAAGAAGAAAAACAGTTAGAGGAAATGAAATATCTCAAGATACTGTTCAGATAAATCTTTCAGTGATAAAAGAAGGAAAGATAAAAGCAGAAGAATTATTCAAAAAGAAAGAAGAAAATAAACAAGAAAAACAATGAGCATATCTTTTTTAGAAGAGAAATTTCTAGAAAACTATTTCTTATTTAAAGATAGTATTTTATTTAATCTTTTGGTTTTTACTTTATTAATTTTAGTTTATTCTCTTTTTGTTTTTTATTCTTGGAAATTTTTTTCTAGAAAGAGAATTTTGGAATTTAATTTCAAAAAATACATCTATGATAATAATCCTTTTTCTATATTACAAGGCTTTTTTCTATATATTTTAGAGCACATAATTATTTTACCTTTTTTTGTCGTTATATGGTTTTGCTTCTATTCTTTTTTTATCTTGATATTGGGAAGAAATCTTCAGTTAGACCAACTTTTAATGATTTCTACAGCACTAGTTTCTTCTATAAGAGTTAGTTAATTTTTTAATCAAAACTTATCTCAAGATTTGGCTAAGATGCTCCCTTTAACTTTTTTAGCTTTTGTAATTACTGGAGAGAA
>JAWAET010000051.1:0-5116 GCA_038891175.1 Candidatus Pacearchaeota archaeon
AGGGATAATATTGAACTAGCATCTCTTTGTTCTATCTCTTCTAATGACCTTGTTCTGGATAGTGAAGAAGGTTATACTTGTTTTAATTACTCTAACTCTTCTTTTATTTTTCGTATAAAAAAAGGAAAAGAAGAAATAAATTATACCGGCATGAAAATTGTATTCTTATATAAAAATAAGAGTTCAAATTTTACGAGGATTTTTATTAATTTTGAAGATAAAAATACTTTTAAAATATTTAAAGTTGAAAACATTCCGAATAAGGATTCTCTTAGCGAAGTAGAAATAATTCCGATAATCAATATTGGAAAACGAGAGAAAGAATGTGAAGCGTTTCAAAAGATTAAAATAGAAAGTAAAATATTTTGTTCAAATTATTCTTTTTCTTCGAAAGAAGAAACTCTTGAAATTGATGTTACTCCCCCTTCAATTCAATTTGTTTCTTCAACAGAGCAATCAGGAGTTTTCAGAGCAAGAAATTGGATTTATGTCAATGTTTCAGTAAGCGATGCAAATTATAAGAACACAACCATTTACTTATATAACTCAACAAGTTTAATAAACACTTCTAACTTAAACTCAACTAACTTTACTTTATTATCAGATGGAACTTATTTTTATAATGCAACAGCTTGTGACTATGCAAACAATTGCAATTCAACCGAGACGAGAAGTATAACTTTAGACACTAGTGCTCCTAGATGGTCCAACAATAAAACTAATTTAACAAATGAAACTCCATTAGGAAGTTATGTTTACTTCAATATAACTTTAATTGAAGAAAATCCTTCTCATTACATATTTAGTTGGTATAATGGAACTCAATGGATAAACGACAGTGCAAAGAGTTATACAAATGGAGAAGAAATACAAATAATAAAACAAATTAATGTAGATGTTGGTTATATCAATTGGACATTTTATGTAAATGACAGTTTAGGAAACACGAATAGAACTCCTATATTTTCTGTTAATCTTGGTACTTCTTTCTGTTTTGCAAATGGTATGTTTGGGAGAGGAACTACTCAGAGTCCTTGTATTATAACTAACTGCATTCAACTTCAAAGTATGAATAAAAATCTAAGTGCTAGTTATATGTTAGGAAAGGATATAGACTGTTCTGAAACAAGAAATTGGAATAACAGAGCAGGATTTCTACCTGTAGGGAATGAGACTAATCCTTTTAATGGAAGTCTATCCGGAAGTAAAAATAAATACAAAATATTCAATTTATTTATTAACAGGACTTCTTCTGATATAGGGCTATTTGGTAGAATTAAAAATGGAAAAGTTGAAAATATTAGTTTGGTCGGAATAGAGTACTATGGGAAAAAATACTTGGGAGGAATAGCAGGTTATACTTTTAATACGACAATCTCTGAAGTTTTTATTTCAGGAGTTCTTCAAAATATTGATTCTATGGAGTATGTTGGAGGTGTGGTAGGATACTCCGATAGTAGTTTTATTTCTAATTTAGATAGTGATATAAATATAACATCCAAGGGTAATTATGTCGGAGGGGTTGTCGGTAGTTCTGATAAGTCTTCCATAAAGGATGGGAGAAATATTACAGTATTTATTAATGCGGAAAAGGAGGGTAATGGAGGTTTAGTTGGGTATAGTAAGAATGATATTATCTCTAATTTTACATTATATGTAAATCTTATTTCTAAAGGTAATGATGTGGGAGGAGCAATTGGAAAGTTTCATAATGGAGATCTTTCTTTTGTTTTAGTTATTGGAGAAATCAATTCTTCTAAAGACAATGTTGGAGGAATTGCGGGCTATTCTTATGGAGCTAGAATAAATAACTCTATCTACATAATTAAATCTTTTTTGAAAGGAAACAACTCTGTAGGAGGAATTATAGGATATGGGAATAATGCTTATTTAACTAATGTTTCTATAGAATTTAATGAAGATAACTATTATATAGAAGGGAATTTCTATGTAGGAGGAATTGCAGGAAAATTAGCGAATAGCGGAAGAATAATTAATTCGAGTATTTCTAAGATGGTTAAAATAAAAGGAAACAACTCTGTAGGAGGAATGATTGGTAACTCGTCTAAATGTTCTATCTTTAATACACATGTGTTAGTTAACGTTAGTGGAAAAGATATGGTTGGAGGAGGATTTGGTTTTTTAGAATATGCAAATTCAATTAATTCTTCTTCTTCAATTGGAATTGTGTCGGGAAGGAATTTCATTGGAGGATTTGGAGGTTTTGCAGATGGTAAGGATTCTCGGATTTTTATACATAACAGTTATTCGAGAGCGAATGTTTCAGGAAGCTCTTATGTAGGAGGATTTCTAGGGTCTTCTTATAATATAACTATTCTTAACTCTTACTCAACAGGAAATGTCTCAGGAAGCTCTTATGTAGGAGGATTTATAGGAAACTTCTCTTTGGGTTCAATCTCCAACTCCTTCTTCGATAACCAAACTTCAGGAGTTCTTACTCCGTGCGGTGTAGGAAATTGTCCTTCAGGTATACAAGGAAAAACCACTGCCCAAATGAAAAATATCTCTACTTATAGAAATGCAGGATGGGATATAAAAGAGTATGATTTCGAAGATCTTAATGTGAATGAAGGTTATCCTTTCTTAGGTTCGGAAATTAAAAATTCTAGTTATATTTGGTTTATATCGACTAACATTTGATAATTTTTAGAACTTATTTTTTACTTTTTTTAAAATACTCGATGCTCTTGCATAAGAGTAAAGTAAATAAGGTCCTGTGTTTCCCTCAAACTCCAAAAATTTTTCGATATCAAAAATCATATCATTTTCTCGATAGTTTTTTAAATCTCCATATACTATTGCTGCCAGTGCTACTTTTTTAGCCCTCTCTTCTAATTCTTGACTAGAAAGATTCGGTTCTCTTCGAGATATTCTCTCTTTAGCTAAAGAGATTGTCTCGTTTATTATATCTTCCATAAGAATTGTTTTTCCTTTTCGAGTAGACAATTTTTTTCCATCTTTATCTAGATATAACCCGTGAGAGACATGATAACAATCTTTGTAGAAAGAGTAACCTAGCAACTCTATAATTTTAAAAACTTGTTTAAAATGTAACTTCTGTTCTTGTCCTACTTCATAAATCATTTTTGAGAATTTATATTTTTCAAATCTGTCTATAGCTGCAGCAATATCTCTCGTTGCATAGAGAGTAGTTCCGTCTGATTTTTTTATTAAACAAACACCTAATCCAAATTTTTCTAAATTGACTATTAAAGCTCCTTCACTCTCCTCGAGAAGATTTTTCTTTTTCAATAACTCGATTACCTCTTCTGCTTTTTTTACATAAAAAGATTCCCCGGAGATCTCATCGAAAGAAACATTTAGAAATTCATAAATTTTATTAAATTCTTTAATGCTCTCTTCTCTAAACTTTTTCCATAAATCAATATTTTTTTTATTTCCTTTTTCTAATTCTTCAAATTCCTTTCTTGCTTCTTTTTCATATTCCTCTTCATTTGCTTTTATATATAATTCCAAAAGATGCTCTTTCGGGTTCTTTTTAAGTTTCTCTTCATCTCCCCACTTTTTGTACCCTAAAATAAGCTTTCCAAATTGTGTACCCCAATCACCGAGATAGTTTATTCTAATAACTTCATATCCTAATAAAGAAAAAATGTTGGCTAAGGAGTTTCCTATAATCGTGCTTCTTAAATGACCTACTCCAAAAGGTTTCGCAATATTAGGTGAAGAAAAATCAATAACAATCTTTTTGTTTTTTATTTTTTTTAAAGAGAAAGGTTTTCTCTTTTTAGTTTCATTAAGAAGTTTCTCAAATAAAAAGACTTCATCTATAAAAAAATTTATGTAAGCTCCTTTTACCTCTATTTTTTTTATTGAAGGTATATCAAAACTTTTTAATTCATTAAATATTTCTTGAGAGATTATTTCTGGTTTTTTTTTGAAAATCTTCGTTAAAGAAAAACAAGGAAAGCTATAGTCCCCAAACTCTTTTGGTGGAATCTCTACCAGCGAGAGAATCTCTTCTTCTTTAAGTTTTCCTTTCAAAATTTTTACGAGAGGAGTTAAAATTACCTCTTTCATAATAACTTTTCGTTAACTATATTTAAATTCTTTTTGTTAATCCTATATGAAGTCTATTAGAATCTAAATGTTTTTTTTAAATTATTACTATCGAATTAAACTTAAACCCTTTTTTATCACCTTTATTTAAGATTAATAGTTAAAATTTAATTTCTTTCTGTATCTTTTTTAATATTTACTCGGAAATTTTAGCAGAGTACTAACGTTAAGATTTTGTTGTCGTATTAAGAGATTACAGAAAAAGAACGGCCGCGATGAAATATTTGTGCTATTCTTTCGCTTTAATTTTATCATTTGTTTAAGTCTATCTTTAAGTGTAGCATAAATCTTTAATATTATTCTTCACTACTCTGTTCTTCTTACTAACTTTATTTTGTCTGTTTTTATCTTCTGTAAAGGTAATGCTAAACTATACTATTTTATCAGTAAGGAAAGATTATTTCAATAAAAATTGAGTGATAGCTTGAAATCTATTAAACTAATGAAGAACATCTTTTTGTTTATCAAAATGAAGAAAATATAATAAGAAGACATCCAACAAATTGTCAAATTAGCTTCTAAGAAAGAATGAGAATATAAAGTTGCATAAGTTAAGGCACTACTGGTGATTCGTTTATTAGAATTGTCGTTGATACTCTTAAATTAAGTTTAAGTTTAAAGATTTAAAAACATGCAAATTACTTTTCTTTAGCGAATAAGGAATATATAAATCTTGCATCTGCTTTAGCTTTTAGATTTTTTTAAATAGAGTTAATTACAATAAGTTAACAAACCAAAAATACTAAACTATTTAAACTAAAAAAAATTTTTTATTGTATGCATCGTTGTGTTCATTGTGGAAGAATTTTAGAAAAAGCGAATAGGGAACTTTTAGATGGTTGTGCTAATTGTGGAAGCAAGTTTTTCTTTTTTATAAGAGATGAAAATCTTATTAAAACAACAGAATTCTCTAATATAGACAATCTTGATAAGGAGGCTATAGAAAAGGATGTTCGAGAAATTTTAGGCGTAGAAGATGAAGAAAAACCAGTAGTGCTTGATCTTGAAGCAATAA
>JAWAET010000052.1:0-5044 GCA_038891175.1 Candidatus Pacearchaeota archaeon
TTGCTCTTATCTTTACATTCCCTCCGGAAGGAATAGCGATTACTTTGTTGCATTTTAAACATTTTACTTTTGTAGATGCTTTACCAAATACTATTTGCTCATTTTTACATTTAGAACATCTAACTCTTAAAAACTTAGACTTACTCTTTACATCTTTCTTCATATTTAGAGTAAAGAAAGAACTCTTTTAAATTTTTGCTTCTTTTTTAATTTCCTCGAGAGTCGCAATATCGTTAATACTTCTATCAGGCCTATATCTTATTATTCTTGGAAAACGCAAAGCAAAACCAGAATTGTAAGAAGGGCTTTCTTGTATATTTTGATAAGATACTGAAACAACTATTTTAGGTTTTATGTTTACTATTTTTCCTTCTTCGTTAATTACCAAAGGCTTTAGGAGAGAAGTCATCTTTTCATATGTTAAGCCTTCTTCTTCCTTTTCTTTTAATCCTGAAGAAACTTTCCCTACTACTAAAAATTCATCTTCATTTCTACATGCAACAATGTAAGACGTAAATAAACCGCTTCTCTTTCCAGTACCGTACTCCGCACCGACAATTACTAAATCAAATTCATTTGCTTCAGGTTTAAATTTACACATATATCCTACTCTTCTACCTTGTTTATACTCCGCATTCAAATTTTTAATCATAATCCCTTCATTACCCTTCTTTATAGTTTCATTGAAAAATTTTTTTGCTTCTTTTTCGTCAGAGGTTATTATTTGAACAGCAGGTCTAATTTTGAATTCTAGAGGATTAATTATTTTTTCTAAAATTTTTCTTCTTTCTAAAAAAGGTCTTTTTATTAAACTAAAACCATTATAGTACAAACAATCAAAGATATTTACTTCAACAGGGATTTCTTTAGATGTTTTACTTATCTCATATTTTCTTTTTATTCTCTGACTAACAACTTCAAAAGGGTGATATTTCTTTGTTTTAGGATCAAATGCTACAACTTCTGAATCGAGTATAAAAGTTTCGCCCATTACATTAGAAGTAATAATTTTAACAATATCTGGAAACTGTTTTGTCACTTCTTCTAATTTTCTCGTAAAAAGTTTTATTTCTCCTTTAGAATCTTTATTAATTAACATCCGAAATCCGTCGTATTTTTGTTCTATTGCTGCAGGCCTGCCACAGACTTCGAAACCTTCTTCAATAGAAGACACTTTAATAGCAAGCATAACATTTATAGGAATGCCTGGACGAATATCTATTTTCTCTAATGCTTCTTTGCCTTTTAAACAAGCAATAAAAATTTCTGCAAGATCATTAGAAAGATAATACTTCTCTTCTATGAGCTCCTTATTTTCTCCATTGAAAAAATACTTCGAAAAAGCTTCTAAAATTGTCTGAGTAGAAATACCGATTCTCAAATTTGAAAGAATTGTCCTAGCAAGATATTTTGCTTCTACTTTTTGAGAAAGAGAAAAAAGCTCAGAAATTAAAGAGATTTTTTTCTCTATTGCTCCTTTTCCTTCTGTAGTTATAATTTTTCTTAAATTTTCTATAACTTTTTCTGCAGTTAATTCTTGAGAAAAAAGAGGAAGCTGTCTCTTTTTTACATGGATTTTCTCTGCAACATCTCCTAAATCTCCGCTTTTTTTGAATTCTTCTAAAATCTTTTCAGAAGGATAAGAGAAAGAGTTAGAAAGAGCTTTGATTAATATTTGTTCCGAAACACCGAGCTCGCTTGTATTATAGTCTGGAAAAACTTTTCCATTCAGAAGATAAAGGACTTCTTTATTTTTTTCGTTTATTTCTTTAAAAAAATCACAAAGATATTCTATTTTTTCTAGCCTCTTTGGAGTAGAAGCAATTTTATCATAAAGATTACAAATTAAAGAGTACTTCATAAGTATTAATAATTTTCTTCTTTTTTAATTTTTCCTATTTATCTTTTTTAAAAGGCTATCCAAATTCACCTTGTGCAAGATAGATCTTTATTCGCTTAGAAAGTTAAAAAATAAGAAAGGAGTTTATCTATTTTAAAAAGAATTAAAGAAAAAATGGGGCCACCCGGATTTGAACCGGGGTCGCACGCTCCCTAAGCGTGAATCTTAACCAAACTGGACCATGGCCCCCTTTTTACTTTATAATTTATTATTCTAACTTTTTAATCTTTTTTATGTAAAGGAATTTTATTAACGTAAACTATAAAAAGTTTAGAATAATAATTTTTCCATGGACACGAAAAAAGGGAGAATTCTTTCTAAAACATATTTAGTTAGTCTAATTTTTATATTATTATTAATTATGACTATGCCAGCAAAACAAGAGATTAAAAAAGAGTATTTTATAGGTGAAAGAGTAATTTTTTCTTTGGATACTTTTTCTCCTTACACTCTAAAAGTTAATTCGCCTAACGGAACTTTTTTAACAAAGGGGGAGGGTTCAAGAATTGATTTTTACCCTGATAAAGAAGGAGATTACAAAGTAGAAATTTCTTATAAAGGAAAAACAGAGGAATATTCTTTTAGAGTATATAAAGAAAATAAATCTAGTCAGTCTATACAATCATCAGAAGATATTAAAGAAAAAAGTATTTTCTATAAAAACAAAAAGGAATTGCAGTTTTCTTCAGGAGAGAGAAAAGAAAAAGTTTCACTTCCTCTGAAAGTGCCATTAAAAGATAAAAAAAGAATAAAATTAATAAATAAAGAATTAAATAAAGAAGTAAATATTTCTTACTTAGATGAGAATAAAGATGGATTTATAGACTCTATTGAATTTCAAGAAAAATTTTATTCAAATCAAACCTTTGAGTTAATTATAGAAATCTCTAAGGCAGAGCATTTAGATGAAAATAGAGGTTTTGTTGAAGATATTTATGAAGAAGTAAAAGCTCTCGACGGTGTATGGAGTCCAGCAATAAAAGAAAAAGAGTATGTTCGAATAACTTTTGAAAAAAATCTCACAAAAGAGAATGATATAACTATTTTTCCAAGAGTTGTTTCTGGTAATCCTAGAATAGAGGTTTATGAAATCGACGGAAATGAAAAAATAGCAGAGTTTTCAGAAATAAAATCTAATGAGTATAATAAAGTTTTTTTAACAAACCTTAAAGGAGAACAACAAATATTTGATTTAAGAATCGTCGGAGGAATTGTAGAGTTTGACTATATCGTTGATCCTACCTTCAATGTTTCAAATTACTCAAGTAGAGATATCGCTTTAACTGTTTTAGACAACAGAACTTTTGTTTTAGCTTTCGTCGGTAACAACTCTTTAAGCTTTATTGTTTATGATACAAATGGGACAAACTTAACTTCTCCCATTGTTGTTGATCCTACTATGAATGAGAATTCAAGAGTTTCTTTATCTACAATAAACGAATCTGCTTTTTTAATAGGATGGTTTGATGGGCCTTCAAGAAATATTTCTTATGCTGCATATTACAGGAATGGCACTAACTTTATTTCAGCAAGACAAGCAGAAGTTGGAGGTGTTGTTGGAGCAACTGGAACACAAGCAATAGACGTCGATATTCAGGATTTTGGAGATGTTTTCCATTTTTGTTATATGGATGTAGATGAAAATCAAGCAGATTTGAGAATTATAAACTATTCTGTTTTGGGTACAGGAACAGAAATAACTATAGATAATAATGCTAGACCCGAATCTGTTTCTCAAAATATAATTAGTTGTGAAGCAATAAATGGCTCTCTCTTAGTTTACACTTGGTTTGATGATCAGTCCAATGACGCTTCCTATGCTGTTCTAAACAAACAAGGAGCTTTTGTTGTTTCTGGAACAGATTTTGATAGTGCGATAGGAGAAACTGCTCAAATTGCTGTAACAACTCTTAATAGAGATAGGTTTGTTGGAGCTTGGTTTGATATAGGTGGAGGAGATACAGGCTCGATTGAGTTTTCTATAATATATTGGAATGGCTCTGTTATTGTTGCAGATCAATTCGTAGAAGCAAATGCAGGAAGCACTTCAAGATTGGCTTTAACACCTATAGAAACTCCCTTATCTTCTATTGATGCTTTTGTTTTAGCATGGGTTGATAGCGATTCTTCTACTATAAAAGCTACAGTTTATAATGCAACAGGTTCTTTATTATATGGACCTTATGTTATTGCGAGTGATTACAACACTTCTAGTTTATTGTTCCATATTTATGCTAAAGATCCTTCGAAAAATATTAGTTTATGTCCTGGAAAGTACATTTTCTCTTACACAAACAATCAAGGAAAAATTGTTTTTAAAACATTAAATATTGACGGTAGTGATTGGAGCGGGGTTTGTGAAGAAGCAGATACAACGCCACCGATAGTTAATCTTATTTCGCCTGTAAATAACTCTATAATAAACTCCTCTTTAGATTTTAAGTTTATATTTAATGTTAGTGATGAGTCTTTAGTAAGCAACTGCTCTCTTTTTATAGACGATGAAGTAAAACAAGCATCTACTTCAATAACAAGAGAGAAAAATCAAACTTTTTTTCAATATGTAAGTAATGGGTTGCATTCGTGGAAAGTCGGATGTTTCGACGAGTTTGGAAATTATGGAGAGAGTTTAGCGATAATTTTTTTTGCTAATTCTTCCTATCCTCCTTTTTCTAGTGTTAGATTTTATGAAACTTATCCAACAAGTTTCTCTCAGAACGAACTTGCAGTTATCTGGCTTAATAATACTCGAGATAGTATTCAAAATAATGTTTCTTTTCAAATTTCTCCTTTAACTTCTAGAACAATTGTTAATGCTTACACTCCTTTTATGGGTAACAACGGGGCTGTTTTAAGAGCAGGAAATGTTGTTTTTTCTTCTAGTTTTGGAGCAGCGAATAATAACATAAGAGTAAGCTGGAAACTTTTTATTTCAAATTCTTCAGGACAATATCTATTTTGTAGAATTGGTGATGATGCAGCAGGAGGTATTCAATTATCTTCCGCAACAGTTTCAGCAACAAACTCAACTTGCTTATCTTCTTTGAAAAGATTAAGTGAAGGAGACTCTATTTTATTAGTAATCACTCTTTATAATACTAATACCGGAACTACGCAAACAGTTACCCATGTTTGGGATGGTGC
>JAWAET010000053.1:0-4968 GCA_038891175.1 Candidatus Pacearchaeota archaeon
GGGTTCTCTTTTTTTAATCAGAATCTTAAAGAAGGAGATTATGTTTCTGCTCATTATTTTGTTATAGCAGAAGTATTACCTAAAGAAGAGTATGAAAAATTTTTAATTATTAGAAAGAAATACAAAGCAGAGTAGCGTCTTTTTTTGATAAAGAAATTAGATAATTATGTATCTCTTCCCAATTTAATTCTTTGTTAAAAGATAAATTTATTCTTTCTTATAGAAAAATCCTAAGGATTATTATCTTATTACTTCTTTTATAATCAAACTTATTAAAAAACCTACTAATCCTATTAATAATAAACCTATGGAAGAAACTTTTGCTATTACTTTTAATTCTTCTTTTGTTGGTTTTTTCATAATTCTCCAAATTCTTACATACTTTGAAAGTTCTTCTGAAATTTTTTGTTTTAAATTCATTTTTTATTCCTCCTCTAAATTTTCTATTCCTAACTCTCTAGTTAAATCATCTCTTTTTCTTTCTTCAGGCGATTTTTTCTCTCCTCTTATTTGATTGCTTTTTACACCTGTTATTATTACCATAACTCTTAAAGTATTCTCTAAATCTTTAGATATCTGGGCACCCGAGATTATTTTTGCTTCTGGAGACAGTTTACTTCCTATTATTTCTATAACTTTTTTGTACTCTTCTAAAGTTAAGTTTTCACCTCCTGAAACATTTATTAGAGCTCCTGCTCCATTTGAAATATCCACCTCGAGTAAAGGATTATTTAGTGCTCTTTGTGTAGCTTCTATTGCTCTATTACCGCTGTCATCTTCTCCTATACTTATTAATGAAACTCCTCCATTAGTCATAACTGCTTTTACATCAGCAAAGTCGAGGTTAACAAGCCCTGCTTTAGTAATTAAATCAGTAATACCTTTTACAGCATTTGTTAATATCTCATCAGCTATCTTAAAAGACAATGGTAAAGGCATATCAGGAGCAATTTCTAAAAGTTTATCATTTGGTATAACTATTAAGGTATCTACTATAGACTCTAATTTCTCTAACGCTTCCATTGCATTTTCTATTCTTTTTTTTCCTTCGACACTAAAAGGTAAAGTAACAACACCTATTGTTAGTGCTCCGCTTTTTTTTGCAAGATCTGCTATTATCGGTGCAGCTCCGCTTCCAGTTCCTCCTCCTAATCCACAGGTTATAAAAACCATCTCCGCACCTTCTAACTTTTTCTTTATTTCTTGTGCTTGTTCTTTTGCAGCTTCTGCTCCTATTCTAGGATTCGATCCTGCGCCTAATCCTTTCGAAATCTCTCTCCCTATTAATATTTTGTAGTCAGCAGAAGTATAAAGAAGATCTTGTGCATCTGTGTTTATTGCTATAATCTCTCCTCCTTTTATTCCTACTTCTTTTATTCTTGAAATAGTATTCCCTCCCGCTCCTCCAATACCTATAATCTTTATTCTTGCAACCTGATTTTTTACTAATTCTTCTAATTCTTTATCAAAATCGTTAATACTTCTTGTTTCTTTACTCCAAATATATGCCATAAAGAAATTAAGAAAGTTGGATTTATAAGTGTTTTTAATGCGTCTTTTTGATTTTTTAAATACTTCTTTCTTATAAATTTTTTTAAAAAGATTTAAGAATATAAATTTAATTTTTAAAGAGCATTTTTGTTGCAATTTAGTGAAATACTTTTTCACTTCAATCCATTTAACAAATTTTCTTTGATAAATAGAAAAATTTCTTATTAACCCTGAGAAGTTTACTCGCCTTTTTCTAAATAAAAATTAACCTCTTTTAAATATTTTTCTCAATATACTTTCAAAGATAATACAAAAAATAAATTAAGATAATTTAACTTTTTTAAATCTAAATAAGAGTATTCCTTTTCCTTCTCTTAAAGATTTGATAAAAAATATTTTCTTTGAACTAATTTTAAGGAAGATCTCTTCGAAAACGCTTTCAATTTTTATATTCTTAATTAAATAAATCTTTAAAAAATAATTCCCCTTAATAATAGTGTGCTGCGAAGAGATTAGAATAGGAAGAAATAATTATCTTATCTTAGAAGAAAAAGACCCTCGACAGGTTATTTCTTTTGTAAAAAACAATCTTGTTTTTGCATTTGTTGAGAAAGAAAACTCTCCTTTTTCATTTAAAAAGAGAGGTTTAATAAATATTGATAGTTTTGAGAAATCTCTTTTATCAGAATTTATTTCAAAATTTGATTATAAAAACTTAGAAATTTTTGCTACTTTTATCCCTTATTTTTTAGAAGACTCTTTTCTCTTTTCCCCTCTATTTAAGGATATCTCTAATTTTCTAAAGAAAAAAAATCTCGAAATAAATGATTTTGATAATGTTTATCAATCTCTTCTTCATTCTTCAAAGCCAATCGTATTTTATAAAAAAGTCTTGTTAACTCCTTCAGAAATTATCTCTTTTGGTTATGATAAGAGAAAGAATTTGCTTTATGAAATCAAGTTCGGTAAAAAAGATTAGGAGTTGCTTTTTTAATTATTTATTTTTAAGAAAGATTTATAATCTTTTTTTTCTTAATTTTTTTCATGGTTTTTGTTGTAGTCCATTACAGTGAAATAGGCACAAAAGGAAAGAATCGAACATATTTTGAGAATATTTTAGTTAGAAATATTAAAAATTCATTTAGGGAAAAATTAAAAAAAGTTTTTAAAAGATATGGCAGAATTGTATGCGAGTTTAATGACTTTGTAGAAAAAAATGAAATAATGAAAGGACTCTCTGTAATTCCAGGGATAGCAAATTTTTCTTTTGCAGAAGTTTCTTCTAAAAATTTGGAAGATATTCAAAATAAGTCTCTTCAAATTATGAAAAATTTGTTTTTTTCTTCTTTTAAAGTACATACTACGCGTTCAGATAAAAGTTTTCATTTAAATTCTTTGCAAATCAACGAGACTATAGGTGATTTTCTATCAAAATGTCTAGAAAAAAAAGTTAATCTTTCAAGTCCAGACGTGACTCTTTTTATAGAGATAGGTGAAAAAGAAGTTTTTTTATATACTGAAAAAATAAAAGGAATAGGAGGATTACCCGTCGGAGCAAGCGGAAAGGTTCTGTGTTCTTTGTCCGGAGGGATTGATAGTCCTGTGGCTTCTTATTTAATGATGAAAAGAGGATGTAAAGTTCATTTTGTTCATTTTTTTAACGAATTAGAGAAACATAAAGGAGCTTATCAATCTAAAATAAATGAAATCGTATCCATACTAACAAAGTTTCAAGGGAAATCTAAATTATTTTTAGTTCCTTTTGGAGAAATTCAAAAAGAAATAATAATTCATTGTCCTTCTGAATATAGAATGATTCTTTATAGGAGAGTAATGATAAAAATCTTAAATCTCTTAGCAAAAAGAGAAAAAGCAAAAGCAATTGTTACAGGAGATAATCTCGGTCAAGTTGCATCTCAAACATTAGAAAATCTTAGATGTATTTACTCTCTTTCTGATTTTCCAATAATTCATCCTTTAATAGGGTTTAATAAGGAAGAGATAATTGAATTGGCAAAAAAAATAGGAACATATTCTTCTTCGATAAAAGATTATGTTGACTGTTGTTCTTTTTTAATTTCAAAACATCCTTCAACAAAAACCTCTTATGAGAGAATTAAACATATAGAGAGTAATATAAAAGAAATGGAAAATCTCATAGAAAGAGCTATAAATGAAATGAAATGCGTAACTTTTTAGTAAATTCTAAGAATTTTAAATTTACAAACTTTTAAAAATAGGCTTTGTCTCTTCTTTTAATGGAAAAAGAATTAGGAAGAATAAAGAAGAATGATAATACCGATATAATTTTGAGAATTGATGATTATGGAGGGAAAATTGGTTTGACAATTAGAGAATATTCAAATTCTGATAAATATAAAGGTTTCACAAAATCTGGAACTAGAATCCCTCTAGAAAGTTTAGAAGAATTCAAAAGGATTGTCCTCTCTATAAATAAAGAGGATCTTTCTTTATTTTCTTCTGAAAAGAGTTTACAGGAAGAAAAAAGCTTTTTATGATTCTTTATTGAAGAAAACCTATATTTATCTTATTTAATATACTATCTAATTCTCTTATGCCTTTTTGAGATTCTTCTTTTAGTCTACAAACTAAGCTTTCTATTGTCTCTATTTTTGGTATAACACTCTCGCTTTCCATTTCATCAATATCAAAATATTTACATTGGTGTAAAAGAATTCTCTTGTCTTCTAATAAACAATAATTTAAACAAAAGGTAACCTCTTCTGATAAATAATTCTTAAGCAACTTCATCAAGCTGTTTAGCAGCTCTTCTCCATTATTTAGCTCGCTTAATTCTTTTTTATATAAAATAACATTTAAACTATTAATTATTTTTTTATCTGAATAATCCTCGTAATTTTTTTTCATAAAATATGGAAAAATTCTCCTTGCTTCTTCTATTTCTCTTTCTCCGTAATACTTATGAAGATTCCTTTTTAACTTCTTAAAGTCTATTAAGATCTTATTAAAATCCTCTACCATCTCAATTTATTTTTTAAAGTTTTTATAAATTTTTTTATACTTATTTGTAATTTATTTGCAAATCAAACATTTAAGAAACGCCCGCTCCAGGAATCGAACCTGGGAGCCCCGAAGGGCCGGCCTCTCCAGGGCCGTGCAATACCACTATGCGAAGCGGGCTTAAATTTAATTTAAAAATTAACTTTTTAAATATTTTTAATGTGAACTATTCTAAGAAATTACTTTTTTCTTTTTTGAGTTGAAGAAGAAAAGTACATTCTCTTTCTTTTTAAATAAAAATAAGCTATTGTTGCTCCTATAAAAACAGCAAGAAGAAAACCTAATGAAATAAGAAACCACGAAGGAATTTTTTTAAGAAAAGACTTCAATGGAGAGAGAACTTTGTTATTAATCGAAGAAGAAATTTTTTTTATAAAAGAGGCTTTTTCTTCTTTCACATTTCCTATAGAAAATCCTTTAGTTTCGTTATCTAGT
>JAWAET010000054.1:0-4893 GCA_038891175.1 Candidatus Pacearchaeota archaeon
CAAAACGAATAAATGAAAAAAATTAGAAAATTAAAAAAAATCTTTAAGAGAAACTTGTTTTTTTTGTTCTTCTAACTGTTTGAGTTTTTCTATATAATCATTAATTCTTTCTTCGGAGAAATCTCTTTGAACAAGAAGATTCTTTAATTTTTCAAAATCTGCTTTTTTCTTTTTTAGCTTATCTGGGGTAGTGATTCCTCTAAAATTTTTAAAATGACTAAATATTTCTTTCCAATCGAAATCAATTTCAAACTTTCCGCTTTTTTCTAAATATTCGAAGATTAAAACGGGATATTTATATTTTCTCACTATCTCTAAAGCTCGTTTTTGACCTAAACCTCTTATGCCTCCAGGATTGTAATCCGTACCGACAATTATGCCTAAACAGATAAGTTGCTCTCTGTCTATTTGAAGAATTTCTATAACCTTTTGAAATTCTATGAGTTCTATTTTTGTATCAACAACTGAGCCGGAAGAAGTTCTTCTTTTTCTTGAAAGAGTCAGGTTCCTTATCAAACGAGGAACGCCGTAAAGTAAAGAATCAAAATCTTGTGATGCGGAAGCCCAAGCGAGATTAGAAAGAACAATATGTGCTGCTTCAGCTTCTCCTTCGCTAGCAGAGTCTACAACAGGAATTCCCATTGCCTCAAGTAGTTCTTTGGTTTCTTTTATTATCTTTTCATCTACTTTCGTAGATTGAGATGCATATTTTCTCATAGACTCTAAATCTCCTTTTTCTTTTGCTTCGAGATATTTCTCTTTAGCCTCTTCTTTTCTTTGTCTTCTCTCAGCCAGTTCTTCTTCTTTTAATTCTGGAGGTTTACCGTCAAAAACATAAATTAAATCAATTCCTTCCAATAAGAGATTAACATTCCTATAAAACATTCCAGAAAGATGGGAAGTAATTTCTCCATTTCTGTCCATCAAAGGAGTTCCATCTGCTTGTCTTATAGTAGTTAAAAACTGGTAAAGAGCATTCATCCCATCTACAACAATAGTTTTGCCCTTTAAAATATCAAGAGTTATCTCCTTCTTCGGAATAATCTCAGATATCTGAACCCCCATAAATTAATTAAGAAAAAGATATTAATAAGTTTTTTTAAATCGAAAGATTTAAATAGTATTACTTTTAAGTAATAATATGAAAAATAATAAAAATAAAATCAAAAGCATTGTAGATTCTATTTTAGCAGGAGCTTTGATATTTGGAAGCAGCTGTGCAACTCAAAAGAATAATTATGTAGATATAACTCACTTAAAAGAAGAACAAACTCTCATAGAAAAAAAAGAAAATAAAGAGGAAAGCGTCTGTATAGTTTGCAAAAGAGAAAAAGAAAGTTGTAAAAGTCTTTCGAACTTAGTATTGTCGTCAACTTCAATAGGTTTTTCTTCTAAGATTAACCAGGAGAATTATGTTACTTTAGACGAAAGCTACTGCATTGTTAAAGAAGATGAAAAGGAAAAAACAGTAGTAAAAAGTAAAAAAAGAATCTTCTGGCTATATGGTCCATACACTATTATTGCAGAGAGTGACTATTTTGGTAAAGAAGAATGGAGTAATTTCAGAATAAACACAAATGCATTAAATTTGTATATGAAGAAATGTCCTTCTGCTGCAAGTAATTTTATTTATCATATAAATAACTCTTCAAACCTTCAAGAAAAGCCTTGGAAAGAAAGAGGAAGATAAATAAAGATTAGACTAAATTAAGATTTATATACCTTTTTTAATTTTTCTTAAATTTAAAGCTCTGTTCTAAAAAAATAAAAGAGTATCTTTCTATTTTGGTGCACAATAAGGAAGAGGCATGTCTCCTCCTTTATGTCTACATACTTCATTTTGATTGCAACAAACAAGAAATTCTACAGTACTACTTCCTCCATCGGCAGGCACTATAGGATATTTAAACTCAGCAACAGACGTACAAGGAGTTTGATCTGGCCCACAATTTTTCGGTTTACAGAATGCTACAGAGAGAGTTGCTCCTTTTTCCTTGTGAAGAAATAGTCTACTTACACAATCTTCATTCTCACTACAACATCCAGCCATCTTATCTTTATCAGGTTTATTCTCTTTATTTTTGTAATAACACTTCCTAGATTCATTACACTCCTTAGGGATACAAACTCCTTCTAATTTACAGTCGGCAGCAAGTCTATGATTAACAACAATTCCTATAAAAGAACATTTTTCTTTTTCTTCGTTGCAACACTTATCTATACATTCACTAGTCCCTTTTGGACATTTATTAATCTCACATTGAAAATAAGAAACCGCACCTCCAGCGCAATCCTCAAAATTAGGGTTTGTATTACTAGGACAACATGTCCTTGCACTCTTAATTTCACCGTCCTCCTTATAAGTTTTAAAAGCACATTTTTCACCGGGCAGACAACAATAATCACACTTTTTAGCTATTTCAGGATTTTCAGATGGAGTACAAATTGTTGCACAAGGAGTATCACAATTTTTTACACCGCAGTTCCAGGCTTGACAATATTCTTTTCACAACCACTTCCACTAGATTGTGTTGGAGAAAATCTAAGATCAGGAGTGCCATAAATTAAAAAAAGAATAAGAGAAAATACGAAAGTAAAGGAAAAAAGAAGAAGATTATAGTCTCTAAGGCAGTTTTAATAAAGAGTTTATAAGAGTCTATTTTTAAATAAATTAGAAAAAGAAAAAGTATTAAATTAAAAAATTTTCTAATATTAATCTCACTAATCTTCTTCAAACTCTTCTAATTCTTTCTTAAATTTAAGCATGCGAATAATTTTTACGAGAAGGATTAAACACAAAATGAATAGAATTCCAATAATCAAATAATAATAAAGAGGCGTTTCTTTTTCCTCTACTTCTGTTTTAGGCTTTTGTTCTTTATAACAAGGTAGAGGACAAGGACCCCCACAATCAATCCCTTCTTCTCCTTGATTTTTTATTCCATCAGAACAACTTGGACAAGGTTTACAAGGACCTCCACAGTCTATACCTATTTCACAACTACCATCATGACAATTTAAGATTCCATCGAAGCAATTAGGTTCTTCTTTAAAGTAACAGTCCTGTATTTGAGGAGGCATTCCGAACATAGAAGAACAATTGTTTAAGTCATGACACTGTCTAGTTTGAAAGCCGCAAACAGAATCATTTAAATTCTTTATATTGCACTTTTCTTTAATATTTCTATAAATCTCTCCCAAAATTTCTCCTTTCTTTGCAGTCCTTTCTAAATTTTGGCATATTTTCCAATCTTCACAAACCCATTTAGGAGAACATCCTCCACCTCCTCCTCCACCGAGAGAGATCTTCTCACAAGGAACTTCTTTAACACTTATATTCCATTCAATAGAATCACTTAAATTTCCGTCGGTTGCAATTAATTTTAATTTGTGATTTCCTTTTACATTACAACCAAAAGTGAATGTAAAATTAGAGACATTAACATAGTAGTCTACTTTCTTAGAAAAATTGTCGACATACCAATAAAGATCTAATAAGTTTCCATCAGGATCATAAGCACTAGCATTGAAAAAAAGTTCTTGTGTTCCAAAAATTTCTAAACTTAAATTCTTAGGATAGTAACTCTTTATGATGGGAGGCCTATTTTCTTGAGTTACTACTAAAAATAAATATTCACATACACTCAAAGAACTTCCGTTGTTATTACAAAGATTATTTAAATTAGGGTAAGGGTTTTTTATACCATTATCTTTAACACAAACTTTTACATAATAAATTTTTGAAGAGCCGTCTTCTTCAAGGTAAGTTTCATTAGGTTGAAAATAAATAGTTCCATTTTCGGAAATATTAAAAATCTGAGGAGAGTTTAAGAACTCTAAATAAAAACTAAGATTTCCTATATCTGAATTTCCGTCTTCTAAATCTTCTGCATATACTTTTTCAAAAAGAGTAGAGTTCTCTCCTTTTGTCCAAACAGTCCTAGTTCCTATAGGATTAATTCTAGGAGGATTATTAATTTCTAGAATAGTAACATTTAAATTTTTATAGTCTAAAAGATTCGAAGGGTCTACTGCGTATACAACAAGAGGATAAGTCTTATTTCCAAAATTATTTCCTCCTATTATTGCTTTTGATAATATCCTCGAAGTTACTTCAAGAGTAACAGTAGTTTGATTAGGAATACTTTTGACACTACCAAAAAAGATTTCAGAAGGAGAAACGATGGCATTAAGATCATCCTCGTCCCTATCTGTTGCATTAAAAGAGTAAGAAAAAATTTCATTTTCACAACCAAAGAGAGAAGTATTAAAAGGTTCTAAGATAAGAGGAGCAGTGTTAGGTACTTCAACAAAAAAAGAAACGTCCTTGAAATATTTCTCTCCTCTTTTATCCTCTGCATAAACTGTTAAAGTATTGTTCCACCTATAAGCTCTAAAATCTGATAAGTTAGGAGTGAAATATCCTCCGTTAAAACTATTGACATAATTTCTAGGAGTTTTCTGAAAAAGAATATAAGACCAATTTTTTACCTCGAAATTAGAACTAACATTTAAAGGAATGTTATATAAAGGAAAATAATAGCTATCATTGCTAACTTCAAAATTATAAGTCCTATTTTCAGGACTATGGATAAAAACCTTCTTTTCTCCTATGGACAGAATTATTCCTCCTCCTAAACTAGTTCTACCACTAACAGGAACAAAAGAGAAACTAAAGATGCTTATTATTAAGAAGACTAAATTAAAAAAAGCTAAAAGTAATAAAAGAATTAAAAGAATTTTTTTTCTTTTCTCCATAAATTAGAAAAAAAATCCAACTATAAAAAGCTTACCAACAGAAAAAACAAAAGCTTATAAGATATTTGGATTAAAAGAATGTATGGAACTAAACGAATTCGAAAAATATATTCAAGCGGGAAAAATTGCATCAAT
>JAWAET010000055.1:0-4865 GCA_038891175.1 Candidatus Pacearchaeota archaeon
ATGAGCTTCTTCACTTTCTTTAACACGTTCTTTTTTAAATAAAAAAAATTTTCCTTCTTGCCAATCTTTTAAAACCAATCTAGAAGTCCTGTCTATATCTACTTCACCTCCTTTTACAAGAAAATTCTTCTTCTTACCTAAAATCTCTAAAAATTCATCTGCATTTTGAACTTCAGGTATTTGATAAAACTCGCATAGTTCTTTAGAGTAAACTTTTAACAAGTCTTGGACAATAAAATCAGGGTCTTTAACTTTATAATAATTTCTTGCACCTACTTTTGCATGAAAAGCTATTTTTGCTATGTCTTCATTGGAGTAGTATTCATTAGGTATTACTCCAGGAGTATCAATTAAAAGAATATCCGAGGATAATCTTATTTTTTGCATACCTTTTGTGAATCCTGCTTCTTTTGCAGTTTTTGCAGAATTCTTTCCTGTAAGGAAGTTTATCAAAGAAGATTTTCCTGTGTTAGGATAACCTATAACACCTACTTGTGCTCTTTTAAAACGTTTATCTCTATAAGAGGATTCTTTTTTTATTAATCTCCTTAGTATTCTTGACCCTATCCTTTTTTTTGTAGAGACAAAAACATAAGGTCTTACATCTGGAGGAATTGGGATGTTTTTCGTATCTACTAAATCACATTTGTTTAGAACAAAAATTATTTTTTTACCTTTCTTTCTTATCTTTTCTTCTATTTCTTTATTTCTCGTTTCTTCTATAAATCTAGAATCTAAAACTTCTAATATTACATCACTTATTTCAATTATCTTTTCTACAATATCAGGATACTTCTCTCTTTGCTTATCTATTTTATCAAAATCGATTACTCTCTTTATTTTCCATGTTTTTCTAAACTTCATACGAATAACTCTGTTGATTTAGTTTAAATCTTTTTCGTAAGCTAGTTACAATAAATTTTTATATTCATCATTTTTTCTTATTAAATGGAAGAATTTAATTATGAAGAGTTAGGATTAAAAGCAGGTTTAGAAATTCACCAACAATTAAATACTCATAAATTATTTTGTTCTTGCCCTTCTATACTAAGAAAAGATAATCCTCTATTCAGAGTAAAAAGAAGATTAAATCCTGTTGTAGGAGAAACTGGAGAAATAGATGAAGCAGCGCTTTTTGAAAAAGAAAAGAATCTTTATTATATTTATGAAGTATTTGATACTAACTGTTTAGTAGAGTTAGATGAAGAACCTCCTCATGAAATAAATAAAGAAGCATTAAAAATTGCATTGCATATAGCTTTGCTTCTAAATTGTAAGATTCTTCCTTATACTCAAATTATGCGAAAAACAGTAATAGATGGTTCAAATCCTTCGGGTTTTCAAAGAACACTCTTATTAGGTTATGATGGTTTCGTCGAAACTTCTTTTGGAAGGATTCCTATTGATTATGTATTTTTAGAAGAAGACTCTGCTAGACCTTCAGATGAGAGAGAGGACTCCAAAGTATACAAATTAGATCGTTTAGGCATACCTCTTGTAGAAATTTCTACAGGACCTCATCTAAAAACTCCAAAACAAATTAAAGAAACTGCTTTAAAAATAGGAGAGATTCTAAGAGCATGTAATGTTAAAAGAGGAATAGGTACCATCAGACAAGATTTAAACATCTCTATAAAAGGAGCAGAAAGAGTGGAAATAAAAGGATTTCAAGAGCCCGATATAATGGAGACTACAGTAATAAATGAAGTAAAAAGGCAAATAGAGTGCATCAAAGAAGGAAAATGTAAAAAAGAGGTTAGAAGAGCAAATCCTGATGGAACAACTACTTTCTTAAGACCTATGCCAGGTTCTGCAAGAATGTATCCCGAAACTGATCTTCCATTATTGAAAATTTCTAAAGAGCTAATAAATGAAGCAAAAAACACTCTTCCAAAATTAATCTCCGAACAAAAAGCTTTCTTAAAAAAGTATGGTTTAAATGAAGAATTGTTAAAAGGAATTCTTGAAGAAGGAAGAATAGAGGATTTCAAATATTTAAACGAAGTTATACAAAATCCTCAACTAATCGCAAAAGCTCTCGTAATATTCCCAAAAGAAATTTCTGTAAAAGAAAAAATAGACTTAAGAAACGTAAAAAAGATTTTGAATATAGATGTACTCGAGAGTGTTCTTTCTGAGGTCGGCAAAACTATATCAGAAAATGACGTCAAAATAATTCTACAAAAAATAGCAAGAGGTGAAACACTAGAAAACGCCTTAAAAAAAGAAAAAATAGATATTAAAGGAGAAATTGAAAAAGTTTTAAAAGAAAAACCTGGCCTCTCTCTCAATGCTTATATGGGTCTTCTAATGTCTAAATTTAAAGGACAGATAAATGGAAAAGAATTAATGGATGAGCTTAAAAAAATTTTAGGATAAATAGCAGACTTAAGAAATAACGAAAAAATCTAAATAAAAAATATAAATTAAAAATTTTCTTATTAAAACAACTTAAGTACTCAATTTAGTTTAGATAAAAAAGATTAAACTTATAAATTTTTTACTTAAAAAATATCATAAATTCTATAATTTAATTAAGTTATTAACGAAAAGCGAATATTTTAATTAAAAAATATCCCGCCACCCAGAATCGAACTGGGGTACCGCGGGTTCTGTTGAACAACAACTTCTATTGAAGTTGTCCTTATCGCGTTTCATTCTTTTCCCGAAGGAAAGTTCACGCTAGTTATCTACAGCCGCGTGCTCTACCATTGAGCTATGGCGGGATTATATTTTTACTTTTTCTTAACCTTTTAAATTTTATGCTTCTCTTTATTTTAAATAGAATTTTTCCGTTGGAAAATAATTTTAAGAATTAAGTTAAAAAATAGCCCATTCCCCTCTCTCTTTTTGTTCTCTATCTAGTACAGAATCTCTCTTATTTATACGAGGTCTTCCACTTTCTTTATCTTTTCTTAGTGTAATATCTAAGTCCTGAAGAAGTTTCACTATTCCTTTTTCAAATTCAAAAATCCCTTCTAATTTTCCATATTTTCCTCTTTCTCCTGAAAAATAAATTATAGAATCAGCGATATAGGAAATAAGTAATAAGTCGTGATCTATTACAAACGCAGTTTTCCCTTTTTCTATTATGAAATCTTTAATTAACTTTGCTAAATAAACTCTTTCCTCAACATCTAAATATGCAGAAGGTTCGTCTAAAAGATAAATATCGGCTTCTTTTGACAAACAACGTACAATTGCTAAAACTTGTAATTCTCCTCCTGAAAGGTTTTTTACTTTTTTTTGGTAAAAATTTTCTATTCCAAAATGCGAACAGATTTTTTTGTCTATTTTCTCTTTGATAACTATGTCTCTAACTAACTCTTCTGAATCCGATGAAACATACTGTGGTTTATATGAAACTTTCAAACTTAGATTAATTATTTCTTTTTTTCCACCTATCTCTACTTCTTCCAGTCCTGCTAAACATTTCATAAATGTCGTCTTTCCCGTCCCATTTTTTCCTAGTATTCCATATATGTGTCCAGTTCTTATCTCTCCTTGAGAACATTCGAAATTAAAACCTTCATATGTTTTTTTAAAAGAAGGCCACTTGCTAAAAACATCACCGCTAACAAGACAATTTTTTGTGAAATTGAAATTAATGGGCTTTTCTCTTATTCGAATATTTTCTTCCTTTAAGTAACCGTCAAGATAAGAATTAATCGCATAAGAAGTACTTTTTATACCAGAGACCAAACCAAAACAACCTTTCTGACCGAAGAAGATATGAAGATAATCGCTAAGGTAGTCAAGAATTAATAAGTCGTGCTCGACGATAAAAGTTGTTTTTCCTTTTGTTATATCCTCTATAAACTTAGAAATTTTTATTCTTTCTTCAATATCTAAGTAAGCAAGAGGTTCATCAAAAAAATAAATATCTGATTCTTTTAATGAAGCTGCAAGGATTGCTACTTTTTGTAGTTCTCCTCCAGAGAGAGTGTTCAGTCTTTTTGAAAGAATACTCTCAGCGTTTATTTTTTTTGCCAATTCTAAAATTTTCTCTTCGTTACCTCTTTTTAATAAAAAATCCTTTACACCGACGTCAACATAAAGAAAAGAAAGATTTTGAGGTTTGTAAGAGATACTTTTTTTAGTTAATGTTTCGAAATAAGATAAAAGTTCGCTTCCTTTAAAAAAATTTTTTATATCATTTTCATCAATTTCTTTTTTTCCAAAATTAGGTTTCTCCTGCCCAGATAAAATCTTTATAGCTGTTGTCTTTCCTATGCCATTTCTTCCTAAAAAACCGACAATATTTCCTTCTTTTGGATGAGGAAGACCATAAAGGGCAAATCCGTTTTCCCCATAACGATGAACTAACTTGTTTTCGTCGGCAAAGGGAAGATTTATTATTTCTAAAGCACTAAGAGGGCATCTTTTAGCACAAATTGCACAACCGATACATAAATCTTCATTTATCTTACACTTACTTAAAATTTCTACGCACTTCTCTCCTTTTCTGTTTACAGGACAAAATTTTTCACATTCTTTAGAACAAGCAGAAGGCTTACATTTATCTTTATCTACAATTGCAATTTTTTTCATAGCTTTCAATTCTTTTTAGAATTTTCCTGAAAAACTTTCGTTCCACATTCCGGGCAAAATTTCTCATTATTAACTAACTTAAATCCACAGTTGGAACATTTAGGAACTGGTTTGTTTTTATCAATTATTGTTTTATATCCTGGTTTTCCAGAAACTATTTTACTAAAAATATTAGCAATCTCCTCGTCATCTTGATATTTTCTCAAATCCAAACCATCCATTTTTTTTCTAATAAGAATTTATTTTTAAATTTAACGATAATTTGAATATTTTAAGATTACAATCCAAATTCTTCTATAAAATTTATTATTGTT
>JAWAET010000056.1:0-4799 GCA_038891175.1 Candidatus Pacearchaeota archaeon
GAGAGATAGAATCGGCTTTGATAATAGACCTCATGACTTCCAAATGATTGTATTAGAAGACGGACATAAGGACAATATAGCAACAACAACATATTACTTTTGGGTGGAACTAGATTAAAAATAAGATGAAAAAAAAAACCTTAAAAAAAGAAATTTTATTTTTTTTATTATTAACCTTCAGCTTAGCAGTTATATTTGCTTTGCCTGAAGGTCCATCTTCTTTGAATGTTTTAGAAAACAGAACAAAGGTTCCTGAAGCAGCAAAAGCAGTTAATATATCTGGAGGATATATCTCTACAATAAATTTAACGGCAGTAATTCAAAATGTTCGTTGGAAAGCATTTGTAGGATGGGTTGAAGGAAAGTTTACTTTGGATGATACTACAGGAAGCACAATTTTTGATTGGAGTCTTGCTACAATAAACGGAGAGGTTTATGCAACAAGAGCAACAGATAACATTCAATGGAGCACTGTAGTATGCGCACAGATAAGTGATATGGAAAATGAAAATTTGGCTCTGAATCATACTAATCCAGAAGATAATATAACGAGAACATTTACTAAACAACCACAAACACATAATGCGATTCAAATAGGAACGAAAGTTATATCTGCAAATTCTTGTAATGGAACATTAAATACTTACCAAAATGACAACCCTCAAGACGTTAACTTTCAAGAGATATTGTTAAAGGATAGTAACTCAAATTTAATTTATGCGACATTTATAGAAAAGAATACTCAAGGTTATGATGGTTCAAATTATGATTTTCAAATGATAGTTCCTGAAAATGGAACTCCCGGATTTCAAAGCGCTACTGCATACTATCTTTATGTAGAGTTAGACTAAAATAAAAATGAAATGGAAAAAGAAAAAGAATAGAATAGAACTGACTTTAGTTATATTAGTTGTAACTTTTTTTTTCATTGTAGGATTAGTTAATTTTGGTTTTGCAGGAATAGGACAAAATGTTACAGTCACTACTATTCTTCAAGTAGGAAATGTATTCCCGGAAATTTTAAATGTAACTGTGAATGACAACGCAAATAGTATAAATCTCGTAGCTAATGATAGTGTTCTAGTAAGTTGTATTGCAATAGTAAGAGATTGGAATGGGGAAGATGATATAGTAAAAGTAAACGCGACTTTTTTTGATAAAGAGTACTCTTTTTATGATGATTTAGATAATAAAAATTACCATTATTCAAATAATAGCTGTGAGATTATAAAAGATTTTGGAAATTACTTAGGATATAATGATGATGAATATTTAGTTTTAGCAAATTGTAGCTTTTATGTTGAATATTATGCAAATGCTAGCAGTTGGCAGTGTTATGCCACAGCAGAAGATAGTTATGGTTGGACTGATAATGAAAATTATAATATTAGTATAAATCCTTTACTTTCCTTAGGTTTACCAGATATAATAAATTATGGAACAGTTAATGCTACTTATGTATCTGAAGAAGTTATCGTAAATGTAACAAACGTTGGAAATGTTATGGTAAATTTAACTCTTGAAGGGTATGCTCAAACAATAGGTGATGGATATGCAATGAATTGTTCTTTGCCTCCAAGTGGAACTGGAAAGATCCCAATCTATTATGAAAAGTATAACTTAACAGAGTCAAATCCCGGAACAATATCTTCCTTAAGCGAATTTGAAGAAAAGTACATAAATTTAACATCTAGTCAAGTAGTAAAAAAATTTGAGTTGGATAAAAGAAGAAATGAAACTTATAATGAAGCAGTGAAAGACAGCTTTTGGAGAATTTATATACCAGTAGGTGTAGCCGGAAATTGTACAGGTAATATAATATTTGGTGCAACAGTAGCTCCTGAAATGTAGTTATTCTTTTTGACAATTAGTATAAATCTTAATTTTTGAAAACATAAAATAGATAACTAAAATATAGTATAAGGAGTATTTATTCCTAGTAAGAGAATTTATACTCCTTTGTGTAATTCGAAAGCAAATAAATAAATCTGTATCTGGTCAAGTAGTAAAAAACTTTGCGATTATTGCTTAAAGAAAAAAGTTATTCTTAATCGGTTAATTAATAAAATACTTATAGCAGTTTTACATTTATTCTTACAAGTACAAAAAAGAACATTAATTTGAGGAAAATAAGAATTTTCTGTTTAAATAAAATTTAACTAATTAGAAAAATACCCCTAAGATTGTAAAAGAAGAGATAAATGTTAAAAAGAAAGGAAAACTTTTTAGTAAAGAGGCCGAGAAATTTGGAATACTAGGACAAAAGGTTTCTAATAATCTCTATATGATCTGCTATCTCTTCCCCTTTTTTTGTGAGTTTTATTATTTTTATTCTCCCTTTTTTTTCAAAAACCACTATTCCTTTCTTTTCTAATAACTGTAAAATTTTAACAGCGTGAGAATAAGTGCAATTCACTTCTTTTGCTAGAATAGAGCCGTACTTTGCTTTAGACATTCTTCTTAAAGCAATTAGCATTAAAGCAGGCTTCTCTCTGAAAAACAAACCTATGTTGAAATCTCTAATCTTCTCCATTTTAAGATATTCTTTTTAATCTATATTTTTGAATGAATATAAAGATTTATAAACTTTTCCTGATATTTTCGTAACCATGTTGTAGTAAAAAATACAAGACGTCTCTTTAAGAAGAATCTGGTTTTAAAAGCCACATAATTTAAAAGATTAAATTTAAATAATTAAAATAGATGAAAAAAATATGTTAGATATAAAGATTATAAGAAACGATCCTCTTTATGTAAAAAAAAGCTTAAAAAATAGAGGATACGACGAGAAAATTATAGATGACTTCTTAAAAAAAGACGAAGAATGGAGAAGATTAAAAAAAGAAGACGATTCTCTAAGACATGAAAGAAATGAAGTGTCAGAAAAAATAAATTCTTTTTTGAAGGAAAAGAATAAAGAAAGTGCGGAAGAATTAAAGAGAAGAGCAAAAGAAATTGCAGAAAAAATAAAGAAAAATGAGGAAAGAGAAAGAGAATTAAAAAAAGAAATTGACGAAATCTTATCTAGAATTCCAAATTTACCTTATGAAGATGTACCTATAGGAGATAAAGAGTTCAATAAAGAAATAAAGAGATATGGAGAGATAAAAGAAATAAAAGAAGCAAAATCTCATTTAGAGATAGGAGAAAATCTTGGAATAATTGACATAAAAAGAGCTACGAAAGTAACAGGTTCCGGATTTTATTTTCTATTTGGTAAGGGAGCAAAGTTACAAAGAGCACTAGTACAATTTATGATGGATTTTCATGAAAAAAATGGATTTATCGAAGTAAATCCTCCTCAGTTAGTAAATAGAAAAACGGCTTTTGGAACAGGGAATCTACCTAAATTTGAAGAAGACTTATACAAAACAAATGAAGAATTAATTCTTATTCCAACAGCAGAAGTAGTTTTAACTAACATTTATGCAGATGAAATTCTAAATGAAAAAGATTTGCCCAAGAAATTTTTTGCTTTTACCGAGTGTTATCGCACAGAAGCAGGTAGAAGAGCGGGAGAAGAAGGATTATACAGATTACATCAATTTGAAAAAGTAGAAATGGTCTATATATGCAATCCTGAGGATTCGTGGAAATTTCTAGAAGAAATGACTCTTAATGCAGAAAGAATTTTAGAAGAATTAGAAATTCCTTACAGAAGAGTCTTGCTTTCTACAGGAGATATGGGTTTCGCATCAGCAAAAACTTATGATATTGAAGTATGGAGTCCTTATTTGAAAAAATATTTAGAATGCTCCTCCTGTTCAAATTGCACAGACTTCCAGGCAAGAAGAATGAATACTAGAGTACAAGGAAAGAAAGGATTAAGATTTGTTCACACTTTAAATGGCTCCGGATTAGCTCTCCCTCGTTTGATGATATCCCTCATAGAAAATAATCAGTCAGAAGATGGAAGTATAAAAATACCAAAAGCACTGTGGAAGTATACAGGATTCAAAGAGATAAAAAAAGAAGAATAACCTTATGAACTCTTTAAAAGCTGTAAAGCAATTAAACAAAATAAAAAGTATTTTAAGAAGAAAACCTCGTCTTGCAGCAGAAGGATGGAAGGATGATTGGAAAACTCTTATTGCAATAATTCTTTCAGCGAGAACAAGAGATAGCGTAACAATAAAAGTTTGTGAAGAACTATTTAAAAAGTATAAAAATGCTAGAGATCTTGCAGAAGCAAAAATTGAAGAGATAGAAAAAATAATAAAACCAATCAACTTCTATAAAACAAAAGCTAAAAAAATAATTTTGGCTTCTGAAAAAATTGTTAAAGAAGGATTTCCAAAAAATTTTGAAGAACTTTTGAGGTTACCTGGCGTCGGTAGAAAAACAGCAAACGTCTTTTTAGCAGAAAGAAGAAATGCATCTGCTATAGGAGTAGATACTCACGTCGCAAGAATTTCAAAGAAGCTTGGTTGGACTAAAAATACAAAACCAGAAAAAATAGAGGAAGACTTGCAGAAGTTATTTCCTAAAAGTTATTGGAGATCAATAAATTATATTCTCGTAAGTTTTGGACAAACTGTAGGGAGAAATAGAAAAGAAGAAGACAAAGTGTTAAAAAAAATAAAGAGTCTCAAATGAAAAAATTAGTATTTTAAAGAAAAAATATTAAAAATTAAGAAAATATAAGAATAGAAAAAGAAAAGTAAAAGAATATTCTACTGTCGAAAAATTTCTCCTATAACTTTCAAAATATTTGAAATTGATAAAAAAAATCTATAAAGAAGATGATAAATCCCTGACAAAAAGTTAAAAAGTTCAAAGAAATTCATTTTCATCAAAAT
>JAWAET010000057.1:0-4748 GCA_038891175.1 Candidatus Pacearchaeota archaeon
AATATATATGAAAGAGGATGTCTTTATTATCCAAATAGCAAAGAAGTCTTGCCTATTTTTTATCCTAAAAAAATAAATGGAAAAATAGCCAGAATAGAAGATGAATAGTTTAGAAAAAAGTTTAGAGGAAATTGCGTTTTTTATAATAAAACCAGATGGTCTAAAGAAGAACGAACATGAATATGCAAAAAAAAGAATAATTCAAGAAAGATTAAATATATTGCAGGAAAGAAATATTTTTTTTAGTGAGGAACAAGCTAAACAATTTTATTATGATAAAAAGGATAAGAAATTTGATGAATTAATAAATTATATCACATCAGGGCAATGCTTGTTAATGATTGTCAAGGGAAAAGATTGTTATTCAAAATTGGATAAACTAAAAAATGAGATGAGAAAACTTTTTTCTCACGGAGAAATAGAAACAGGAACTCATGCTACTGATAGTTATGAAGATTTCCTAAGAGAATCTAAAATTTTAGGAGTCAATTTTTAATAAATATTTATCTGTACTTTTTTTGTTATGATGAATCCTTTTATTTCTAATTCTGCAACAACATACCACCTAATAGAAGAGAAAAACCAGTTAAGGCGCTAACAACTCCGACAATTGCTTTGCTAACAGAATTTTGTAATTGGGTGATTAAGTTAGAAGGAATTCCGATAGAGAAAGAATAAGGTTGTGTTGTTGCAGAGTAAACTTTCTCTCCATCCAAAGTTTGAAAAAATTCGAAAACTTTTTCATCATAATAAGAACTACCTCTAGAAGAATAAATCCTTTTTCTTTGGATTCCGATTAATCCTACTTTTAATTCTTTTGCCTGAATTGGTTTTTTAAGAGTTAAATTTATCTTTCTTTTTCTCTAGGAGTAAATTTATTTTTTTCTATTTGAATTTCAATTTTTTCTTTTGATGGTGATATTAATAAATAATTAAGATAAGAGCAATTCTTGATATTATGTTAGAATTGCCTATAAATAAAAGAAATTATAATAGTTATAAGGTTTTTGTTAGATATTTTTAGTTTTCTGAGAGTAAATTAAACCAAAATAAAAAATTGATGCATCTTGAATATAATTTATTATATCCATAATATAATGGCCAACAACAATTTCTTCATACTTACCTTTTAGAAAAATAGAATCCATCTCGTCTCCTATCTTTGCTTTTAATTCAAAGAGATCTATGAAATTTTTTTCAATATCATTTTTTGGAAGATCGACCAGAATATTAATAAATTATTTGTTTTTTCTATTAAACTAATCGTTTAGTTACTCAAAGAGAAATCTTTCTTCAATTCTGAAGATAAAAAATACAGTTTCTTCTATAAAAGTTAGATATTATTGCTAAATTATTAGTTACGACAGAAATCTTCTCTAGAATATAAAAAAATTTACTTTTTTCTTGTTCAGTAAGAATGAAATTGGAAAATATAAAGATTATAAAAATAATAGGAAATTTCTTTAACTGAAGCATGCGCTAAATAAATTTAAAACACGGAGAAAAGTTATGATTAATGTATAAAAAATAATAAAAAAATTTAATAACGATAAGAATATAAAAATTATATGAATTATACAAGAAAATATGAACAACTAAAAAGTTCTTTAACTGCACAAATAGAAATAACTTATTTTTGTACAAACAGATGTGAGTATTGTTATAATTCTTGGAGGGGGAGAAAGAATCTTCAAAAAAAAGCCTAACTTTGGAGGAGGCAATTATCATTGGTGAAAAATTAGTAAAAGGGGGAGTTTTTGAGGTTGTTTTAACTGGTGGAGAGCTTTTGATTAGAAGAGACATAGTATACCCTTTATCATCATATCTTTCAAATAATAATATAGAAGTAGGTTTAAATACAAATCTTGTTCTTTTGAAAGAAGAAGATTGTGAAAAGATAAAAGAAAGCGGAATAACAAGAGTTTTTTCTTCTTTGCCCAGCTTTAATAAAGAAACCTACAAAAAATAACTGGAAGGGACTTTTTTGAAAAAGTAACTGAAAACATCAAAATCTTACTTAATCAAAGAATACCTATTGGAATAAATATATTTGTCACAAAAAATATAAAGAACAAGTTTATGAAACCGGTAAGTTTGTTTCTAAACTAGGAGTAAAATTTTTTAGTGCTACTCCTGCTAGTCCTTGTAGTTTCATGCCAAAAGAACTAATTTTAAGTAGAGAAGAAGTTATCTCTACCTTGGATGGCCTCTTAAAATTAGAAAAAGAATTAGGAATTTCTGTAGATGTAGTAGAGCCTATTCCACGATGTATAATTAATAACTATGAATAAAGTACGAGAAATTTTTAAAGAGAGACTGCGAAGTAGGTAAATCTACAATAGCAATTTCGCCTAATGGGGCTGTTAGGCCATGCACACACATCCTTCTTGAATATGGAAATTTAGTTAATGAAGATTTAAATGATATCTGGGAAAGAATGAATGGAGAAATGGAAAATATACCTCTTTTAAATATTCTCTTTGTAAAGGAAAAGGACTCTGTTCTTTTGGTTGTAGAGAATCTGCAAAAATTGCGGGAGGAAACTATCAAGAAATAGATTATTTAGGTGTTAACCTTATAGAAAAGAAAGAAAGGAGATATTACCTAGTGAAATAAATAAGGATAAAAAAATGAGAATAATCCGAAATATAAAATTTAGAGAAGAAAAAAAGGATACATTTTATTTTCTCCAAGAGATCATTCGACAATTTACGTAAATAATTCGCTTTTTAATATAATAATAAATCTATACAAAAGAGGCGTTTTTACTCTTAGCGAGTTAGAACTTAATGAATTTGATAGAAAATTAATACCAATAGTAAAATATTTAAATACTAGGAAATTATTAGATATATGGTAAAAACTTTATTAGAATTATTAAGAGAAGAAAGTATAAAAAATATAAATGAAGAAGAAATAAACTCCGCTAAAGTGATAGACTTAATTGGCCGAGGTTTTTATAATATCTCTCAGATAGAGAGAATAGAAGAAAAAGGATTAAGAGTCTACGCATGTGATGCAGATTGTGATAACTGTCATTGTGCGACATATGATTAAATATTTTTTATAAAATGTCTTTTTATAAAAAAAGTTATAGATTAGAATACGAAAAAAATTTTAAATTTCTAAAAAAATTCTTTAAATTTGAACCCGGGAAAATATTTATTTCGGTGTTGTCTTTGAAAGATTTCGAAAAAAATTACGAAAAAGAAAAAGGTAAAAAAACTGAAAAATACGTAGTCGGATATTGTTTAAATAATGGCAGGATCTTTATTTTGGATAAAAAAGATTTCCCTAAAAAAGGACATAATGAAGAAGAATTTGAAAAAGTAATGAGGCATGAGATGTGTCATATATTTTTTAGAAGATTTTTTTATCCTAAAAAAATTTCTATTTGGATTGAAGAAGGGTTATGTCATTTTTTGTCTTTTGGAGATGTTTATTCTAATGTTAAAAATTTTATTAGTTTTGAAAAAATAAAAAATAATGCTGATTGGTACAAAAACCCTGTTTATAATCAATCAAAGGAATTTTTTAGATTTTTATTTAATAATTATGGAGAGAAGAGAGTTTTAGATTTTTTAAAAGAACTAAAGAAAAATTCGGAAGAAACCTCTTTCAAAAAAGCATTTGGAAAGAGTTTAAATAACTTAGAAAAAAAGTTTAGAAAAAGTTTAAAAAATGAATAATTTAGTTCATCATCCCGGTACACCTTGTAACAATTTAGAAAAATGCATTTATTTCGATAATGAAATTAAAAAAAAGAAGGGGCGTGGTTTTTTGAACAACCAAAATATATTTCACTTGAATTAACAAAAAGATGTAATTTAAACTGTAACTTTTGCTATACCTCTTCTTCAGAAAGAAATTGTGAAGAAATTTCTTTTGATTTATTAAAAAAAAGATTAGTAAACATAAAAGACTCTAATTTTTATTTAACAGGTGGAGAACCTTTATTTTATTCCTATTTTTTTGATTTAGTATTTTTTTTAAAGAAAAAGGTAATTATTTGACCTTAATTACAAACGGTACAAATATTAATAAAGAAATTTCTAAATTTATAGAAAAAAATTTTGAAAAAGTCTGCATAAGCCTACATGGAAGTAAAAAAGAAATTCACGAAAGAATAACTAGAAAAGATAATAGTTATGAAGATACAACAAGAGCTATAAGATTCTTAAAAGAAAGAGGGATAGATCTTTCTGTTTATAGTGTGATAACCAAAGAAAACAAAGAGGATTTAGATAGAATGGTAGACTATTTTGCCTCTTTAGGTGTTTCAAGTGTTAGATTTAGTCTTGTAAAACCTTACGGGAGAGGTAAAAATAATATTCTATTTCTAAAAGAAGAATTAGAAGAAATAAAAAAAATAATCAAAAGAAAAGAAAATTCAGGGGTAAAATTAATAGGGAGTGAGTTATATACTGCTCCTTATTATTCTGAAATTTATAATGCAACTATTTTTGGCTGTAGCGGGATGAGATCAAAAATTTATATAAGCTCAGACGGAAATGTTTATCCCTGTAGCCTATATGAAGAAAGAATGGGAAACCTTTATGAAGAAACATTAGAAAATATCTGGCTTGGAGAAGAATCTTCAAATTTTAGAAAGTTATTTATATGTCCTAAAAAAGAATCTTGCAACTTAAAGAAAACTGGGCGATGTGGTGGAAAATGCAAGGCATTATTAAAAAATAAACTTTTCAATATTATCTAAATGTTGCTGCACTCACAACGAAAAAATATCG
>JAWAET010000058.1:0-4730 GCA_038891175.1 Candidatus Pacearchaeota archaeon
TTATGTCTTCACTTAGTTTTTTTTCCTTACTCACTTCTAACTGATGCTCTAAAACATTAGAAAAATCTCCAAATTTAAAATCAAGAATTCTAAAATCTTTTTTATCATGAACTCCATCATAATTTGGAAGCCATTCTTTATGCTTGCAAGCAGATAAACTTCTTGTACCTCTTCCGACCATCTGCCAAAACCTAATAGGAGAGAAAACAGGAGTGACAAAAACGAGATTACAAACTTCTGGAATATCGATTCCCGTATCAAGAACCCCAACAGAAATAGCCACCCTAGGAGATGATTCTTTCATAAACCTTTCAACAGCATCCATATATCTGTCGTATTCAGAAACAATAACTTCGGTTTCGTTACATAGATTTGGGTAAAGTTTATCAAAACACTTTTTTATTGCTTTGGCATGATCTACATTCACGCAAAAAAAGATAGATTTACAAGGCTTTCCGTCTTCTGTTTTATGACAGCGATTCATAAACTCTCTAATAATTAGTTCATTAGTTTTTTTATCTGTAAAGTATCTAGCAAATTTTTTTCCAGGAACCTCAAAATGATCTGGATCCTCGTCCTGTTTCATTAATTCTGTTTTAAGTTCTTTATCAAGCTCCATCCCTCTTATTCCTAATTTTAATACTTTAGTTTCAATAATCTGAGCATCATAAGGAACAAGAACGCCATCACGAACAGCTTCATCATAAGTATATTCTGCAGTAGGTTTTCCTCTTTCACATTCAAATAAATCATAAGTATTTTTGTCCTCAGTTTTAGAAGGGGTAGCAGTTAAACCAATTTTTAAAGCATCAAAATATTTCATGACAAGATTTTGTTTGTCATAATAAGAACGATGCGCTTCATCGAAAATTACTAAATCAAAAAAACCAGGACTAAACTTTTGAAATAGTCTTTCTCCATCGTTTTGTTTAGCCATAAGGGTCTGAACAGTTGAAACATAAAATCTTTTATCCTTCGTAAACTCTTGCTCATTTAATAAACAAGAAGGAGTTGAAGAAAAAAATTTCTGGAATCCATCATAAAATGCCTGCCTACCAAGCGAAATTCTATCAACAACAAATAAAACATTTTGTATCCATCTGGCCTTAACTAAAGCATGAATTATCGCCATTGCTACTCTTGTTTTCCCTGTTCCAGTAGCCATTGTTATTAAGGCGCTTCTGTTACTTATATTAAAGTGATTTAAAATTTGTTTTACAATTTGAATGCTTTTTGACCTATCAACAATATTTGTATTTATTTCTATTTTTGTGAGATCACTCTTATTTTTTGAGAGATTAAGTCTTCTTTGTAAATCTTCTTGCGAAAAAGGACCGGAAATTTCTCTCAGAGGATAATTTTTTTCCTTAAAATACCATTTTTTTCCATTAGTAAGAAAAGCGGGAAGAATGTAACCTATTTGTTTTTCAATATCTCTTTGATAGGTATCAGCTTGAATTCTTCCTTTTTCAGGATCTAGTGAGAATCTTTTTGCTTCAATTATTGCAATAGGTGAGCCATGTTCATCTAAAAGAAGATAATCAATAAACCTTCCTTCCTCTTTCCCATCTATTGTTTTTAAAGAATAAATCTTTTTTTTAAAGTTTGATTTAAGAGAGTTAACTTCTTTTTTTATGTATTCATCTCTCCAGCCTTCCTTTCTCAAAAGAGGGTCTATGTATTGTTCTCTTGTTTCTTTTTCAGGTAAGTTCATAATATTATTAAATAATTCCAACTTTTAACTTTTTCTTTTTGTCTTCTTTTGCTTCTTGAACTTCTCTAATTCTCTAATCAACTCTTCTTTTGTCCAACTTGAATAATCTTTTTTAGGCATTTTTATTCTATTTTTTTTAGTTTCTATTGTAGATTTTTTCTTAATTTATTAATCTTTTTATAACCACTTCTTTATTTCCTCAACTTCTGGAATTCTGCCATATGCTTTTAATTTTCCATCAATTGCTATCGCAGGAGTAGCCATAACTCCTCGATTTATTATTTCATTAAGGTCTGTAATTTTTACAATTTCGGCTTTTTTGTTTTTCTCTTCTAATGCTTTTCTCGCATTTTCTTCTAGTTTTTTGCATTTTGGACAACCTGAACCAAATATTTCTATCTTCATTTTTTTACCTCCCTACCGATTTGAATATTTTTTCTATTCTTTTATCTTTTATGGAATACAAAATCATTTTTCCGTCTCTACGAGATTTTATTAAATCCCATTCAACGAGTTTTTTAAGATGCATAGAGGTGTTTGATTGTGTTTTTCCAATTATTTTTGGAATTTTACATGCACATAATTCTCCTGAAAGAAGAGATTTAAGTATTTTGTGTTTTGTTTCTTCCCCTAACGCTTTAAACAAATAAATATTTTTCATATCAATAGATATTGATATGTTTTTTATAAAGTTTTCTATTAAGAATTCTCAAAATAAGATAAACAGAATTTTTTCCTGCAATTGTTAATGCAGTTTCTTAATACAACTTTTAGCTGATTCTTCAAGAGTTGATTTGATGCTTTATCAATATTTCTTCTTCAGTTACAAGGGGTATGAATTATTTTTTACTAAGTCTGAATATATCCTTTTTCTCATTTCATAACTAATCACAGCCTCGAAATCTTTTATATTCTTAATCTTGGCGAAGGTCGTAACTTCCACACTTGCCTATTGGAAAAAGATTAACAGAAATTTAAAGGAAAATTCTGATGTTCTTGCCTCACACAAGATGGCTAAGGGAATTTTTGAAACATCTAATCATTTTCTTTAACCTGTAAAAAAGCTTTTAATATATTATTTTCAAGATCGGGATTTTTTTCTTTGAATTTTTGAAAAAGTTTTTGTATTCTTTCATTCTTTTTTCTTTTTTTCCCTTCGATATTCTTCAATAACGCGTAAAGCTCGATTTCTTCGTCTTTTAATAATTGCAAAGGTGCTTTGCTCAAATCAGTTGGCATTTTTTTAAATTTTCCTTTTAAAATATTTTCAAATATCTTTTCAGCAATTTCAGTTAGACTTTTGTAAGAGAAAATTGACTTTTTTGAAATTTTTGTTTTAAATTTTTTTGATAGAACATAATTAAGAACTTTCTTGTTTAATTCTTCTCCTTCGATAATAGGGATCTCTTTATTGTAGAACTCTTTGATCATCTGGTACTTTCTTATTGTTTTGAAGATTTTTCTTTCAAAATATTCGCAGAATTCTTTTTCATTTAACTCTTTTCCATTAGTAAAGCGCCAGACAATTTTTCTATTCATAAAAGAATAAATAATAATTGCTTTTTAATATTTGCTAAAAATTTACAAGAGAACTAAGGAGTAAGGAATCTCGCTTATTTTTCCAATCATCTCTTCATTTATAAGCCCTATCTCTAAAGCTAAAGAACAACTCTTTTTTCCAACTATGTTAAAGGAAGCATCTTCTTTTTTATAATAAAGGAGAATTTCTTTTATTTCTTCATAAGATTTCTCTTCTCCTTTGAAGAAGTTACTTCTTAAATCAAGTTCTTTTTTTCCTTCTTCAAATCTTTTTCCAATTAATTCTTTGTCGCACAAAGCTACAACTATCCTTCTTGCCTTATGAATTCTTATCAACATCTTAAAATCCTTTTTTTGCTTCTCCTTTTTTTATCGCTTCCAAGGCTTTTTCTTCAGAGAGCATAGCACAAACGACAATACCTGTTTCAGGACAACTTCCTTTTGCCATATATCCTCCCTTTGCTGTCCTAACAATTACAGGATCTTTTATAGCTACTCTCTTTTTAGCCTTAACGCTGTACCCTTCTATCGCCATTTTTCCTCCTAAAATTTATTTACTTTATTTTTAGTACCGCATGCCAAACATCTTACAAAAAGATTTCCATTCTCTTCTATTAACTGTGTATCAGGTTTTCCACAATTTTTACACTTTACATACTCCTCAAAATAATAATCTATCTTTTTTATAATTAGGTCTTGAGGAATTTTTCTCATTAAAATTAATCTTTCTCCTATAACCTCTCCATAAGATGCAAGGTTTTTACATAAAAACCTCGAAAGATGTTCACATTTTCTTTCTATACAAGAAGCTAACTGAGAAAAATTTTCAATTATTGTTTTCTTTCCTTCATATTTTATTAGAGGTTTTATTAACTCAAACCTTTCACAACTTTTTGATTGTTCTACCTTCTCATATGCCCTTTCTAAAAGATTTTCGTATTCCATAAAGAAAAACGTTTTTTTTATTTTTTAAATCTATCTATATACGCTCAGCTTTTTATATTTATATCGTAATTTCTTTTAAATTATTTCTAAAATCTTGCTTTTTTACTTTTTCATTTCAAATAAAAAGAAATCATTACAAATTTAAATTATAGAACTTTTAATTTTACTAATCTTCATTTTTAAATCCAAAATAACATAGAAAGAAATAAAAATTCTTCTATCTCTTCTAATTTTTATAAAATTTTAAATTTGTTTTTTTCAAGATTTATCTTGTCCTCTCTAAAATTTTTTAGATTTACGAATCTCCTCTACATCTTTTGTATATAAAACTAATAAGAAATAAAAACCAAAGATTTTTAAATAATAAAATTTTAATTAAAAAATCATAAATTCTAGGTGAGACTTTATGGAAGAGGAATTAAAGAAAAATATCTTAAAGACAGGAACGAGTATAGTAGGGTTGGTATGTAAGGAAGGAGTGATAATCGCAGGAGATAGAAAAGTAACTTTAGGAGGTCAAATAGTCGCTGAT
>JAWAET010000059.1:0-3877 GCA_038891175.1 Candidatus Pacearchaeota archaeon
TTTCTTGAGAATATTTCTAGATTTAAAAAGATTAAGATAGATATAATCTAATGTTGTAAGAAATGCATCAGAGTTTATAAAATTGTCTCTTATTTCTTCTTTTGATTTTCCTTTAATATTAAAATAATTTAAATAAGAAAGGGGAATTGTTGTTTTTTTCTTATTAACGTCTTCTAGAAGTAATAAATCAATTAAGTCATCAAGTGTAGACAAAGAATTTCCAAGACTTTTTGCTAATTGACATAACTCTATATTGCCTCCACACAACAAGGCTATCTTTTCTGTAGGCATTCCAGCTAACAAATCTTGAAGAGTTAAAGCTTGGGGTGGAGGTAAAATTTCTTTTTTATTTCTTAAACTATCGGCTGCTAAAGTTAGGAGATATTGTTCTAAAGATAATTTTAAAGCATTATTTTTTTTCTTTTTTTCTAACTTTTTTGCTTTTTTTAGAAAAATACTTTCGCACAATTTTCTTAAATAAATAGTTTTTTTAATACCTATTTTTCCAAGGAGGGTTTTTTCCCCATGTCTAGTGAAGTGTTTATCCTCTATTAAATCATATAATGAAACCGCATATGTTTGAAAGGCCCCTAATAAAGAAATATCTGGAAGTAGATCTTGTTTATTATTTAAAAGACAGAAATTATAAGCAAAAATTTCAGGTATACATGGTTGTTTAATATAATCCTCAACAAAAAAAGAACAAAAAAAATTACCTAACTCTCTTCTTTTATCTTTTAAAAAGTATAAAGAAACATCCCTAGAGTTATTTAGAGTATCTCTACTTGCCCATCCCTGTGTCAAATTTTGAAGATTACATCCAATATTTAATGCTTGTTGGTCCTGCATAGACTTCTTTTTCTATAAGGCGTAATCCCTCATAAACTCTTTTATACTCTATTTTATCTGTTCGCTCTTTTTTTACAGGCACCTCTTCAAGTTTTTTTGTAGGTTTTCCATATTTTACTATAGAAAAAGCTATTTTTAATTTTTCTATTAAACCCTCACCAACTCCCAACCTTCTTTTTTATCTCTTATTTCCCAGCCGAGAGACTTTAATTTTTCACGAAGTTCATCGGCTTTTTTCCAATCTTTTTCTTGACGGGCTTTTTGCCTTTCCTCTGCAATTTTTTTTATCTCGTCTGGAATTTGGATTTCTTCTTTTTCAAACAAACTCAAACCTAAAACATCATCGAATTTTTTTATTGTCCTGAATTTTCCTTCTGCTTTTTCATCTCTTAAAAAATCCCATAAAACAGAAAGTGCTTTTGGCGTGTTTAAATCGTCGTTAATTGCTTTTTCAAATTTTTTTAAGTACTCTTCATTTATTTTTCCATCATCATTAAGTTGTAAGCATAGATTTTTTAATCTCTTATATGAGTTTTGAGAATTTTCTAAAATTTCCAAAGAAAAATCCAATGGTTTCCTATAAACAGCTGTTAAAACAAAGTATCTATATGACAAAGGTAAAAAACCTTTTTCTTCTAATTCACTTAAAGTATAAAGGCCTCCTTTTGATTTTGAAACTTTTTCTCCTTTAAATGTTAGAAAATTCTCGTGAAGCCAAAAACGAACAAACTTTTTTCCACTAGCTGCCTCGCTTTGAGCAATTTCGTTTGTGTGATGAACAGGTATATGATCTATGCCACCAGTATGTATATCAATTGTTTCTCCAAGATATTTCATCGCCATTGCAGAACATTCGATATGCCAACCAGGAAAACCTAATCCCCAAGGAGAATCCCATTCTTGTTGTCTTAAGCCAGGTTTCTCAGAAAATTTCCATAAAGCAAAATCCGTTGGATTCTTTTTTTCTTTTAAATCAACTCTTTTTCCTGCTTGCAAACCTTCTTTCTTTAAACGAGCTAATTTTCCATAATCTTTAAATTTTGAACTGTCAAAGTAAATTCCATCTGAAGTCCTGTAAGTAAAACCTTTTTCTTCGAGTTTTTTTATCAACTCAATCATCTCTTTTATATGTTCTGTTGCCCAACTCCAAACAAAAGGCTCCTCGATATTCAGTTTTTTTAAATCTTCGTGAAAAAGGTTGAAGTAAAAATGAGTTATTTCTTTTGCTGTTTTTCCTTCACGCTTAGCTGCTTTTTCAATTTTGTCTTCTCCTTCATCTGCATCAGAAGTTAAGTGTCCTACATCAGTTACGTTAATGACTTTCTTAACTTGAAAACCATTAAACTTCAAAGTTCTTGAGAGAATATCTGAAAAAATGTAAGCTTTTAAATTTCCTATATGTTGATACCAATAAACTGTTGGACCACAAGTGTACATTGTAACAATAGGAGGATTCAATGGCTTGAAGATCTCTTTTTTTCTTGTTAATGTGTTATAAAGCTTTAAAGTCATATTTATTCTAAAATAAAGTGATTTAAAAGTTTTGTTACTTATTTATTTCAAGATTCTATTCTAGAATAAGCTTAGTTTCTTAGTTTTTTATTAATTTTTTACAATATTTACAATTTTTATAAATATTTTAATTTTTCTTGATAATCCGAGTTCCTGATCTCTTATTTTTTTACTCTCTTTTGTTCATACTCTTCAAGTAACCTCTAGTATTGCTAATAAAATTAATTTTTCTTATTAATTAATGATCCTTTTCTATAAACTACATATTCAAAAACTGTAGAATCTCTTTATCTTAAAACAATGAAAGTAAAAAGGTTTTTTCTTCTTGAGAAAATCTTATTTTCTTAATATCTTTTAGTTTTTATGAAAAGAGAATACTTTATTTTTTCTCTTTTTTGTTAATTAAAAGAAATTCTATTAGTTAAATCTTAATTTAGAAATTTTTAAAAATACTAAATTCTAAATAAGTAAATGATAAAGAGAATAGCTCTCTCTTTTATCTCTTTTATGTTCTTTATTTATTTTTCTTCTTCAAATGAAAATTTAATGAATGGAAGTTTAGATGTAATTGTAACTCTTCCCGCTACTCAAGAGTGGGCCGAAATAGAATTAAATATAAGCGAGATAAATTTCGGAATTATAAACTTATCCAAAGAAATTTCTTCTTCTGAAAAAGAAGTGAGAACGAAATATAAAATAAGAAATAGAGGGAACATTAATATTAGCGTAGTGCCGATTCTCGAGAAAGATGACTCTATTTTTAGATATCTAGAATTTGGCAGGACTTATACTAGTGGTTGGTTTAAAATAGGCACTTATCAAATTCTAATGAATAAATCTAAAGAAGATGGTTCTTGGAATCCTTGGTTTGAACAATCAATAAAATTAAATCTTAAAAATTATGTTGAAGAGCAAGGAGAAATTCCTTTTGATATAGTTAATCATAAAGCAAGAGTCATCTTTTGGGTTTTGCCTAGATATGATTAAAAAATTTCTTTTAATTTTAGCACTAACCTATTTTTTAATGTTAATAAAAGCAGATAGTTTGAAACTTTCTCCTCTAAAAGCAGAACTTTTTTTAAAAGGAGAAAAAGAGTGTTTAAATTATTTTATTGAACCAGACAGCGACTCTCTTTCTATAGAGATAAAGTGGAGTAAGAATAAGAGTAATAGCTTCTATGATTATTACCTATTAGAAGATGATGTTAAAATTAAGAGTTCTATAAGAAAAGTTAAATCAGGTGTTTATGAAATTTGTTTTTATCCTAAAGAAAGAGGAGAATACTACGGTCTTGTTTTGTTTTCTAGAAAAGAAGGATTGTTAGGGATAGGAAGTTTTGTTAAACTATCTGTAGAAGGAAACTTCTCATCAATAAAAACAAAAAACGATTCCTCTCATATTAATCTTTTAACTGGAAGAACTGTCTCAAATAATGAGGGTAATATTAATTATTTTTTAGTTTTTATTTTTTTAGTACTTTTCTTTATTTTAATTATTCTTATTTTTTATCCTTCT
>JAWAET010000059.1:3887-4687 GCA_038891175.1 Candidatus Pacearchaeota archaeon
AGAAAGACTCTTAGTTTTTCTCATTCATTCTCTCTTTTTCTACATCCCTAGAAACCTCGATAAGCTCTTTTTATTTTAACAAATTTTTTCTACTTTTTGATAATCATAAATCTAAAGAGAATCTTCCTCTTCTATATATTTTTTCTATTCTTAACTAACAATAAAAGATAAAAGCTTCTGCTAATAATGGTAGCTAAAGAAGCTCCTATTGTTGCGTAATACATCGAGATTTTTAAAAAAGAACTTATAAAAAGATAGTTAAGTATTATATTCAAAATTAAAGAGAAAATTAAACATTTTGCTAAAAAATTACTTTTATTTTGAGAGATATAAAAATTAGAAAGAACTGCATTTAATGGATCAATTATTACAAGGACGCAAAATATTTTTATGAGTGTAGAAGAGAATAAATAATTCTCTCCAAATATTATCTTAATTGCTATTTCTGAGAAAACAAAACTAAATATAAAAACAATTATAGACACTGCTATTGTGAAAAAAACTGCTTTTTTAAGTGCAAGATCTAATTTTTCTTTCGGTAATCTAGAAAACAGAGGAAAGAAAGCTGCAGCAAAAGGTATGAAAGCGATAATAGAACTTAATACAGAGATTGCTATTTGATAAAAACCTATATAAGAGGATTCAACGAATTTTCCTAACATCATTATATCTACATTTCCAAAGAAAACTAAGGATAGAGAAGTCACTCCAAGAGGCAATATGAACTTATAGACCTCCTTCTTTTCTTCTTTTTCTAAAATTTCTCTAGGGTATCTTTTAATTTTTGGATAAATAAAAAA
>JAWAET010000060.1:0-4579 GCA_038891175.1 Candidatus Pacearchaeota archaeon
CTTAGAATTTTTCCTGAATTCCCTTTAGGCAATTCATCGATAAAATCGATAATCTTAGGATAAGCATGACCTGCGTAGTTACTCTTTACAAAATAAGAAATTTCTTCTTTAAGTTTTTCAGAAGCTAAGCTTTTGTTATTTAAAACTACATATGCTTTCAATATTGCTCCTCTATCTTTATCAGGTATTCCAACAACAGCACACTCTTTTATTCCTTTAAATTTCATTAAGATATTTTCTATTTCAAGAGGAGAAACTCTTTCACCAGAAGTTTTTATTATGTCATCTTTTCTTCCTTCAAAATAAAAATATCCTTTCTTGTCTATTCTTGCTAAATCTTTTGTATGAAAAAGATTTCCAGAAAAATAACTTTTAAACATTTTTGAATGCTTATAAATCCCAATCATCAAAGAAGGCCAAGGAGTTTTTAATACAATCTCTCCGTTTTTCAAAAAAGCATTTACGCCGATAGCTTTTCCTAAAGAACCTAACTTAAAAGGGATATTTGCGATCACAATTGAGCCGATTTCTGTTTGCCAATAAGTATCTATAATTCTTATCCCTTTTTTTAGATAATCTTCAACTAAACTTTTAGGAAGCGCTTCACCAACAGAACAAACCCTTTCCAAATGTTTGAAAGAATCTCTTTTTATTTTGTCTTTCAATAAACGAAAAACAGTTGGTGCAGAATAAATATTCGTAATTTTATTTCTTTTGATAAAATTTATCCATCGGTCTGCATCGAATCTTCCATCTAAAGAATAAACGCTCGCTCCAACTAAAAAAGGAGCGATTACTCCATAAATACTGCCGGTAACCCAGGCAGGGTGAGCAGAACAGAAATATCTTTTGCCTCTATCTAACTTTAGAACTCTTTTAGAGGTATAAATCCATTGCACTGCTCCTTTATAAGGCAAAAGAATTCCTGCTACAGGAGTGCCTGCGGTAGATGAAGTAAAAAGCATTAAACAAGCATCCTTTTCAGACGGTTTGAAAGTTTTAGATTCATTAACAGAATAGACTTTTTCTAAATCTTCTATTAAAAAAATTTTTTTTATTGTTTTAACTTTTTTATATCTTTTTAGAAGCTCTTTATTTGTAATTAAAAACTCTGCTTCTCCTTTTTCTAGACGCAATTGCAATCCTTCCTGCTGAAATGCTTCAAACAAAGGAATAGGAATCGCTCCTATTTTTATTAAAGAAAGCATAGAAAAATAAAATTGATGACACTTTGGCAAAAAAATTGCTACGCGAACTCCTTTTTTTATATTAAAAGAATAAAAAAAGTTAGCATAAGCATTTATTCTCTCAACAAACTCTTTATAGTTAAATTCTACAAAACTGCCTTTTTCATATTCGAAATGCAGAGCCAAAAGAGAAGGATTTTTCTGAGCAAATTCTTCTATTAATTCAACAAAATTTTTCTCCTCTAAGAAGTATTCTTTTTCTAGATTTTTCCAATTAATTAACATAATATTTTTAATAAAAAAGAGTTTAAAAGATTAGTGTTTAAAAAATCAGAAAATGGAAAGAGTTGTAAAAGAAAAAGTTCCTCTTAAAAAAAAGATTTATAAACTCTAAATATTAGTTTTAGTTATGAAAAAAAAAGAAAGGAATATAATTCTTAATAAGAATATTATTGCTCACTGGAATTTTAATTCTAAGGATTATTTTATAGTAAATAAAAAAGATTATGAAAATACGAATACAAAAGAGCACTTTTCCTTAGAAGAATTCTTTAAAAAGATTTCTCTTTATGACCCTTCTTTTTTGATTTCTATTAGAGATGGAGATATTATCGTCGATAAATTAAAATTAGTTATTTCAGTAAAAGAGAGTTTAAAAGCAGGTTATTTGTTTGGAACAAAAGAAAGCTTATTATTAAAACTAGAAAAGATAGAAACAAGTCTTAAAGATTGCCAAGTTATCAAAATAGAAGTTCTTTCAAACATATATAACTCATTAGTAGAAATAAGTCAAGCATTTTTTTTGAGTAAAGGACATAATATGCCTGCTCCTAAAATGATACCTGAATATCTAAGGAAGTATTTTAAGAAGGAAGGTATGGATGATAAGACTATCGACTATTGCGAGAATATAATAAAATATTATAAAGCTGTCGAAAAAAAGCATATTTTAAAAATAGAAGGAAAAACATTAGATCATCTGCAAAGTCAATTAAAATTTTATAAAAAAAGAGTACTCTCTTTGATGAATGAAAAAAATGGTAGCCTCTGAGTTAAAACAAATAAAAGAAGAATTAAAAGAAATCATAAAAATAAAAGGAGTTGATTTAATTTATGTTTATGGTTCTTTTTCTCGATATTTAAAAGGAACAACGAAAGAGTACAATGATATTGATGTTTTAGTTATTTTAGATGAAAGAATTTTAAATAATATCCAAGCAAAATTAATAGATGAAGCACTAAGAGAAGTAGCTAATAAGAGCAAACTAAAGTTACATTTTCAACCTTGTAAATTTCTCGGTCCGTGGTGGAGAGCAGTTATTTCCGGAGAACCTTGGATATTAACTTCTATAAGAGACTCTATTAAAATTCATGATCCTATGAATATTCTCTTTTCTATTAAATCATTGATAAAACAAGAAAAAACTTATAACAAAGAAGAAAGAATTGAAACACTGATAAACTCTTCAGAGAATTTTGAAAATAAGAATAGAGAGATTCTTTTAGATAGTTTAAATCTTTTATCAACTATCGCAACGGATATTTGTCAACTATATTTGTTCACGAAGAAGAAAATTGTCTTGAACAAAGAAAAAATTTACGAAGAAATATCAAAGGTTAAAGGACTAAGAAGATATTCTAAAATATACAAAGAGATACTCGATTTAGAAAGCAAAAAAGACAGAGGATTTTTATCAGAGTTTACTGCAGAAAATTTAGATTATTATTTAGAAGAGATTAATGAATTAATAAAAGTTATTGAGAAAGAGATTCTTAAAGAAGAAATAGATATAAAAAAATTTGAAGAAATGCCTCTAGAAGTTAAAAAGCAAGTTTAAGACTAAAGAGAAAGAGTAACTAAGAGATTACGGAGATTTTTATTTAAAAAAAGGCTTTTTTGTTCGAAAGAAGGACAATAAAAAATAGTAGTAAAACAATCCTTAATTTTTATTAGCTAGTAAAGTTAACAAAAGGTTTATTCTTTTAAATACTCTTGGGGTGAATAATAATTTATTCTTGCTTGGAAACTTTTAAATAGAAAAATTATAGAAAGAGTAATAAAGGCAATTTAATAAGAATTAATAAATTTATAAAAATAAAAATAACTGATTATGAATAAGAATACTTTATGAAAAGAAAAAAAATTCAAAGAATTCCTACAAAAGTAATATTAATCTGTCCTCATTGCAAAAAAGGAACTAAGGCAAAAGTTTCAATAGAATTCTCTCCTCAAAAATATATTTGTCCAAAATGTAAACAGGAAGTTTTAACTCCCATTACTAGCTGCTGCGTTATCTGTGCTTATTCTAAATCAAAAACAAAATGTCCTCGTAGTTTGTATATGGAAGCTAAAGCAAAAGGGTTAGAAATAAGATTTATAGAATAAAGTTTCTTAAATAAGGAATCTTTTTAGATTTATTTAAACAGAGTTGATTTTTTATTTTGATAAATAGAATTAAAAAACTTTAAATAATCTTTTAACAAAAAAGAAATATGAGATATCAAATTCTTGTTGGAGGAAAAGCAGGTCAAGGTATAAACAAAATATCGATGTTTATTTCGAAAATCTTGGCAAAGAGAGGTTATTTTGTTTTCAACTATCGAGATTATCAATCTTTAATCAGAGGAGGGCACAGTTTTAATATTATCTCTTTTTCCGATGAAAAAATTTCTTCTTGCGAGACAAAAGTAGACTTTATAATTTGTCTAGATGAAAAAACTGAAGAAATCCATAAGCATCAATTAAAAAAAGGCGGAGAGATTTTAAAGTGTTCTGACTTTGCAGACTTAAATTTGGATGTTAATATAGCAATTTCTATAAAACTAGGTAAAATGTTTGGCATCTCTCTAGAAGAATTTTTAGAAGTATCAAAAGAAGAGTTTCCGAATAAAGAAAATTTGATTAAAGATCTTTATAAAAAAATAAAAGAAGAAAAGAAAGTCTACTTAGAGAATAAAAAAAGAAAAATAGAAATAATCGATGGAAGTCATGCTATCGCAAAAGGAGCATTTGAAAGCGGCATAGATTTTTATTTAGGATATCCGATGACTCCTGCTACAGGATTATTAAATGCGATGAGCGAGTATGAAATAAATTACTCAAAACCAAAAGTCCTAGAACCTGAAAGCGAAATAGCAGTAATTAATATGGCGCTCGGAATCTCTTTTTCAGGAAGAAAAGTAATGATAGGTACATCAGGAGGAGGTTTTGATTTAATGACGGAAGGTTTAAGTTTTTCCGGCCAATCAGAGATTCCTCTTGTGATTTATTTAGCATCTCGACCAGGTCCAAGTACAGGAGTCCCTACTTATACTTGCCAAAGCGATTTAAATTTAGCTTTGTTTGCGGGTCATGGAGAATTTCCTCGAGTCGTTTTGAGTCCTGCAGACGT
>JAWAET010000061.1:0-4563 GCA_038891175.1 Candidatus Pacearchaeota archaeon
GGTTTTTTTATTCCGTGCATCATTAGGTTCATTAATGCTATTCTCGTCATTGTTTCATCTATATCATATCCATAAATTGATTCTTCGTCTAAAATTTGTTTCTGTTTTGCTGTTAATGTGCTTACTCCTTCTTTTTTGTTTTTATCAAGAATATATTCATAAGCTACAACGAGAAAACCTCCTGTTCCACAAGCAGGATCTAATATTGTTTCGCCATACTTTGGTTTTGCTAGCTCTACCATCATTTTAATTATATGTCTTGGTGTTCTAAATTGTCCGTTTTTTCCAGAGATTTGTAGCTCACTCAACAAATACTCGTAAATGTCTCCTTGTGTGTCTCTATTTCTTTCTTTGATATGCATGTCATCAATTATCTTAACAGCTTCTATGAGTAAAGAAGCGGTCGGTATTGCAAAGTTTGCATTTTTCATATACTCTTTATATAAAGAATCTCCATCTCCAAGGTTTCTCATAAACGGAAATACTTTGTCTCTTACATGATCTAGTATCTCTTCAGCAGGCAAGTTGCTCCAATAGCTCCATTTACAATCCTCGTGTCCTTCAAATATAGATTTATATTTTAGGCCAGCAAAATCTGCCTCTTGCTTTCTTTTATTATCTTCGTCTTCAAGCCTTTTCATAAAAAGAAGATAACTCATTTGTTCAATTGCAGTTATCGGATTAACTAAGCCACCTGACCAAAACCTATCCCATAATTTCCTTATTTGCGATTTAAGTTGTGCGTCGAGCATTTTTATTTTCCTCCTATTGTAGTCTTATATAAATCTGAAGTAGTATTTATAATTGTTTTTCCACTATCCAACCATATTTTACCAGTTTCATTATTTTCAAAAAAATAAATTATCGCAATCCCCCCAAGTAATAGAATGATCCCAAAAGATAAAAAGAAGATTCCAGCATAACTTAATTTATCTTCATTCGTCTGAGAAGCAATATAAAACAGTATTAAAGATATAATAATACTTCCAACACCAAGCCATATTGCGATTTTTCCTATAAAATATATTAATACTCCAGCAAGTATAAATGCAATTACTAATAATAAAATCTTTTCACTTATCTCATTTTTCTGTCCTTTTTTGTTCATTTTACCAGCTCCCTCCTAAATGCTTTTTGTATTAGAGAATTAAACATTTCATCAGTTTTCTTCTTGCTTTCAAGCTGTTTTTCTTTCATCTTCTCAACCTTCTCAACTATCGAGGCAAATTTTTGCTGAAGCTCGATGGGCGGGAGAGGGATTTTGAGGTTTCTAATCATTGGTACTGTTAATTGAGGTATAGATGTCCCCCCGAAATCAAATTTAATAAAATGATTAATGGCATATTTCAAATAATGTAAATTAGCACTTTTTTCATTAGGAGTTAAAACAATTAAACGTATGGCTGGATAGAAATTTTCTGTTCTTATCTCAGTATAACCAATTGTACCTCTAGCAGAAATCGTAATGCTCGGTTTTTTTACTCTTGCAATATTAGTATAACCATAAAACCCTTTATCTCTTTCTCCATTAGTAAAAATTGGAATATAGTAATCTTTTGTTTTAATTTTAGATAGATTCTCCTTTGGTACATCCCCTCCAGCAAATAAATCTAAAGAAACTTTTTCATCCCCCAACTCAACCTCCTCAAACTTATCCTTTTCTTTCAAAAAAATCTCATAAAAAACGCTCTTTAAATATTCATCAACCAACTTTATGGCCTGCTCTCGTTTTTCTTTCAGCTTTTCGGCTTTTTCTAAAATCGCGACGATTTTTTTCTGGGTTTCGATGGGCGGGAGAGGGATTTTGATTTTAGCTATTTCTTCATTTCTAATCCCTTTCTGCGTTGCTCCAGAGCATAATGAATCTTTAATTTTATTAAATTTATTTGTAATAAAAAAATATTTTAAATATTTAGGATAAACTTTGTTTTCTTTACATCTTATTCCTGCAAAACCGGTAGACAAGATATATTTTTTTATTTCATCTTTATTATTTTCGTCAAAAACATAAACTTTTAATGTAGCTTGCATTTTAGCAAACCAAACAGAATTAAGAACTGGTTGCATATTTGCCCTAGAAGGCCGATTTTTAAAAGTTATTTTAGCTTCAATTTTTTCTATTTTAGTAGCTTGAATTGATTCTGTTGATAAATAATCTTTCTCTCCTTCAAATTTTTCTATACCGCTAGATAAAATTTCAAAAAATTCTGAATCCCCAAGCTCAACTTCTCTCCAGCCTTCTGGAAGTTTAGTTTTTTGTGTTGTCATTTTGTTCTAAAATTGTTTTAATTCTATTAACCCTTTCTTTCATAGTGGGATGATAATTTATAATCTTATATAATTTAATAAATAAAGAATAATTTTTCTTTTTTTTAATATGTATAGATTTTAATGAATTTTCTAATAACTTTGAAACGTTTTTTATCTTATAATGCTCTTTTAATCGAGAACAAGCAAATAAATCAGCTTCAAATTCATCTTTTTTTAAGTAATTAAAAGAAAGTCTAAATACAAAAAAAAAGATAATTAAAGAAATTATAAAAGAATAAATAAATTTTATTTTGAAAGGCCAAACGTTAAAAAAGAAAAGAGAAATAAAAGATAAGATGAAGGATGAAATAATTACATATTTTGATCTTTGTTTCTTTGTAGCATGCGCTTCTTCATGAAGGAGGATCAATCTTAAATAATTTTTGTTAAGATTTTTAAAAGAAGGATTAAAAAAAATAGTATTTCCTAAATTTTTAAAATTTGAAAAAAATTTACTTTCTTTTAACTTTCTTTCTTTTCTTATTAGTCCTTTTTCTTTTAATTCTTCAAAAACCTCTACTACATTTGTTCTAGTTTTTTGTGTTGTCATTTTCTTCATTTGTTATATTTAGCTCATCAAATATTTTTTCAAATTTTTTTCTATCTTCTTCATTACTTTCATCTTTCAATTTTTTTATATAATTTTCAAAATCTTTTTTAATATCCTCCAAAAATAAATGGGGGTTAATCTCAATAAGTCTTTCATTTATATTTAAAGCCCTTAGATAATCGCCACTAATTTTTACGGATTTACCGACCATTCCTGTATGAAAGAGGCCGCATCTAACCTCTTTATAAAAATTATTGAGAATTTCGTCAATTTTTTCTTTTTTTTCTAATTCAGGATATATTCTTATTAAACCTTCTTTAAAAAATTCTTTAGATTTTCCCTTACTTATTTTCCCGTTAATATACTGTTGAATCCCTTCAACGTAACTTAAAACAATCTGAAGAATAACAAAACCACTATCTCTTAAAGATTTTAGTTCAGTCGCTATATCTAAAAACCATCCTTTGACCCTATCTTCATAAATTAATATTTTTGTATTTATTTCTTTAGGATTTAAACCATGATCTTTAGAATACTTTTCCAAAAAGTTTTTTTCTGACCATATTTTAAAATTTTCTTCTTTAATTATTTTTCTGTTAAATATAGATTGAATATAACTTTTACTTATATATTTCTTCATCCCACCAACCTCCTTGGCACAGGAACGCTTTTTTTATTTTTTCTTTGAAGTAAATCATCTCTTTCTTTTAGTTTTAGATGAATTTTGTTGAACAAATCTTCCATGAACTCCGGAGAAAGATCCTCTAAAATTGTTTTTTCTTCTCCATTATCAAGCTTAATTTTCCAGATAAATTTATCTTCTTTACTATCAAAATCAATTATATTTTGGCCAGCGATGTTTGAAATATTGCCTGAATTAATTTTTTCATTAATTGCTTCTCTAATAAATGTGGAAACATCTACTCCTAACTTATCACAATAATCTTGTAGTTGTAAATCTTCTGTTTTATCTAGCTTAACTGTTCGGGGTCTATTGTAGGTTTTGCCATTAACCATAAAAACTAAAAAAAGACCAGATTTTTAAACTTTGGGATTCCTTTGTAATCCCTATATTAATATTCCAAAACAGGGCTTTTTTCTTTTATAAAGGGAATCAAAATATTTGCTGTTTCCTCTATTCTGTTATCTGAAACGCTAAATTTAATAGCTTCCATATTCCTAAAATTAAAAATTTCAATTCTTATATCTTTTATTTTTGAAACTTCTTTTATTTTTGAAAGAATTTTAGAAAAAACTTCTGTGACATTTAATATTTGCATAGCCACTAAATTGCCTTCTTCATCAAAATCAAAAACAAAATTTCCTAATTCAATCGCACCCGAAGATTTTTTCCCCTCTAAATAAACAAATAAGTCGTCATTCTCTTCATCATAATTAAAATTAAATTTTTCCATTTTTATCCTATCGCCTTCTGCCAATCCCTATTTATTTTAATAACTGTTACTATAATAATCTTTCTATTTAGAGTTAGTACATAACGGTGATAAAAATGTTTTGAATAAGCAAAATAACAATCATATTTTTCTTCATTTTCTTTTTTCGATTCTTGCTGCCTAGCATAAACTAACCTAGAAGGATTTAATATGTTTTCTTTAATATCTTTTAAAGAAACATTTCTAACAAAGGCCTGAAATTCAGCGTGTTTAGTTAATATTATGTCTTCTTCTTTGTAATTTTTTAGT
>JAWAET010000062.1:0-4502 GCA_038891175.1 Candidatus Pacearchaeota archaeon
AATAATAAAACAAAAAGAGCGATTAGCGAGATGGTTATTACTAAAATAAGAACAATAGAAAGAGGGTTGCTAACTCCTTTTTTTATATGCATTAAAAAATGAAGAAGATGTTATATTTAAAGTTTGTCTTCTAAATATCTTTTTACTCTAAAAATATTAAGGAAAAAGAAGGATTAAGGTTTTCTATAAATCTTTAATGATTTTTTACTTGCTCCGAAAAAAAGAATACTTTGTTAGAAAAAGTTTCTTTTATTTTAGAGCCTACTTCAAAACTTGCTTTTGCTTCCTTAAAGTTTATCTTTCCTAAGATGCCTACTTTTGTATAAATTATGTAAGTTATAATTTTTTCTTCTCCTGCATTTAAATCTCCAAATTGCCACTCCAATCTATTAAGTCTTTCGTTTATTAAAGAAGGTTCAGTTGTAAAATACTTTTTGTGGATATGCATCCCAGCAGGAAAATAATCAATAAGTCTCACATTTCTTACATCTCTCTTTGGAGTTAAAATAACTCTTACCTTTAATGCGAATTCTCCTCCTCTCGTTTTTACTCTTGTTACTTGCTTCCTTAATACAATCTCTGGAGAATATTTCTTTTTAGAGAAAAACAAAAGAGTAATAGCAGCGAAGATTAAGAAGATTATTATTAAGTAATTCTCTCTTATAATTATCGTCAATTCTTTTGAAGGTTCTATTCTCTCTGTCCAATAGTACACTTTATTAAAACCATTTATTTCAACACGATCAGGTTTTTTGTTAAAAGAAGTAAAAAAAGATAAAAAGATGTTTGTCCTATATTCTACATTAATCTCTTCGCTAACAGTTCCTTTATTTTCTTTTTTGATTATTTTTTCTTTAAAAAGAAATCCTCTATTTTCATAGGAAGTTTTTATTTCTTTTTTTTCATCCCAAATTAATTTGCCATTTATTACTTTTTCTCCTTTTTTTGTTTTGAATTTTCCTTCCACTAAATAGTTTCCTGCACGAATTTTTTTAACTTCTTCTGGATTAACCTTTATTTTTATTTCTTTTTTTTCAAAAGGCTCTAAGTCAATTACTTTTTCTTCATCAAATAAGAAAGAAGTGAGTCTTATACTAATATTTTTAAATGTTAAATTTTCTTTATTCTCCAAAAAAAGAGTTATCTCTTCACCTGGTAGATTAGGAGGTGAGCTTATTTCGATGCTGTCTCTTAAATCGACGAATTTTATTCTTAATCTCTCTTCTTTCTCTCTTTTTAAAGGATCTTTAATATAAACAATAAAAGAGTAGTATCCTTTGTTATTTAATCTTTCAAAAGGAACTACTTCTATTTCTACAGAGTTTTTTTTATCGTCTAAATAAAAATTCTCGGGGAATATATCTACATCAGCTAAAGAGTATATTGTATAACTGCCTGGCGTATAATTTGAGAATATTAAATTAAATTTTGCTATTCCACCATAGTCAAGAGAGATTGTATCACTAATTACTTCCTTTCTTAACTCTAGTGCACTTGAAAAACTAATTAAAAATATCAAAATAAATATTATATAACCTTTCTTCATATAGTTTTTATTAATTCTTCTTTTTTAAATTTTATTATGATTACTAATAAAGAATTATAAAAATAAAATAAATAATAAAAAGTATAAAAGAGGAACAATTATGAAAACAGTAAACTCAGTAATTCTATGCAATCTTTTTACTTTTTCTTCTTTTTTTCTTTCATAGAGCTCTAATAAAGTTACATTGAAGAGAAAGCTCAAAAGAATTACGAAATAGCTTAGAATCATAAACTTGTCTATGAAAGTAAGATAACTAACAGGCGGAAGCTGATTTGCCAACGAAACATGAAACATCACACTTGCTACTAAAGCAGAACCTACCATCGAAAGTCTTGTTGTTATTTTGTCAGGGTCTAAGACAAAACTAGATAACATTACAATCATAATAAAAGTAATTGGTAAGATAGTTTTAAAAACAGAATTTATTTTTATTCTTGTTATCGGAATCTCGAAAATAAATTGAGAATAACTCTCATTATAAATATCGTAATCGTGTTCTCTCGTGTATGCTTTCCAATCTTCTATTTTCCATCCTGTAAAAAATATGGACTCATCAAAACCACTTTCTTCTAAGTTTGGTACAAAAACAAGAGTTTCTTTTGTACTCCTTTTATCCTCTATAATTATTTCCATCTTTTGTTTATCGAATGGAAAATTTCTTAAATCAATAGGACTAACTAAATTTGCTTGGATTCTATAAAATTTCTCATTTGGCTTATCGATTATTTTGTCTATTGTTACAGCTCTTCCATTTATAAATTCAAAGTCTATGTTAGGACAGAGATTATCACATTTAAAAGATAAATAAAAATCTGCCGTAAAAGAACCAGAAGATATATCAAACTTTCCTAAGTTTAGTATATAAATTCCTACTTTAACCTCCTTATCTGTTTCGTTCTGAGAAGAAACAAAAGCTAAGCTACAAAAGAAGATTAATAGTAAAAAAAACAACTTTTTCGACATAAAACTAAAAAAAACAACATATTTATAAACTTTTTTGAAAATTTTCTAAGATGGAAAATAATATCTGTCCTTATTTTAATAAATGTGGAGGATGTAGCTATCAAGATATTTCTTATGAAGAGCAAATTTCTTTAAAAAAAGAAAGATTAAAAGAAATTTTTAATATAGACATAGAAATAATTCCTTCGGAAAAAATTTACGGATATAGAAATAGAGTAGACATACCCATAACTTCAGAAGGAATCGGATTCAAAAAAAGAGGTTCTTGGAAAGAAGTTATTGAAATCGACGAATGTAGATTATTTGGAGAAAGAGCAAAAGAATGTTTGCGTTCTTTAAAAAATTTCATTAGATTTTTTAATTTATCTCCTTGGAATCTAGAAACCCATAAAGGCTTCTTAAGGTACATTATTTTAAGAGAAGGAAAGTTTACAAATGAACTGATGATAACGTTAATAACTAACAAAGGAGATCTTCCTGAAGAAGTAAAACATTTTTTTAAAGCAGATTCTATCTATTGGTGTGTAAATGAAAAAATAACAGATATCTCTATTGGTGAAATCAAAAGATTTTGGGGAAAAGAGTTTATTAAAGAGGAGATTAACGGCATAAAATATCTTTTGAATCCTTACTCTTTCTTTCAAACAAATCCTTTTATTACAAAAAAACTTATAGAGTATGTCTCAAATTTAGTAAAAGGAAAAATTTTAGATGCTTATTGTGGCATAGGGACGTTTTCTTTGTATTTAGCAAAAAGAGGTTTTTTGGTAGAAGGATTTGATAGTGATAAACAAGCCATCGACATGGCAAAGAAAAACGCATCTTTGAATAACCTGTCGGTAAATTTTTTTGTAGAAGAAGATAGAAAAGTCTCTTCTTTTGAATGTGATAGCTTGATTGTAGATCCTCCGAGAGTTGGTCTTCATCCAAAATTTTTAAAGAAAATTCTTATTTTGAAACCACAAAAGATAGTATATGTATCTTGCAATCCCGAAAGTTTAAAAAGAGACTTGCTTCTTTTAGAAGAGATTTATAAAATGAAGAGCATAAAAGCATTTGATATGTTTCCTCAAACACCTCACATAGAAGTAGTATGCGAGTTAGAAAGAAAATAAAAAATTCTAAAAGTGTTTATTTAGAAAAAAATCTTATTAAAAAAGATTGTTTGCAGATTTATCTAATTTTAAATCCCATAAAAGATAAACTAAAAATTAAAGCAATACTAAAATCTAGAATTGTGGACCAATATTGCTATTTATCTACTTGATCCTTTTAATAGAATTTTGAGAGAATCAAATTAATGAAGTTTTTTCATTATTCAAATCTCATTTCGAACTTCGCATACCTTCTTTTTGGCTCTACGAATAGTTTAGAGAAAACAATCCCTCCATATCTTGTATAATTTTGAGGACTTAATAATATCCCGAGTGAGTGATTATAAGAAGGATCGTCTAAAGGAGAAACGAGAGGAGACCAAACTAGATTGTCTTCCGATATAGACCATCTAAAATAAACTTTTCCATAAAGAGGGGATGTTGAACCAGGTGATAAAACATATAAACATTTTAAACAGTTATCGTCGGTAGTAAAGTTATATAAAGTTAAATAAGGCGAACAATTTAAGATATAACTCTGAGAAGCATTAAAGGTAACCACATAAGTGTTTATTACGCCTTTTGGTTGGGTAATTATTGGAAAGATATTAATTCCTTCTTTAAAAATTTGAATAGAAACATTATCTAAATCATATTGGTTTCGGTTCATTTCACTAACATTAAGAATAATTATATAAAGATTAGTTTCTGAATAACTATGGTTTATATTTCCTAAATTAGGCGTTAATGCGCGAGAGTAGTTTTCTGCAGCTATTGTTACATTCCCATCGCCAAAGTCCCAAGAGATTCTTAATAAATCATCCGCATCATATGAATTATGTTTAAATTCGATGTCTCTATTTGCACATAATTTTAAAGGATCTCCTGAAGGTTTTTTT
>JAWAET010000063.1:0-4448 GCA_038891175.1 Candidatus Pacearchaeota archaeon
GAGTAATATTTAGAAAGTAAGATATTCGAAGGATTAAAAAGTAAAAAGAAAATCTCGAAAGTTTAATAAAAGAATTTATTCTTTTTGTGTTATTAGGATGTTAAATCCTAAGATCTCTTCAAACCTCTTTTTTAAAGCGTTGAAAATAGGAAAAAAATTCTTTTCTACCTTTACCTCTATTTTATTATCTTTTATTTCGCTTTCAAAAGTTTTCTTAAAGAATAATTGTTGTAAAGAGTCAAATTTCTCTTTAATGTCTTCTATTTTTCTTATTATTTTGTAGTTATAGACGAGATACTTTCCAGCAAGAGGATGATTAAAGTCTACAAGAACTCTCCCACCAGAAGAAGAGATTATTCTTCCAATCATTCCATCGAAAGAGAATTGCATACCTCTTTGAGGATTTATATTATTTTGATTAAAAATTTTAATAGATACTTTCTGAATTAAGTTAGGATTTCTCTTGCCGAATGCTTTTTCTGGAGAGATCTCAACAGAATAATTAATTCCGACTTCTTTTCCTATTATGTCTTCTTCAAGCCCTTTTAAAAGAAAATTATAACCTACTGGAAAAATAATCGGTTTAACTTCTTCTTTTAAACCTATTTTCTTCGCTATTTCTTTGTCTGTTGTATCGAATATCTCTCCGCTCTTTACTTCAGCAGTAAATTCTATTTCGACAAAATCTCCTTTTTTTATCATAAAAAACTTTCTCCTGCATAGTTTTTAAATCTGTTGTTTGAGATTATTTTCTCTTCTATAAGCAAACCTTTTGTTAAGTAAGAAAACTTGGAAGGTGAAATTATACTTCTTTATATCTTTTTGCTTCTCTAAAGAGAACAATAAGTAAGAGAATATAAAAAATAGAAAAAAACAGAGGAGTAAGAAGAATACCTATTATAGTTAAAGGAGACCAAGAAAAGGCCAATATAAGGAATCCTAAATAATCCATCAACTTCTCTTTCAATTTAAATAAGGCATAAGACAAAAATGAGAAGTAAATTAAAAAAATGATGTAACTTATTAAAAAAAAGGTAAACTCTAGTTTAAACTCTTTTAATAAAAACTCTTTTTGTTCTTCATAACTTAGATTTTTTATATTTTCTTCTATACTCTCATTTTTTAATTTTTGAAGAGTGAAATTGGAGATGGTAGAGAGAAGTATCATAAACAAAATAAAAATCATTGCTCCTACTACAGCTAATTTTTCTAAAAGAGAGTTGTTCCTTTTTTTTCCGAGAAAATGAAAACTTATGAAAAAGAATAGAGAACAAACAAAAGCAAGATTAGTAAATATCATCGTAACAACATTTAATTTATAAAGAGAGGATACAAAAGATGTAAAAAAGAAAAAAGGTACAAGCAACAAGATTACAAAACTTGTAATAAAAGGTTTTTTTATTCCTACGAAAAATTTTTTTGTCATAAGATTTTTTTATTTTCCTTATTTATAAATTTTATCCAATCTTAAAAAAGAAGAAGGAATCTTCTAAAAATATAAGAGACTTAAAATTCCTACAATTTTAAAAAGGCACAATAATTATAAAATAAATGAAGATTAGAGCAATAGGTGGTTTTTCTGAAGTTGGAAAGAATATGACTGTAGCAGAGTTTAACGAAGATGCTTTCATTTTTGACGAAGGTTTTTATCTTCCTGCAATAGTACAACTAGAAGAAAGAGAAAAAGGGCTTTTCACAGAGAAGAGATTACGGGAAATTGGTGCTCTCCCGAATGATGAAAGTATATCTCAAATAAGAAATAAGATAAGAGCACAAATTATAGGTCATGCTCATTTAGACCATGTAGGTGCTGCTTCTTTCATTTCTAATTATTATAATGCTCCTATATACGGTACTCCTTATACTATTGAGGTTCTAGAATCATTAAATAGAGATTCCCAACAATTCCTAAAAAATAAAATGAAAGTTATTCAACCTAATAGCTCTTTTAAAATAAAAGGTTATAAGAGAGATTACTCCGTAGACTTTATTAATATTACTCACTCTACTCCTCAAACGAGTATAATTTCTCTAAATTCTCATGAAGGAAGTTTCGTTTATGCTAACGACTTTAAATTAGATGACACTCCAACTTTTGGATTAAAACCGAATTATCAAAAGATGAGAGAAGTTGCAAAGAATGGTGTGAAAGCATTGATGATAGACTCTCTTTATTCTGCTTATGATAGAAAAACTCCTTCGGAAAGAATTGCAAAACATTTATTAGAAGAAGTACTTTTCGGTATAAACAAAGAGAAATCTGCTATTTTTGTTACAACTTTCTCTTCTCATATTGCGAGACTAAAAAGTATTGTTGAATTCGGAGAAAGATTAAGAAGACAAGTGGTTTTTCTAGGAAGAAGTTTAGATAAGTATTGTCATGCTGCAACTAATATTGGTATTGCTCCTTTTTTAAATAAAGTTAAGATAATATCTTACACAAAACAAATAGAAAAAGAACTTAAAAGAATAGAAAAAAATAGAGAAGATTATTTAGTTGTGTGTACGGGTCATCAAGGTGAACCAGGGTCTGTTCTTGAAAGGATATCTCGAGGAGTGTTACCTTTTAATTTTAAAGAAAATGATAACCTTGTTTTCTCTTCGAGTGTTATCCCAACAGAAATAAATAAAGAAAACTTTTTCAAAATGGAAGAAAGATTTAAAAGAAAGAAGGTTAGAATATTTAGAGATGTGCATGTTTCAGGACACGGGAGCAAAGAAGATTTAAGAGACTTAATAAAGATTTTTAATCCAGAGAATATTATACCTTCCCACGGAGATGAAACAAAAACAAAACCTCTCTTAGAACTTGCAGAAGAAATGGGTTACTCAAGAAAACAAGTTCATCTACTAAAAGATGGCGATATATTAAAAATATGAACGAACTTAGTGGGGCCTTTGTATATGCGATAGAAAAAGGAGAGGACATAAATAAGATAAAGGTTGCTTTTTTAAACGCAGGTTATCCTCTTCAAATTGTAGAAGAGGCGTTTCAAGAAGCTCAACAAATAAAAAAAAGCATCACCGAACCAACAAAACAAAGTATTCCGAGATTAGAAGAAAAATCAAATAGTATAAATGAAAATAAAAGTTCAGATAGGGGGAAAATATTCCTCTTAGTTGGAATACTTGTAGTTCTAATTTTTGCTTTAGGAGTTCTTGTCTATTTCCTATTTTTAGGAGGAAAAAATGTATGAACCTCGAGAAGACTCTTTCTTTTTTTATGAATTTCTTAATAATTACCTCTCTTCTATAGAAGAAAAAAGAAGAAGAAAAATGAGAGTTATGGATATGGGAAGCGGAAGTGGCATCTTGGCAGAGTGTTGCGCTAAATTCTTAAAAAAAGAGAATATTCTCTGTGTAGATATTCAAGAAGAAGCAATAAATCTTTTAAAGAAAAAAGGTTTTATTGTCATAAAATCAAATCTTTTTGAAAAAATACCGAAAGAAAAATTTGATTTGATAATATTCAATCCTCCATATTTACCTTTGGATAAGAGAGAACCTAAATCTAGTAGAATAGAGACAACTGGAGGAAAAAAAGGAGACGAATTAATTTTAAAGTTTCTTAAAGAATCAAAAAGATATTTAAAAAAAGAAGGAAAAATTTTTTTATTAATCTCTTCTTTAACGCCTTTAAACAGAATTAAAAAATTTAAACCAAGAATAGTTGCAAAGAAAAAAATTTGGTTCGAAGAACTTAAAATCTTAGAAATAAGATGGAAGAAAAAAACCAAGAAGAAGTATGGAACAGAATTGCAGTTAGTTGGAACAAGTATAGAAATAAACCTCTGAAAGAAGTAATCGAATTTTTAAAAGAAAAGAAAGGAAAAGTATTAGATTTAGGGTGTGGTAGTGGCAGAAATTTTATAGAATCTAAGAGGATTGAATTTTATGCATGCGACTTTTCAGAGGAAATGATTCGCCTTGCAAAAGAAAAAGCAAAAAAAGAAAAAATGAAAGTAGTTATAAAGAAAATGGAAAATAATAAGATTCCATTTGAAGATAATTTCTTTGATTACATTTTATGTATAGCGGTTTTGCATTGCATACCAAAAGAAGAAGAAAGAAAAAAGATAATCCAAGAGATGAAAAGAGTATTGAAAAAAGAAGGAAAGATTTTATTAAGTGTATGGAGTAAAAATCATAAAAAAATTAGAAATCTAAAAGATAAAAAAGAAGCGTATATTCCGTGGAGATTTTCAAATGAGACTTTCTTAAGATATTACTATTTTTTTGATAAAGAGGAACTAGAAAATTTTTTTTCAGGAGAAAAATTTGTTATAGAAAAAGAATGGGAAGATGAGAATATATGGTTTATTTTAAGAAAAGGAAATAACAAGGAGATTAACTCTAATATCTCGCAAACAAAAAACTCTTGAAAAAAGATTAGAGAAGAGAGTTTATTTAATGATTCTTCTTCATTGAGAGGATTATTAAAAACACAA
>JAWAET010000064.1:0-4396 GCA_038891175.1 Candidatus Pacearchaeota archaeon
TTAATGAAGAAAATCTTAAAAAAATAAAACAGATAGCCGAATCTTTATTCTATAAAATAAATGGTCCTTCCTTTGAAATAGAGGATCTTATCTCTAGCGGAAAAATTGGCTTAATCAAAGCAGCAAAAAATTATCATTCAAAAAAATATAATTTTGAACAATACTCTTCTTTTCTTATAAAATATGAAATGTTTAGAACCATAAGGGAAGATTACAGAGACTTAAAAATTCCTTATTATACTTACTCTTTAAATAAAGATTTGAATAAATTAGAAAGAGGAGAGATCATAAAAAATGAAAGAGAATCTTTAGAAGAAATATGCGATATTTTGAATCTCTCTGTTAAAAAGAAAAAATATTTTTTAAGAATGACTTCCTTTCGAAACATTGTTTCTAATTATGAACCTTTCTTTGAAAATGAAAAAGAAGAATACTTTGACAATTTCTATAATGATCTAGATAGGAAGTTAATATTCGAAGAACTAAACAAATATCTAAAAGATGAAAGATTATTAACTAAAAGAGAAAAAGAAGTTATAAAAAAGAGGTACGGTTTTGAGAGAAGAATTTATACTTTTCAAGAGATAGGGGATTTCTATGGAATTTCTAGACAAAGAGCAAAATCAATAGAAAAATCTGCTATAAATAAATTAAGAAATAAACTACTTAAAGAAAAAAAATTAAGTAAGTTTCTTTGAGAAAGTAACTTCGCAAGGAATAACTTTTTCTCTCGATAATAAATAAGGTTGAACTTCAATAAAAGTTATTTTTCCATAACTATTTAAAGAAGAGTAATTTAAATGAACAATTTCATTAATTTTTACTTCTTTATTATATTGGTCTAAACTATAAATACCCATATTCGCGTTGCTCTTGTTACTTATTCTTACGAAGAATCCTCCCACATTAAATCTTCCTTTGTTAGATACTGAAAAATTAAGTTGGTCTTGATTAGTGCTAACATTAAATATTAATAAGCTGATTCCGTCTGGACAAGACTCTTCTTCTGGGAGACTTGTTTGAAATTTTAACCAAGAGTACACTACTCCTGCTATAGAAAGACCTATAAGAATGAGTAATACGTAAGAAATAACTAGGCTATCCCCTTTTTTATTTGCTAATCTCAATGTCCACATTTTCTCCTGCTGTTTTTTTAATTAAAAAATATAATTTTTTGTTTTTTAAAAGATTAATTGTGTAAGTAATATTATTTAAAGTGATTTTTATTTCTTTAGTTTGAGAAGACAAAGGAAAAGTAAAATAATGAGGGTTAGATTTTATAGTCGTTATGTCAACGCTACTTATTGGAAGAGAGATTCCTCCACTACTTACACTGCCTTCTCTAGGAAAAGGACTTATTTCTGTTTTTGTGCCTTCTATTTCTAAAGTAATATTCTCAAAGCAGAGGTTTAAGACTGAAAGGTTACTATCATTTTTGAAAATAAGAACCATTTCAAGATTATCTCTTTCTCTCATTAACTTAGTAACTATACTTTTTGTAAAGTTATCTAAAACTTCAGAATTATTTGCAACTTCATAGTCAATTACATTAGATATTTCTAAGTTCAACTCGCTTTTTAAAATTTCAATATCACTTTTTTTATTAATTAAAAAAGAATTTTTGTATATTACTAGTGAAGAGATTACAAATATTAAGAGTAAAGATGCGATTATAAAAAATTGTGCTCTTTTCTTCATTTTTTCTGACCAGGGGGCCAGCTCAATTTGATGTAAAGGAGGTTCAAGACTTTACTCCACTTCGTTATCCTTCAAGCATCTAAACCATAACTTAGGGCTGCTCCGGTCAAGGCCTGACCCGTTTCGCTATGGCAAGATCGAGAAGGGCGAAGTTTCAGCGTAAAGTTCTTGAACACTTTACACCTCTTATCACCGACCCCTTTACGATCCGCCATAAAGCCCATTTGCGTTTATGCGTGGGGCTAGCACGCAGATCTGGTCAGTTAAATTAAGAATTCTTTATTTAAAAAGCTATCTCAAAAGAGTTATTTATCTTACAAAATTATTTTTTCCTTTTTTTATCACAAAATTCTAAATTATCTTCTTCTTTGATTTCTTCTAAAAAAGATTCTGCTTTTTCAATATTAAATTGTGTTTTTAGTAATTTTTCTCTTTTTTCATTCGAGCAATTCTCTTCCATACATTTTTTATTCTCTTCGGTTAATAATTCTTCTACTATCTTTAAATGTTCTTCAATGAGGTCTAAATTTTCTTCATCATTCATATTATTTTATCTAAAAGATAATTATAAAAATGTTTCTTTTTAGATAACTTATTTTAGATTTTAAAAGATAAAACTTGCATAACCTACTACAGATTTCTTATCGAGAGTAAGGTCTCCTGAATTTTTGTAAGAAACAAGACGAGGTTTCCATCCTTTTAGTTTAGATAGAGTTATCATTAATAGAATTGGTAAAATTCCACAAGCACTATCTCTTTCTTTAAGAAAATATCTTTCATCGAGGTTCTCTACTGCTCTAATCGTTTCTTTATCTTTCTTAATTGCTTCTTCATAACTTAAAAAATGAGATAAATCGCTAGAAAATACGAAAACACCTTCTTCTTTTGAGAGAATTCTCGACAATTCGTTTATTTCTTCAAAGCTCAAATCACTTAACATAATCGGGAAGACTTCTTCAAAATTTAGAAACTGTAAAAAAGGTATTTGATTATCTATCGAGTGTTCTATTGAGATGTCTATTTTTTTAAAATTATTCTCTCTTATTTTTATTTTTCCTAAAGGAGTTTTCCAATATTCTTCATTATGAGAAAAAATTCCTCTTATTTGAAAATAATGATTGGGTCCTATTACTATTGCTTTTTTATTTGGAGTATTCTTTAAAAAACAGAAAGCTTCTCCTGCTATCTCCCCTGAATAATAGTATCCTGCATGAGGTACCAATATTCCATTTACTTTCCTTTTTACATTCTTCTTTAAAAACTCTTTCAATAATTTTTGCAGTTCTTCTTTATTTGAAGGATACCATCCTTTCATAAATATAATAAAAGATAATGCTTATTAAACCTATTTATTTTAAAAAGAAATGAAAAAAATTTTTGTTATAGAGCATTTAGAAAAAAGAATTTGGAAATGGTGCATTTTTGAGTACAAATCTATAAGTAATATAGTAGGAAAAGAAAACCTCTGGATAACGAATATAAAAAGAAAAAATAAAAATCTTGAAGGATTAGGAAAAATCTTTAAAGAAAGATTTTTTTTATTAATGAAAGAAAAAAATATTGATGAAACAAAAGTATGTGTTTTAGATCCTCAAGCAGAAAAAGAGCTAACTCCTGAAGAATCAAAAAATTTTGACTACTTTGTCTTCGGAGGGATTCTAGGAGATTTTCCTCCTAAAAAAAGAACTAAAAAAGAGCTCTCTTCTTTTTTAATTAGTTGCGAAAAAAGGAATATAGGCAAAAAACAATTTCCTACAGATAACGCAGTATTAGTAGTTAAAAAAATTATTGAAGGAGTTCCTCTTAAAGAAATGCGTTTTAAAAACAAATTTGTTTTAAAAATAAACGATTATGAAAGTATAGAATTGCCTTTTCGTTATTTGGTTTTAAATGAAAAGCCTTTCATAAGCGAAGAAATAGTTAATTATTTAAAGAAAAAAAGAAGTTTTTAGTAGGTTAAATGATTTTTATTATTTCTTCGAATTCTTGTATAAATTTTTAGTTAGAACTCGATAAATCTAATATTGTTTGTGCAATATCTCCGTCGTTTTTTTCTAAAAACTTAACCACTTCTTCCCTAGATTTTTTCGTTTTTTCCATTATTAATTTTATGTCTTCCTCATTAAAAAGAAATTCTTCCTCAGAAATGTCACCAGAAATTTGAAAACTCTCATTTCCTTGCATTTTTATTTGTATTACGGAGGGATTATCAATAATTATATTTTTATTCTCGCATTCGATAATAACTCTTTTTGCGTGAATCTCATTTTGAGCTATTCCCATTTTTTTCATTAAACCTTCTATTTGTTTAGGATTAAAATTTCCAAACATTTTAGTAAAGAAGATTTAGAAGAAGAACAAAGATGATAGTAAGAATTACAAATACTATAACTGTTCCAGGTTCAAATTGGATTTTAGATTCATACTCTTCTCTAAATCTTGTTAAACCTCCATACGCAGGTAAAAGAATTTCATCTCCCATAAAAAAAATAATTAAGAGTTATTTTTAAATGTTTAGTTTTGTAATTATTTCAAAACCTTTCTTAATTATTAAATTTCTTCAAAATTTAATTAGGCTCTCCAAATGCTTTCAATTCTTTTTTTAAAGAAAGAGAATTCTTTCCTTTTTATACTCTCTTTCGCTTCTTCTATTAATTTTGTTATAAAAAAAAGATTATGATATGAAGCAAGCCTAAAT
>JAWAET010000065.1:0-4293 GCA_038891175.1 Candidatus Pacearchaeota archaeon
TTTTCTTTTTAAGTTTTCTCAGCCACTAGTTATATCTCCTGTAGATAATTATGAAACTACAGAACCAATTTTATTCAAAATAGAAAATGCAAATAGGGTTTTAATATCCAAAGATAAAAATTTTACAAATCCTATCGAGATTAAATTTGATGGGAAAAAAGTAACTCTTGAGCCAGGAGAATATTTTTGGAAAGCAGAGAGTTTGACAGGTTTAAAGAGTGAGATAAGAACATTGAAAGTGATTTCAAAGATTGAATTAAAAATAAGAAAAATTAATGATAGTTTTGAAGTTGTAAATGGAGGAAATGTTAATTTGAGAGTAAAGGTTTTCAACGATACTGATTTTTTAGAATCTTTTATTCTTTTGCCCGAGGAGAGAAAAGAGAGTAAGGGAAATAAATTTTTTGGAGAAGAAAAATGAAGAAAAAGATTTTTATTTTTTTTATACTTCTTTTTTTATTCAAGGAAGTGCTTGCTTTTGGAGTTACTCCTTCTAGAACTTCTTTTGATTTTATAGAAGGAAAAGAGTACGAAGGTACTTTAACAATAATTAATTCAGACAAAGAAGAATTAAATCTTGTTTTGTACACTCAAGGAGATTTAGCTAAGGACATTTATCTAACAGAAAACACTGTTAAAGTATCTCCAACAGAAGAATCAAAACAAATAAAATTTAAAGTGAAAGTTCCTTCCAACATAAAACCAGGTTTAAATAATGGAGAGATAGTTATTATGAATTTGCCTAAACAAGATAGAAATGGAGAAGCATTTGTAGGTGCAACTGTCGCAATTTCTCATACGATTCAAATATTTAAGAATTATCCAGGAAAATATGCAGATTTTGAAGTTAACATTCTTGATACGCAAGAAGGAGTAGTTTTCTTAATTGATGTTTTGTCTAGGGGAGAGCATGATATTGTTTCTCTTAAAGCAAATATAGACATATTTAATCAACTAAATGAGAAGATAGATAGTTTTTATACCAAAGAAATCTCTTTAAATTCTGGAGAAAGAAAAGAGATAGTTCATAAGTGGAAGCCCTCTAATATTTCTGTAGGGAAATACTTAGCAAAAATAACTCTTTTGTATGACGGAGAAACAAAAGAGTTGGAAAAAATATTTAGAATTGGAAATCCCGAGTTAGAGTTACAAAATATAGAAGTAAAAAATTTTCGTTTGGGAGATATAGCAAAGTTTGAAATGTTGATAGAAAACAAATGGAGCGAACAAATAAAAGGAGCATATACGAGAATGGAAATATATGATGAGAAAAAGCAATTAATTTCCGATGTTAAATCTGCAGCATACGATTTAGAACCTTTTTCTAAAAAAATCTTCACGACATTCTGGGACACAGCAGGAGTCAAAGAAGGGGATTATGAAGCAAAACTTTCTATAATTTTTGGAGATATCTCTAAAGAAAAAAGTATAGGTTTAAAAGTGTTTAAAGATAAAATAGAAATTAAAGGATTGGGCTATGTAATCTCTTCTGAAAAAACAGAAAAAGAGAGCAATATAGTGTTCATCTTAATTGTCTTGGTAGTTATACTTATTCTGATTAATATCGTATGGTTTTTAATATTAAGAAGGAGATTTATGAAGAAGTAGGCTAACTTTATCAGGGTTTATTAGATAATTAGTAAAGAAAGGCTTAAAATATATCTTTGTTTTAAAAAATAATGGTTTTAGAAAAAATTTCAAATGCAATAAGTAACAGTTTAAAGAAGATTACAAATTCTATATTCGTAGATAAAAAATTAGTAGATTCTGTTATTAAAGAATTACAAAGAGCGTTGATTGAGTCGGATGTAGATGTTGGGCTTGTTTTAGATTTAACAAAAAAAATAAAAGAGATTTCTTTAAAAGAGAACATAAAAGATATAGATAAAAAAGAACAGATTATTGCTTTACTTCATGAAAAATTAAAAGAGATAGTTGGAGAAGGAAGACAAATAAAAATAGATAAAAAAACAAAAATTCTTTTTTTAGGTTTATATGGTTCAGGAAAAACAACTACTATTGCTAAGGTAGGTTTTTATTTTTCTAAAAGAGGAAAGAAAGTTTGTGCTTTAGGTCTTGATACGCAAAGAGCTGCTGCAATGGACCAATTAGAACAGATGTGCGAAAAAGCGAAAATCGAATGCTTCGTGGACAAAGAAGAGAAAGAACCTACTAATATAATTAAGAAATACAAAGAGAAATTAGAAAATTTTGATTTAGTTCTTATAGACAGCGCAGGTAGAGATGCTTTAAACGAGGAGTTAATAAAAGAAATAAAAAAGATAGACAAATTGATTAAACCAGATTATAGAATTTTGGTAATCTCTGCAGATATAGGGCAAGCTGCGAAAAAACAAGCAGAAGAGTTTCAAAAAGCACTTTCAATAGACGGAGTAATAATAACTAAGATGGACGGCACTGCAAAAGCAGGAGGAGCCTTAACAGCTTGTGCACAAACGAAAGCACCAATTTTTTTTATAGGTACTGGAGAAAAAATCTATGATATAGAAGTGTTTGACTCAGAGTCTTTCATCTCGAGAATATTAGGAATGGGAGATTTAAAAACACTTATAGATAAAGTGCACTCTGCTATTGACGAAAAACAACAAAAAAGAATAGAAGAGAAATTAAAAGAAGGAAAGCTTACTTTAGAAGATTTCTATGAGCAAATAGATTCGATGAATCAAATAGGTAGTTTTGATAAACTTCTTTCTTTGATACCTGGCTTTAGCTCGGCATCAGATAAGATTTCAAAAGAAGAATTAGAAAAGCAACAAGAGAAAATAAAGAGATGGAAATATGCAATTCAATCAATGACTAAAGAAGAAAGAGAAAATCCTGATTTGTTAGAAAAACAAACAACAAGAATTCAAAGGATTTCAAAAGGTTCTGGAGTAACCACTAGTGAAATAAAAGAGATGTTAAAACAATACAAGATTATGAGAGATTTAATAAAGTCGCAATCATCTCTTGAAGGATTTGAAGAAGGAAAGATAAACAAAAAACTGATGATGCGCATAGCAAAAAAATTTAAAGGGAAATTCAAATTTTAAAAAATAAAAGAAAAGAGTAACTTTTATAAAAAGGAGTAACGTCTAAATTTTATGGAAAAAATAAATAAAATAATTTTGAGTGTATTATTTCTAAGTGCAGGTTTCTTAGTAGGAGATATCTCTTCTGTTTCTAAAAATTTAATAACTCTTTTACTCGGAGTTCTTTTAATAATCATAGGAGTGATTTTTCTTTTCTTAAAAACAAAATGAAAGAGATAATTTTATCTACTACTGAGAGCGTACCTGGAAGGAAAATAAAAAAAATTTTAGGAGTGGTTAGAGGGAGTACTGTTAGAGCAAGAAATATAGGAGTTGATATTGGTGCTTTTCTAAAAAATTTAGTTGGTGGTGAAATAAGGTCCTATACAGAATTGGTAGAGAAATCTAGAGATGAAGCTTTTGAAAGAATGATTAAAAAGGCACAAAAGCTCGGTGCTGATGCTATAGTAGGAATAAGATTTATGACTTCAGATGTGATGCAAGGCGCATCAGAGATGATGGCTTACGGTACTGCTGTAAAATTAGAGTGATTTCAAAAGAGGATTCTTTTATAAGTTAAAAAATTAATCTTTTCCGACTCTTTTCTTTCCGAAAGAACCCAAGTGAGATCAATAGGTGGAAAGAAACAATCTCCTTCAAAATTTTCTTTAATTTCACTAATCTCTAATCTAGAAGTTAAAGGAAGATTAATAGTTTGTTCAAATATTTGCTGACCTCCCGCAATATAAACGCTGCTGTTAATTTCAAAAGCAAAATTAATAGCGCTCTCTAAATCTTTAAAAATTTTAAAGTATATATTCTTCTCTTTATCTTCTTTAAAAAATTCTTCGTTTAACGTTTTTGAAACTATAAGATTATATCTTTTAGGTAAAAGAGAGCCTTTTTCTGAATAAATCGAAAGAGCAGTGTTCTTTCCATAGATTATCGGCTTATTAAGAGTTAACTCTCTAAACCTCCTCAAGTCTTCATTAAAATGCCAGGGGAGTTTATTTTCTTTTCCTATAACTCTTTTACCATATAAGTCTGAGATTGCCGCAATCAAGATTATTTCCTTTTTCATTATTTTAAAAGGGAGAATAAGTTTAAATTTCTTTACAAAAGAAGAGAGTTATTAATTTAGAAAAGAATTTAAATAAAAAACATTTTTAAAAAAAATGAAAAAATATAGAAAAGCAGTTTTTGTTGTAGTTTATAGAAAAGAAAAAAAAGAATTGTTCTATCTTATTTTAAAAAGAAAAAA
>JAWAET010000066.1:0-4168 GCA_038891175.1 Candidatus Pacearchaeota archaeon
TCATTTTTAAAAAACTATCTTAGAGATTAGCCATGAAAAGATTATCAAAATAAGAGAAAGTACTACTAGAGAAGAGATTACTTTATAAGCTGCTTTTGCATAACTCTCTTTTTTAAAAAGAGACAAAAATAATAAATAACTAAATCTTCCTCCATCGAAAATACTAAAAGGAAGCATATTAAATAAAGCTACGAAGAGATTTATTAGAGCACACCACCATATAAAGTAATAAAAGAATTCTGTTATTTTTTTATCGATTATTGACTCATAATAAGTGTAAGGATTTTTAAAGAAAGCCAAGTAGTATATTGCTTTCTTAAAAAGACTTTTTGGAGGAGAAACAAAAGGCGTAGAAATTCCTAAAAAACCTAAAGAAGAGTTGTGAGGATTTGTTGAAAGAGATATCTCGTAAGTTTTTATTTCTCCATCTTTATTCATTATAGTTATATTAATTTTCTGAGAAGGATTTTTTTTAAGAATTTCTTCTCTAAAATCTTGAAAGTTTCTTATTTTCTTACCGTCTATTTCTCTTATTACACCGGAAAGATTATTTCTAAAAGCAGGAGAATCATAAAAGACTAAAAGATTTTCAGATTCGCTAAAGTTTATTTTTTCATAAACTTTTAAAGGTAAAAAATAGCTGTTATTATCTTTTGTAATTACTTTTAAAAAATCTTCGCTATAATTTTCTGTATAACTAATATTTTTACCATCGATAAATTCGTAAGCATAATTCGAAATGATATACCCTGAAGGATTATAAAAAGTATAAAAGAATATTACAAGAATGAAGAAAAAAAAGATAGCCAGCATAAAATTAGAAAAAACACCTGCACCTAAAACCACCATCTGTTCATAATTCTTCTTTTTTCTGAATTGTTTATCGTCTTGTTCTACAAAAGCACCCAAGATAGGACCTAGAAAAAGAAAACCGGTAGACCTTATTCTGACATTGTATAATTTCATAAAAATCCCATGTGAAAATTCGTGAAAAAGAGCGACAATAGAGAAAACTATTATGAAGTATATAAAATAAAAGTTAGGGAAATAATTATCTAAACCAAATATTTGAGGGAAATAAGGAATTACTGGAGCAACAGGAACTGCCCCGTTTGTCGCTTCTTTTACTTCCTTTGGAAATCTAACGTAGCTATACGCATTGAATAAAAATAAGGAGAATATAATTATCATTAAGATGATTGATAAGAATATAATTGGATAACCCATTTTACGAAGAATTTTCTCATTCTTCTTTGCAAATCTTTCTATAAAAGAAACTCCTAACTGCGTTTTGAAAAGAAATAAAAGCCCTTCTCTTTTCAAACTTCTTCTATTCTTATAAAGAAAAATAGCTATTGCTAAGCTAAATATTACTAATAAAATCAAGTCTAATAAGATAATTTTATCCATATTTACTTTGTTTTTACTGCCCTAAAGGCTCTGGATTTGCATCTTCTGCAAGTGACTTTCCCTGAAATTATTCGTGATGGATTAACCCTTATTTTTTGTTTACACACTTTACAAAAAAAAACATTATGAAATAATCTTCTATAGGCTGAAGGTATTTTTGTTGCCATTTAAAACACTCTCTTTAAAATTTTAGTTCCTTCAATATCCCAATACTCAACGTTCGCTCCTTCTTTTACTTGGTCTTTTATTTCTTCTGAAATAGGTATCTCGAGAGTTTCAAAGCTATCGCTGTCCATTACAGAAGCGTTATCTCCATTAACAGATAGTACTTGAGCTTTCTTTTTTTCTATTAGAGGAACTTCAAATCTCTCATGGCCAGGACAAACAATCACTTTCTTCTTACCACTAACTAAACCTAATGCTTCCATCCTACATTTGCTAGCACCGTGTTTGCCTGTCTTAGAAGTTTCTATAGACTTAATTACACATGCTTCTCCTTCATAATAAATATTGCTTCCAACTCTCAAATCTGTCGCACTTACTACTTTAAGGACCATACGAAATTTAAAAAAAATTCCTTTAAAAATGTTTCTTTTTTATTTTATAAGATTATTTATCTTTAAAGAAATGAAAAAGATTCTAGAGAAGAAAGTTATTATTTTTCAGGATACATTTTTCTATCTCTTCTTTTTTGATATTCTTTAAATTTCTCTGGAAATTTTCTAAAAAAGGAATTAAGTGTTCTAACAAGTAATTTTTCATTTCACTCGAGAGAATCTCTCCCTTTTTATACTTATCTTCGAGAGACTTAGAATCTTCTAGAAAAAAATATTTCAAATATTTAAAAGACATGTCTACATCAGGATTTCCTCCAAATTTCCTATGCTCTTCTATTGTTTTTCTTCCACCAGATAAAGCTTTCATTACTTTCTTTCGAACAATACCAATATCTTCTCTTAGAAATATTGCGTTATCCTTCGATTTAGACATCTTCTCTCCATCTATTCCTTCTAAAAATCTCACATGAATAACAGAAGGCTTTTCGTAATTAAACCTTGAAGCAATATCCCTACATATTCTCAAATGAGGATCTTCATCTGGACCTATAGGAACTAACACATTTTTTATTCCGAATTTTTCTTGAGGTAAAAGAATATGAGCTGATTGAACGGCAGGATAAAAGTGTAATCCTATGTTTTCTTCGGCTTTATAACCATAAGTCGCTTTTATTTCAGAATAATTTATTTTCTTTGAAAGCTTTATTGCTAAGTTATATATATTCGTATAAATCTGATCAATAATAAAAAAAGTTTTATTTGGATCAAAACCATAAGCAAGCATGTCCTTAGCAAGCTCTAATGAATTTCTTAATGCTTCTTCCTGACTTTTTACTTTTCCTGCTACGTAACTCTCATCATCAGATATTGGAATAAAAACGGGAATATTATATTTTCTTTGAAAGAACAAATTAATATCAAAAACTGCTTTGTGACCGAGATGTAAAACACCTGAAGCATTCACACCGGAAACTATTGCGCATTTCTCTCCTTTTTCTAATGCTCTAAAAAATTTATCAAAATCTCTATGAGAATAAACTAAACCGTTCCTAAAATATTTTATATTTGGCAAGTTTTTTATTTGAGAGATTTTACTTGCTCCGAATTCTTTTATCAATTTTTCATTATCTGCAAATAAATTTGTATTTTCCATAAAAAGAGAAAGTAAGGATTCTTTTAAAGTTTAACTAAAATTATTTAAACTTCTTTAACTAATTGAGAAACCTTTTAAGAATGAGAAGTCGTTCTTCTTAAGTAATAGTCCCACTCTTTTAAAATTTTTTTAGTTTCTTCTAAAGAAATACAAGCATCTGTTATAGAAACTCCGTATTTTAGATTAGAGATTTCTTCTTTATTTTTTGGGAAATCTTGCTTTCCTTCATTTATATTTGATTCTAACATTATACCTATGATATCATTATTTCCATCTATTATTTGTTGTAAAACTTCTTTTGCTACTTTTGTTTGATTTATATAAATTTTATTTGAATTTGCATGACTACAATCTACTAATATGTTAGGAATTAGCCCTTCTTTTTTCATTAGCAAGGCGGTTTCTTTTATTTTCTCCGGATAATAGTTAGGAATGCCATTTCCACCTCTTAAAACCACGTGACAATAAGGATTACCCAAAGTTTTTACACTGACTAATTTTCCATACTTATTTATTCCTGGAAAACTATGAGAATATTTTGCAGCTACACAGCTGTTTATTGCAGAAAAGATATCTCCAGAAGTATTATTTTTAAAACCTATAGGCATAGATAATCCAGAAGCAAGCTCTCTATGTGGCTGTGACTCTGTTGTTCTCGCTCCAATAGCACCCCACGAGATTAAATCAGCTAAATATTGAGGAGTATCCGTTCTTAAAAATTCATACGCGCAAGGTAGACCTATCTCATTTACTTCTTTTAAAAATTTTCTTCCTTTTTCTATACCTTCTATTATTTTGTTAGTTCCATCTAAATAAGGATCATAAAGAAATCCTTTCCATCCTACAGTGGTCCGAGGTTTTTCTAAGTAAGTCCTCATTATCACAAATAGACTTTCTTTCACTTCTTCAGAAATTTCTTTAAGTTTTTTTGCATAAATTATTCCTTCTTCTAAGTTATGAATAGAGCAAGGCCCGCATATTACTAATTTTCTTTTATCTTTTTTTTCTAAAATGTTCTTTATTGTTTTTCTATAATTTAAAATTCTTT
>JAWAET010000067.1:0-1169 GCA_038891175.1 Candidatus Pacearchaeota archaeon
TCTCCTATTCTTATATCAAAATACTCGAAGAGAGAATTTTCTTCTTTTTTTCTTTTTAAGTTTTCCTCTTCTATTCTTTTTATTATTCTTTCAGTATCAAAATTTTCGCATATTTCTTTGTATCCACATTTATAACTACAAATGTATGTATTTGTCGTTGGATGAAAGTTTCTCGAATTTATCTGTGCCTCTTTTTGTTTTAAAGTATAAATTAGTTCTTTTATATGGTTCACATTTCTTTTTGTAGAGATTATTTGAGATTCTATAGGTAATGGAAGATTTTTCTCTCTTAATCTATATAAAGAAGGAATGTGGTGTATTTGTATTTCGAGTAAATCTAAAAAACTCTCTAGATCTAGATTAGCATACTCCATATAATCTTTTTTTAAGAGAGAATCTTCTTTTTGTAACGCCTGCCATAAAGAAAGAGCATAAAAGCTAAATTGTAAGTCTTTTTTTATAAATTCTTCTGATAAGAGATAATATCCTGATTTATGATCTCTTATTATAAGAGGAGTAAGTAATTCATCAATTTTAGCTTTATAAAATATTTTTTCGTTATCAAAATTAATATATCCTTCTATTGTTATTTCTGCTTTTCTTTTTCCGCTTTTTACTTTCTCTTTTTCTTCTTCTTTCGAATATCTTCTGTATATCATCCTTGCCATTTCTTCAGTTTCTTCAATAAACCTCTTCGAACTTAACACACAAAGAAGATTTTCATCTACATATCCTTCTTTTATAATTCTTTTTTCATAAGCCTCTTTTCTAACAAAAGCAATTCTTGAGCGTGCTACTCCTGCAAAAGCTTCTTCATCTTTATACGAAGGAGTATCGACGTATCTGTTATCTTTGACTTTCCAAAAGTTTTCTATCATTCTATGAAGTATATTCCCTCTTATTATTTCGGGTTGGGCTTTTCTTTCTGCTTTTATTATTTTATAAAGAAAATATTGTTTAGGGCATTCATCATACATTTTAAGAGAAGTAGGGCTCCAAAACACTTTTTCTTCTAAAGAGATTCTTTTGTAATCTATATCTTTTTCTGTTTTTATCATCTAAAAAAGTATAAATAAAGTTTTAAATATTTATTTAATCTCCAACTTTAAAGAGTTAAGAAATTTTAAAATAACAAAAAGTTTAAAAATAATTCTTTTTACAACAGAATA
>JAWAET010000067.1:1179-4159 GCA_038891175.1 Candidatus Pacearchaeota archaeon
AATATGGCTACAGGCGAAAAGAACTTTGATAAAATAAAAAGATTAATGAAGAATGTCGATTTAATTAGAAATATCGCTACTTCTGCTCATATTCATCATGGAAAAACTGCTTTTACAGATAATTTACTTGCAGCTGCAGGAAAACTAGCTGCTAAGAATGCAGGTGATTTAGAAGGAGGGATGGCAACTTGGCAACACGCAGATGAACAAGAAAGGCTCTTAACTGTTGATGCAGCAAATGTTTCGATGGTTCACGAATATGAAAATCAAGAGTATCTCATAAATCTCATAGATACTCCAGGTCATGTAGACTTTTCTGGAAACGTAACAAGAGCTATGAGGGCTGTCGATGGGACTATTGTTCTTGTTTGTGCTTCTGAAGGAATAATGCCTCAAACCGAAACAGTGCTAAAACAAGCATTAAGAGAAAGAGTAAAACCTGTTCTTTTTATTAATAAAGTAGACAGATTAATTAAAGAGTTGAAATTAACACCTCAACAAATGCAAGAAAGATTTGTAAGAATTATCAACGAGTTTAATACACTGGTTGCAAATATAGCAGAAAAAGAATTTAAAACAAAATGGCAAGTTAGTGTGAACGACGGTAGTGTTGCTTTCGGTTCAGCAAGAGATAATTGGGCTCTTACAATTCCTTTTATGAAAAAGAAAGGAGTTTCTTTCGCAGATATTTACAAACTTTATGAAAAAAATATGTCTGAAGATGAAAGAAAAGAGTGGGTATGGAAAAATTGCTCATTGTTTGAAGCTATTATGGATGTAGTAGTTAAACATTTACCTTCTCCTAAGGAAGCTCAAAAGTATAGGATTCCTAAGATTTGGAAAGGAGATCTTGAGAGCGAATTTGGTAAAAATTTGATTAATTGCGATATAAATGGAGAGACTGCTTTTGTTATAACTAGAATAGTTATTGATCCTCGTTCAGGAAAAGAAATCTGTGCTGGGAGACTTTGGTCAGGTAGTTTAAAGACAGGACAAGAGGTTTATTTAAATTTGTCTAAGAAAAGACAAAGAATCCAACAAGTTTTTGTCTATGATGGTATTAAACCAGAATTAGTTGAAGAAGTAACTGCAGGAAATATTTGTGCTATATCAGGAGTCAATGCAGAAGCTGGAGAGACAATAACTTTAAATGAACAAACTCCTTTCGAAGAGATGAAACATATATTTCAACCAGTTATTACAAAATCAATTAGTGTAGAAAAATCGCAAGACCTTCCTAAACTTATAGATGTTTTAAGAAAAGTTGCAAAGGAAGATCCTTCTATTAAAATTGAAATTAATGAGGAAACTGGAGAAAACTTAATTTCCGGAATGGGAGAGCTTCACTTAGAAATAATAGAGGGAAGAATAAGAGAAGAAAAAGGAGTTCAAGTAAAGACTTCTAATCCTATAATTGTGTATAGAGAAACTGTTTTAAAACCATCTCCTATAACTGAGGGTAGGTCTCCAAATAAACATAACACTTTTTATTTACAAGTAGAACCTCTCGAGCCTGCTGTTGCAGAGGCTATAGAAAGAGGAGAGCTTCCAGAAGGGAGAGTGAAAAAGAAAGATGATAAACTATGGAAAATTTTAGCATCTTTAGGAGTATCTAATGAGGAAGCAAGACAGTATAGAGATGTGTTTATGGGAAATGTCTTCTTAGATAAAACTAAAGGAGAAGTATACATAGGCGAAGTAATAGAACTCATTTTAGACGCTTTTGAAATGGTAATGAAAGCAGGTCCTTTAGCGAGAGAACCTTGCACGAATCTTAAAGTTTCTGTGGTAGATATGAAACTTCATGAGGACGCTATTCATAGGGGTCCTGCACAAGTCTATCCTGCTATAAGAGAAGCTATACAAAATGCATTTAAGAATGCTTCTCCGGTTTTGTTTGAACCTGTACAAACTCATTTAATTGAAATACCTACTGAATATATGGGAGATGTTACGAAGTTAGTTACACAGAAAAGAGGTCAAATATTAGATGCTAAACAAGAGGGGATTGTTTCTTTTATAAAAGCGAAGATTCCTGTAGCAGAGATGATAGGATGGAGTAGCGATTTAAGAAGTGCTACTGGAGGAAGAGGTGTTTCAAGTTTAATTGATCAGGTATTCGAAAGATTACCTAACGAACTTCAACAAAAAGTTATTATGCAAATTAGAAATAGAAAAGGTTTAGCAGAGAATCAATAATGAAATTATTATTTAACTCTTTGCTGTTTTATTTTCGTTATTCTTTTCTTAAGAAATAACTTCTTTATTTCTAATAATGTTAAAGAGATTATCTAAATTTTAAATAACCTTTTCTTTTCAGATTTTCTAATCTTTTATTTTAATAAACTCTTCTCTTATTTTTGTTATTTTATTTTAATTGTACTTAAGATGGAGAGCCATTCAAATTTTTACTTCCTTTGTAATTCCTTTTTCTATTGAAGCGACTCTAAAATTGTCCAATATTAAGAAGTTTTTTAATCCATACTTTTTTATGTTACTTAGATATTATTTATTTTTTATTTTTCAGTTAAAATTTTATATGAAAAAGATTATAAATAAAAAAAAATGAAAAGATTTATGAAAAAAGGGAGTACTCATATAGACTTCATACTTGCTTTTAGTATTTTCGTAAGTGCTTTAGTATTTATTTTAATTTTTATAAATCCTTCTAAGAATCCTAAAGAGGACTATTTGTCTATGCAAGAAATTCTTAAATCTTCTTTTTTCAATTTAACTTCTAGTGACGCTTTTGTTTTATTCTTAAATGTAAGTGGAAGTGATTCTCCGTGTATACCTCCTTCTATCGATGAGATTCTGAATGGAAGAAATATCTCTACAAAAAAGATCTCTTCTTATAAATATTATTTAGTTATTTCTGCAGGTGTAAAAAACGAAACTCTTACTAAGTGTATACCTGGAAATTTTTCTACAGGTTCCTTAAGAAAAGAAGTTGTTCTTTTGAATGAGTCCTTAAAAAAAT
>JAWAET010000068.1:0-4123 GCA_038891175.1 Candidatus Pacearchaeota archaeon
GGGAAGATTTTTAAGTTTAAATGAACTTGTATCTTTAACAGATATCAATCCTCTTTTTCTAAAAGAAATTTTAGGAAAAATAGAGAAAAAATATTCGGAAGGCGCTATAAGAGTGATAAATAGAGAGGAATATTGGAAGATGGATGTTGCTGAAAAATACCACTATTTGGTTAATAAGCTTGCTACAGGAAAGTCAGAATTCACAAAAGCAGAACAGGAAACTTTGGCAGTTATAGCACATAAACAGCCAATTAAACAATCAGTAGTCATCAGAATAAGAGGAAATAAAGCTTATGATCACATAAAGAAGTTTTTAGAAATGGGTCTCATCAATGCTAAGAAAGCAGGTCACACATACGAGCTTTTTTTAACTGAGAACTTCTATGAATATTTTAATATAGAAAAAAAGGAGTAAAAATGGTAGGAGAAGTCTTAATCTACATATCAATTTATATTTCGCTATTAATCTTTTCTTTTTATTCTATTATCTTTATAAAAAATTTAAATAAGAAGTATCCTTTATTTAAAGAAAAAGAATTGCCTTCTCTTTCAATAATTATTCCTGCATATAATGAAGAAGAAACAATAAAAAAAACAATCGAGAGCGCTTTGAATTTAGATTATCCAAGAGACAGATTTGAAGTTATTGTTATAGATGATGGTAGCAAAGATAAAACTTATCAGATAGCAAAGTCAATTAAAAGCAAGTATCTAAGAGTTTTTACTAAAAAAAACGAAGGAAAAGCAAAAGCATTAAATTTGGGTATTTCAAAAGCAAGAGGAGATTTTATAATTACAATGGATGCAGATACTTTCGCAGAAAAAAATGCTGCAAAAGAGATGATAAAATACTTTAAAGATAAAGAGGTGATGTGCGTTACTCCTTCCATGCTCATTTATAAACCAAAAACATTTTGGCAGAAGTTACAACAGGGAGAATATCTCTTCGGTATTTATTTAAGAAAAACGTTTCATATTCTAGAATCTATTCATGTAACTCCTGGAGCTTTTTCTGCATATAGAAAATCTTTTTTTGAAAAATATGGGGGATTCGTTGGTATTGAAAAAGGAAACTTAACAGAAGATCTTGAAATGGCTTTACGAATCCAATTTTTAAAATATAAAATTGCTAATGCTCAAAAAGCAGTAGTTTATACTATAGGGCCTAAGAATTTTAAAGAATTAACAAAACAAAGAAAAAGATGGTATACTGGTTCGATAAAAAATTATCTTAATTATTTAAATATTTTAAGTAAGGATTATGGCGATTTGGGTTTAGTTATTTTTCCTTTAGTTTGGATTTCTATTTTTTTCTCTCTTTTTCTTTTTTCATATTTTATTTACAAGACATTAGATTCTGCTTATAAAGAATACTTAATTCTAAATTCATTCGGTTTTGATATAACTCAAAGACTCGTCTTCTCATTTGATAACTCTTTATTTTTTTTAACGCTTGAAAGAAAATTTTTTAGTTTATTCAATGAACCTTTATTTTTATTTACAATTCTTTTAATTATCGTCACATTTTCTTATAATCTTTATTCAAGAAAAAAAACAGGTTGTAAAGAAAGTTTTTATATAGGATCCTTTTTATTCATTTTTTTTTATGGTCTTTTCTATGCTGTCTGGTGGATAATCTCAATAATAAGTTACTTCTTCTCTAAAGAGAACAAATGGGACTAACTTTTTAAATAAAAAAAACATCTAAACGAAATGGCACAAAAGAAATTTCAAGAACCTTGGGTTTACATTTCCTCTTTCATATTTGGAACTCTTCTTTTCATATTAATCTTTATTCTTTTTTTTCAAATAAATTATTATAGAAGTAGTGAATTGATCAGAGAAGGAGTTGATAATACAAATAAAATTTTTGAAGTAGCATTTTCTAATAAAATCTCTGGAGAAGACCTCTGTTCAAAAGAATTTTCACAAGAATTTAACAAAGCTTTTTATTTTCATATAAGCAAGATAAGTGATTTAGAGAACGCTCTTGGAAAAGACGATTGGAGAGTTTTAACTCAAAAAAAGATTTATACTCTTGCACAAATGCAGCATTATCTTATAACAAAAGAACAAATAGAAAGATGTGGTTTGAACAAAACAATTCTACTCTTTTTTTATAATAACAGTAAAGAAAAAATTAGAGAATCTGAAATTTTGGGGGAAATGATATCTTCATTAGTTAGAGACAAAGAAGAAATCCAAGTTTATTCGATAGATGGCGATTTAGAATTAGAATTAATAAAAAGACTAATGAAAAAGTTTGAGATTAATTATACTCCTTCAGTATTTATAGAGGGAAAAAAGCCTTACTCTCCTAAAAACATTAAAGAACTAAAAGATTATTTGAACAAAAATGAGTAAAACATTATTAATTCTCTTAGTGATGTTTTGTGCTCTTTTAGGCTCCTTTGGGCAGATTTTCTTCAAGCTTGCTTCTAAAAGTTTCTCTTTAAGTATAGAAGGAATTTTAAAAAATCCTTACTTTTTCTTCGGAGTTTTTCTTTATGGAATTTCAGCAATTCTTTTTATTTTTTCTTTGAAGCAAGGAGAGCTATCTGTGCTATATCCTGTTATAGCAACAAGTTATATCTTCGTAACTTTTCTTTCTTTTTTCTTTTTTAAGGAAAGCATCACTACTTATAAAATATTTGGAGTTATTCTAATAGTGTTAGGTGTTTGGTTAATAACAAGATGAAAAAAGTTTCTATAATTATTCCGGTATACAATGAAGAGAGAACAATAAAAAAAGTCTTAGAAGAAGTCTTAAAACTAAAGTTAAAAAAAGAAATCATTGTAATAAATGATGGAAGCAAAGATAATACTTTAAAAGAATTAAAGAATTTTAGTAAAAAAATAAAGATTATTTCTTATGAAGAAAATAAAGGAAAGGGATATGCATTAAGAAAAGGGATAGAGAAAGCAAGCGGAGATTATATAGTTTTTCAAGACGCAGATTTAGAATATAATCCTAAAGAGATCTCTTCTCTAATTAAAGAGTTAGAAAAAGAGAAAGTTGTTTATGGTTCTAGATTTTTAAAGAAAAATAAAAGAGGTTATTTAGCAAATTATTTTGCAAATATTTTCCTTTCTTTCTTAACATCTCTTCTTTTCGGTCAAAAATTAACAGATATGGAAACAGGTTACAAAGCATTTAGAAAAGAAGTCATAAAAGAATTAGAGTTAACTTCAAATGGTTTTGAAATTGAACCTGAAATAACCTCGAAGATATTAAGAAGAAAAATTAAAATTAAAGAAGTACCAATTTCTTACGAACCAAGAACAAAAAAAGAAGGAAAAAAAGTAAAATTCTTTGACGGTATTAAAGCTATTTTTAGCTTGATAAAATGGAAATTGAAAAAATAAAAGATTTTATTAACAAAAACAAACTTCTTCTCATTTGTTTTTTTTTAGTTACGATTTTTTTTTGCTGGCAAAACTATTGGCAAAGAGGATGGGATTTCTCTGTTTATGTACTAAATGGAAAATATCTCTTTTATAATGGAGAATATTTTGAAGTTTATCGTCCTCCTTTAGCTCCTTTCTTACTTGGAATCTTTTGGTTTTTTGGTGAAATTGGAAATTTCTTTTATATAATCTTTGTTTCTTCACTTTTTTTAATAAGTTCTATTATCTTAAGCGATTTTTTGTTCAAGGAATATTTTAAAAAATATAATTTAAAAAAAGAGGAGATTCGCTTCTTGTTTTATTTATTAATTTTAAATCCTTTCACCTTATACTACTCTCTTATTGAGGGAACAGAACTTTTAGCTTTATCTTTTTTCATACTTTTTACTTTTTCCTTTTTATCTAAGAGAGTCTCAGGTCATTTTCTTGCACTCTCTTTTTTGTCTAGATATAATTTCCTTATTTTTTTTCCATTTCTTTTTTTTTCTAAAGATATCAAAAGAATATTAAAAAACTTGGTAGCTTTTTTTAGCGTTATTTTTCCTTGGTTATTTTTTAATTATTTAAAATATGGAAATTGGTTTGCGAGTATTCTTGATTCGTATTATCTTAATATTTACAGGAGAGTAGATATCTCTCAATCTTTCGATTTTTTTTCTTTATTAAAAGTTTCTAATTTTTATTCAATCTTCTTAGTTTTAGGAATTTCTTATTT
>JAWAET010000069.1:0-4094 GCA_038891175.1 Candidatus Pacearchaeota archaeon
TGGCGATTATTTTTCTTTTAGCTGTCGTTTCTGCATATTTTTGGAAAAAGTTTTTAAGATTTAAGGCGGGTTTAAAGAAAGAAGTAAAAGAAGCAGAAAAAGATATCCACCGTACTCTTATTGTTCTTTATAGAAATGTTGAAGGCTACATTCGTTTTCTAGAAAAAATTAAGTCTCAAAGAAAGTTAACTCTCGAAGAAGAGAAAATTTTAGAGAAATTAAGAAAAGATTTTGATTATGCAGAAAAAGTAATTAAAAGCGAAGTAGAGGAAATTGAGAATGATTTAGGTTAGTGGTTTTGTTTTTTGGTAATTACTTTGGTGATTATATAAGAAAGAGTAAAATCAAGGGAAAAAACGTAAAATGTAGATAATCTTTTACTGCTTGCTGATTTATTCTTTTAAAAATCTTCTTTTCAGAAAGAGTATCAAATATTTTAAAATAATCTTCTTCTTGAACTCTAAGAGGAATTTGTATAAAAGCAAAGAATGATTCTTTGTTGTTTAAGCTAATACTCTCAAAATTCTTCTAGTCTTACAAATGAAAAATTTTTTTCTTCTATATTCTTGTTGCTTATTTTTTCTTTTTCTGGTTAAAATAAAGAAAAAAGAAAATTTTTAATCTTTTTGGTAATTAGAAAGTAAAAATTAAAGAAAAATGAAAAAGTCAAAAAAAATAAAACAACTTGAAGAAGGTTTAACTTTTGATGACGTTTTACTTAAGCCTCAATATTCTCAAGTTGATTCTCGTCGTCAAGTTAGTCTAAAAACAAAAATTTCCCCTCATATCACCCTCAATCTTCCTATCATTTCCGCTAATATGGACACGGTTACTGAATCGGCGATGGCGATTGCAATGGCAAGGGCGGGAGGATTAGGAATTATTCATCGGTTTTTACCGATTGAAAAGGAGGTGGAAGAAGTTCAAAAAGTTAAAAGAGCGGAAAATTTTGTTGTTGAGGAACCTTTTGTGGTAGAACCAAACTTTACCTTAAGAAAAGTGAAAGAATTATCGAAAAAGCACGATGTTCAAACTTTTGTAGTAGTTAATAAGGAAAGAAAAGTTTTGGGAATTTTAACTAAAAGAGATTATTTGTTTGAAAAAGACGAAACTAAATTAGTTAAGGAACTAATGACTCCTCGTTCTCGTTTGATTGTGGCTGATAGGGGAACTTCTTTAGAAAAAGCTCAGGAAATTTTTAAGAAAAATAAAGTTGAGAAATTGCCGCTGGTGGATAAAAATGATTGCTTACTGGGCTTAATTACCGCTAAAGATATTTTAAATCATCTTAATTCTTTAGCGGTGAGGGATAAAAAGGGAAGGCTAATGGTAGGAGCGGCAGTAGGGATTAAAGATGACTATTTAGAAAGAGCTCAAGAGTTAGTAAAAGCAGAAGTGGACTTATTGGTAGTAGATGTAGCTCATGGTCATTTAGATGCTTGCTTGAAGGCAGTTCAAACTCTTAAAAAAAGATTCCCTCACATTGATTTAATGGCAGGCAATGTGGCTACTAAAGAAGGAGCGCTTGATTTAAAAAGAGCCGGCGCTGATTCGATTAAAGTAGGAGTAGGCGGTGGCAGTGTTTGTTTGACAAGAATAAAAACTGGTGCTGGTGTTCCTCAATTGAGTGCTGTTTTTGAAGCGAAAAAGGGAGCCGGAGAAACTCCTATTATTTCCGATGGCGGAATTAGAAATTCGGGAGATATTGTAAAAGCATTAGCGGCGGGAGCCAGCGCGGTGATGGTAGGAATGCTTTTGGCGGGTACCGATGAATCTCCTGGAGAAGTAATCAACTGGAATGACAAGCGAGTTAAAATTTATCGGGGAATGGCTTCTTTTGGAGCCAAGATGGAAAGAGAAGCCAAGATTAAAAGATCTTCTGTTGAGAATTTTTCAATGACTGATTTTGTCTCTGAGGGAGCGGATCAAGTTTTTATCCCTTATCGAGGAAGAGTAGAAGAAATTCTTTCTCAATTAGCTGGCGGAATTCGCTCGGGTTTTAGTTATTGCGGCGCAAAAGACTTAAAAGAACTTTGGCAGAAAGCGGAGTTTATTAAAATCACCGGTGCTGGTTTAAGAGAAAGTGGTCTTCACGATGTTTTTCTTGCTAATTAGTGAGCTTTAATTTTTTAAGGTTTATCAATGAAGACAAGAAGATTTTTTCTTCCTTTTTCATTATCGGGAAAGAAAGAGTTGTTAGTAGCTGATTGGCCAACCTTTAATCGATTAAAGAATGTTTTAAGAATTGAACCGGGAGAGGAAATTAATGTTTTTAATTCTTGGGAAGGAGAATATAGGGTAAGAGTAAATCTGTTATCAAAAGAGAAGATAGTTTTGGAAATCTTGGAAAAAAAAGAAAACAAGAGCGAGCCGGAAATAAAGGTTAATCTTTTTCAGTCAGTGATAAAGAAAGATAAGTTTGAATGGGTGGTAGAAAAATCAACCGAAGCCGGCGTTTCTTCGATTACTCCAATTATTAATCAAAGAACTGTTAAAACTAATCTTAACTTTGAAAGACTAAAAAAGATTGCTCAAGAAGCCACCGAGCAATCGGGTAGAATTTTAGTTCCTCAAATAAATGAAATTTTAGATTTTGAGGATTTAGTGAAGAAAAAGAGTTTATCTTTAAAAAACAATTCTTTTTCTTTTCTTTTGGATTTTTCTGGTAAGCCGATAAGAGAGGTAATTTCTAAGATTAAAGAATTTGAAGAGGTTAATTTTTTTGTTGGTCCGGAGGGAGGATTTAGCGAGGAAGAAATTGGTTTGGCAAAAAAAGAAGGAGTGGAGATCTTAAGTTTTGGTCCAAGAATTTTTAGAAGCGAAACAATAGGAGCAGTTGTAACTGCTTTTATTTTAAATGTTTAGTATTTTTTAAAAATTCTTTAAGTACCTGATTTTACTTTCCAAGTTTTTTTTATTTATTTTTTCTAACTTAGATATTAATAGTTCAATAGCGCTCTTTGGAAAAAAGTTTTTTATTTTCCCTTTTTCAAAAAAAAGATCTTTTTTTCTTATATTTTGCCAAAAGATGGGTATTGAATATGAAGCTATTTCTTTTGTTTCATAACTAATAATTTTTTCTAGATTTTCATTACTTATAAGATGGTTTTTTTTGCTATTTTCTCGAAGTATTTTTTTTATTTTTCTTTTAAATTTATTTAACTGCAAATTAAATGGTTGGATAAGATTTTGTTCGATAAGGGTATAGAGTGAAGTTCTTCTTACTATTACTCTTGTAAGAGTATCTTGATAGGAATCTATAATCTTGTAAATTTTTTCCTTGTTTTTTTCTATCCAAAGATAAGAATCTTTAAATCCTTTTATCATCTCGTTTTTAAAACTTTCTGGTTTCCATAATTTTCTATTTTTTTTAAAGATTCTGTTTTCTAATTTTATTTTACTGTAAGTTCTGTATTTTATTCTCATGAGATCAGTATTTTTAAATAGGATTATTGGATTTGCCAGACTTATTATTTTCTTGTTTCCACCAAAAATAGCACTTGTTAACTGTTTACTTTTTCTTTTTTCGATTATTCCGGTAGATTCTAAGCTGTTTTCTATTTTTTTGTTTTTGTAGAAAGAAAAATTTGTGAATAAACTTTCAAAATCTAAAATGATTGGCTTTTCTTTGGAAGCGATTAAATTTTCCATATGGAAATCAGATCCATTAAGTGAGTAAATCAAAGCTAAAATCTGCCCCAGTTGATAATAAAATTTTTTTGCTTGAAGAAAAGAAATGTTTTTATTTTTTGTTTGAATAAATTCTGAATACCACCCATCTTTTGTTTCTAAACTTTTAGGTATTTTAATTTGGATCTCGTTTTCTTTGTTGAATCTATTTATTATTTCAATAAAACTTTTTGCTTTTGAAAATTGATGCGGATTATATTTGATTATTTTTTGATTATCGAGAATGAAAAAAATTACTCTTCTCCCTTTTGTGTGTCTATCTGATTGGGTGGGTATTTTTATATATTTTATTTTTTTGAATTTTACTTTGAAAAAGTCGGAAATTAAATTTTTGTTGTTTAAAAATTTTTCTAACGAATCAAATAAAAAAAGAACGTCTTCTTCAAGAATTTTTTTTATTAATT
>JAWAET010000070.1:0-4013 GCA_038891175.1 Candidatus Pacearchaeota archaeon
TCTATCCTCTTTTTTATTTCTAAAACTGCTTTTTTAAAAGTTTTTTTTAAAAGAACATACCTTGTTATAAGGATAAAAAGAAAAATACTCCATAAAATTATCAAAAAAAGATCGGTTTGAAAAAAATTATAAAAATTTTCTTCTTCAGATATTATTCCTCCCGTAATAATACTTCTTTTTGATTCGATATTCTCTTTAATAATTGAAATACTTTGTTCCTCTAAGTTGTCTAAACTTACTTTTTTATCAATTAAATAAATAACTTCTTTAGTATCAGAATCAAAACCTAAAATCAAATTTTCTTTTAATATGTTATACTTAGAATTTTTTAATTTAATTTCTGAAAATTTTTCTGCAAAAGTGGAAGGAATAGAAACGACAAGAGATACATTGCTTTGTCTTTCTAACTCGCTTTTTATTTTTTCTTTAATCAACGTTTTTTGTTTTTTTGTTCCGTCCATAAATATTATTTCTATGACATAAGCCTCTGAACTAAATTCTATATTTTTCTCTTTAATTAAATTTAAACTATCTTTTATAATTTTTTCTAAATCTTTTTCACTTAAATCATTTTTATAAGCTAATAACAACTCTCTTATTTTATTCTCGTCTATTTTTCGAATAATTTTCTTTTCTTCTAATACTTCTACGTTTTCAGGAATTCTCTTTTTGAGAGACTCAAGTTTTATTTCTAATGAATCTATTTTTTTAGTTAATTCATCCCTTGTAAGATCTTGTTTTTTATAAATTTCTACTTCTTTTTTAATGGAAGCTAATTCGCTATTGATAGAGTCTATCTCTTTAAAAATGTCTAAAAGAATAAAAATATCTTTATTTTCTTTATTATCAAATTTATTTTTTATTTCACTCAAACTATTTTCAAAAAAAGATACTTTACTCAAGAAGTTTTCTAATAATCCTAAAAGCTCAGGTCTTAATCCCTGAGTATAATTTGAATTTTTAAAAAGAGATGTGGCATATACTTCTTTTGATAAATCTCCTATATTTCCAGCAAGATCAACAGGGGCAACTCGATAGTAATATGTTTTTCCTTTTTCTACGTTGGTATCAACAAATTTTTTTTCATCGGTAGATTTGTAATAATTTGTATAACTAACTTGAGGTTCATTTGACCTAAAAATTTTAAATTCTTTAAATTCTTCTTCATAAAACCATTCAAGTTTTATTTGACCTTCTTGGCTTTCTGCAGAAATTGAAGATATTGGTGAAGGTTTCTTTGTATCGACAATAAAAATACTATTTTTAGTTATTTTTTTACCCTCTCTTCCATAAAGATCTTTTGCAGAAAACTTAAAAGAGCCAGTGGTTTCTCCAGCATTTGGAGGAATGATTATATATCCTTTCCATCTTAAATTTTCTCCGACAAGAGGAACTTGTATATAATTAACACCGTCTAAAGTATAACTTAAAGAAGGTGTTTCTAAAGGAATAGTGCTTGTAGTTAAAATTACTTCATATTGTCCTGCCTTAAGTCTCGGTAACCCTTCTATGTCTATTTGGGCAGAGATTAATTCATCGACAAAAATAGAGTAAATGAGAAGACCTTGAGCTACGCTTCCATTTTTATATGAACATTTTACATAAAAGTTATATAAACCTTTTCGAAGAGAGTTAAAAACTTTTCTATGTGTAATTCCAACTTCTTCTTCAAAAGGCAGCATCAAATCAAAAGAAATTTCTTGACCTTCCGAATATTTGCAATTGCTTTCTTTATCCGTTATTACTTCTAAAACTAAAGAATCATATAAGATAGTTAAAGATAAATTAGTACTATTCTCTATATTAAAATTTGCTTTAGCTAAAGGGATTTGTAATTGTGCAAAAGATATTTTTAATAAGAAAATTAAAAAAATAAAAAAGAGCAATTTTTTAGTCATGTAGCCTCCTTTTTTCTTTTTTTATTTCTCTAATTAAGTATATTATAACAATTAAAAGTAATAAGTAAAAAGAGTATTTTAATATAACGAAAATTGAACTTTTATTGCTTTGCACATTAATTATTTTACTTTTCTCAAAAGTTTTCTTTCCGTCATAATAAACAGACCCGCTCAACTTATATACGCCTTCTTTTTTTGGAGTAAAATAAAAAACAAAAGGATATGTTTCATTTATGGCAACTGAAAAAAATTCACTTTCTAAAATTTCTATAATCTTATTATTTAAACTAATAGTTCCTTTAAACTTTGCTTTAACATTTTTTTCTCCGTTGTTTTCAAATAAAACGATTATCTTCATTGTTTCTCCCGTTTTTACCCAAGAGTCTAAAACAATTTCTTTTATGTACCCTGAAGATCTTAAAGCTCCTTCTTCTAAAATATCAAAAGTAAGAACTTGGTTAGAATAACAATCAATTGAAAAAACATCTATCCAATATTGTCCTATTTCAAAATCACTGGTAGGGATTTCAAAACTTAAAGAAGACTCGGTAGTTGGTTTAACAAAATCTAAATAAACTTTATCTTGTTTTATTAACTTTCTTTTTTCCAAATCCCATATTTTAAATTCTACCTCTGGTTTAAATTTTATATTTCCTCTATTAAAAATATCTAAAGAAACAATAATAGGTTCTCCTTTCTCAGATGAAGACACTTTAAAATTTTTTGCTAAGCATTCTTTAATTTCAAAATCTACAATCTCAATAACTACGAAAACATCTAGAGCTGTTTTGATGGAACTAACTGCATGTTGGTCTATTACTTTAGAATCTCTTTCTATAAAAATTCTAATAAAACCAGTATAATTCCCGTTTGGAATATCTTCTGGCGGATGAGCTTTTATAGAAATACGAAGAGGATTATTCCTATTTAACTCTAAACTTCTATTTTCTACTTCTAACCAGCTTGATATCTCTCCAGAGAAGTTTATTCTTACTTTGTAAGTCTCGTCACTATTCACTGTAAGAGTAAGATACTTCTCTGCATAGCCTCCTCTTAATACTTTATCAAAAGTAAGAGAAGCAGGGCTTACACCAACTTGCCCTGCCTCTACTGCTGAAAGGAAGTAAAAAAAACATAAGAGTACTAAAAAAGCAATTGTTCTTTTTTTCTTTTTTTTCATTTTATTCACTACCATTTTCTTTATTTAAATTTAGTTTTCTGGAGAGTAAACCGCACCGAATACTATATTCCCCGTACAGGTACCACTAATAAGAGGAGGGACATATACTCTCCAAAATGTAGGTTTAATTGCATCATTAATATCATCTAATTCTCTTGGAGAAAGTTCAAATTTTTTTATTTTGATACTACTTGTTAGATTTATATATTTCTCATTTAATTCTTCTTTTGTATTAATTGAAGGGTTAGAATCAGTTAGATTATATTTTTGCTCATAAATAGGAATTGTAGCTCCATTAGTACATTTAAAAGAGAAACCGTCTTCAGGAGTTTCTGCGTAACCATATAAACTTAAATTAATCTCTACATTTCCTAAATTTGTAATATTCAAAATTTTTTCGTTTGAAATGGTGTCTGCTATAAGAGGACCATAATTTAAAGTATTCTCTACTTCTATTGCGAGAAGTTCATTTACTTTTGTTGTGTTCCAAAAAGAGAAATTCTTTAATGAAAAATCAGAAAAACTAAAATTGCAAAACCACTCTCCGGGAGAAGCATAATAAAACACTTCAAATTTACAAGAAACAAAAATTTCATTTTCATCACCAAATGATTTGTCAATAAAACAACTTTCATTAGTGTAATGATTTCTTTTAGCATCTAAAGAAAAAAAAGAAGAGGTGTTATGATAAAATTTTACAGAATTAAAAAGAAAATCCTCTTCTCCATCAAAATCAATAATCGTCGCATTACAAAAAACAAAATTTGTAGCGCCTGCAAAAAGATCTATTTCATTCGATGGTTCTGAAAAAGAATCGTCTATTTTTATAAAAGTGATTCTCGGAGGACTATTGACTGAGAGACCTTCTATAACATCAAAAGCCTCTGTTGTTATAGTAATATTCTTTTCTCCTCTCGACACGTATGGCGTTTCTT
>JAWAET010000071.1:0-3755 GCA_038891175.1 Candidatus Pacearchaeota archaeon
TATCCTTTATAATATTTTATTAGGATTTCCTCTAGAATATCGGCATATTTTTTTTCTAAGAGCTTTTCTTTTTCTACAATCACCTCTCTAAACAATTTTACAGTTTCATAAACATTTGGAGGAGCTAAGCCATATAACATTAGAATTCCTTGTGTTGGCATAATAGTTCCCCAATATATGTCACTAACAACAATATCGATGATTTTTCTATTAATATTCTCTTCAATTTTTTCTCCAGCAGCCATAAACATATCTAGTGCTTCAGGAGTGGGTTTTATCTTTCCCATCCTCAAAAGAGCTTTCCAAGGCAAAAAAGTTCCTCTATCATAAAGAGGTACTCCATCTCTTATAAAAGTAAAAAAAATAGGGTTAGCATCCTTTACTCCGTCCCAAAATTCAGTCAATAACCAAACCTGAACATTTAGTATATTTTTTACACCTGCAAGAGCAATTGCTTCTTGTATATATTGATAAATTATTGCTCTTAACTTTTCTTTTAACTCGATTCGAGGCATTCTCTTTACATCAGTGTCATCAATAATTATTCCTATATCTACATCAGAAGTTGGTTTAGCTTCGCCTCTAACTAAAGAACCAAAGAAAACATAGCTATTGACATATCTTTCAAATTTTTTTAAAACTAAAGATTTATGGATTTGAGCCACTCTTAAAGCACCTAAGATTCCTTTATCAAAAACAGGATAACTCATAGCCATTGCTTCTATTAAATCATACTTCGAGTCCAAACAAATGTTCCATAAATCTAAAGGAGTTAGAATATGAAGCCAAAGAGAAGAATTAATTTCTTTAGATATTTTTATTAAATTAGGTTTTATTTCTTTGATATCCTTAAATTTTTCTTCGGGAATTATAATTAACAAGTGTGTTAACTCTCTTTTAACTTCTTCTTCCGGTATTTCATATTCTTCTTCTATTTTTTTAGAAGCTTGAATTGGTATTAATCCTATAGCTTGTATAAATGAATACTTCTCAATTGCTTTATCTTTAAATTTTTCGATGTCGCCTTTTAGCTTTTCTATTTTCTCTTTTAAATCTTTATCTTCATTTTGCTGATAAGAACCAATATCCTTATTTGAATTATAATCTTCAGAATTCTTTTTTTCTTTTTCTTCTTTTTTCATAATTTCTTTTATACTCTTCCTTTTTTAAAGGTTTCTTTTAATTTTCTATGGAAAAAAGACTCTATTTTAATCCCTAATATAAATTCTTAATTATCTTTAATTTGACAAAATACTTTTAAAATCTTTTGTTTTTTCTCTTCAATTCTTCACGTTTACTAAAAGAGAACCTTTTAATAATTTATCTTTGCTGTAGCCTACTTATTTGTATTGATAAACTTTTCTCTTTTTTTCTCCCACTCTTCTATCGCCTTTTTCAAGCAATCCGCGGCCAAATTTGAACAATGCATTTTTATTGGAGGTAATCCTTTTAGATGCTTTGCTACATCTTTGTTAGAAACTTTTTTTGCATCTTCTAATCTCTTTCCTTTTACTAGTTGAGTTATCATAGAAGAAGTAGCTATTGCAGCAGCACAACCCATCGTTTGAAATTTTATATCTTTTATAATCTCTTCTCCTTTCTTGTTTTTTCCTATTTTTAAATAAATTTTCATTACATCACCACAAATAGGATTTCCTAAAATACCAACAGCATCAGGATTTTTTATTTCTCCTTGATTTTTTGGATTTGTAAAATTTTTTATGACTTCTTTAGAATACTGAAAGTTACTCATTCAACTCTTTTAAAAGTTTATTTAAATTAACTTTATGTAATTTAGCTCCTTGTTCTATTGTCTCCATCATAGCCATAGGACAACAGCCACACATCATTCCTTTTTTATAAAATATTTCTGCAGCTTTTGGATTTAAAGAAATTGCTTCTCCGAATGTCATATCTTTTCTTATCTTATTCTTTTTATTCTTCTTCATCTTCAAATAATTCCTCATCTTCGAAAAATTCTTCTTCAGCCTCGCTCAAAGAGCTACCTTCTTCTTCTAATTCTTCATCACATTCTGATTCATTTTTCAGATCACATGAAAATCTTTTATACTTCTTCCTCATTTTACCTCTTTTTCTAATTTAAATGGACTTATACTTCGTAAATACTCTACACTCTCCTTTATCTTTTCTATCAAATAAAAGATCTCTTTTTTAGTTAATAAATCTAATGTTATTCTTATACTCCCATTTAGGTACAAAGGTTCTACACCAATTGCTTTTAAAACATGACTTTCAGCTAACTTATGAGAGCTACATGCAGAACCTGTAGAAACGTAAATTCCTTTTCTTGAAAGAAGCAAGAGAAGACTTTCTCCTTCAATCCCATAGAAAGAAACATTTATATTGTTATAAACTCTCTTTTTAAGAGAACCGTTAAGTCTTGTTCCTTCAATCTTTAAAAGTTCTTTAATAATAAAGTCCCTTTGCTCTTTTATTTTTTCTATATCTTTTTTTATTTCTATTGCTTTGGCAAGAGCAACAATCCCTAAAACATTTTCTGTTCCGCTTCTTAAATTTCTCTCTTGTCCTCCTCCATGAATTAAAGGTTCTATTTGATTCCCTTCCTTTATATAAACAAATCCTATTCCCTTAGGAGCATTAATCTTATGTCCAGAAAAAGTAGCGAAGTCTATTCCTATTTTCTTAACATCTATATTAATTTTCTTAAAAGATTGTACCATATCAGAATGAAAAAATATCTTTTTCTCTCTACAAATTTTTGCTACTTCTTCTATAGGCTGTATTGTACCAATTTCATTATTGACGTGCATAACAGAAACAAGAAGAGTGTCATCTCTAATCTTACTTTTTAAATCTTCTAAATCCAAAATGCCTTCTTTATCTACTTTTATTTTTTCAATAATAAAACCTTCTTTTTCTAAAGAAATGGCAGGTTCTATAACAGAAGGATGTTCTATTGAAGAAATTAAAATATGCTTTTTGTTGGAGTATCTTCTTGCTAAGCCTTTTATTATAAAGTTATTTCCTTCACTTCCGCCCGATGTAAATATTATCTCGTTTTCTTTGGCATTAATAAACGATGCAATTTTTAATCGTGCTTTTTCAATTATCTTTCTTGCTTCTTCTCCCAACTCGTGTTTCGAAGAAGGATTTGCATAAAATTTAGAGTACTTCATAATTTCTTTTAAAACAACTTTGTCTATTGGTGTTGTAGCTGCATTATCTGCATAAATTTTCATTTTAATATTTTGCTTCACAGTTACAATATTTAATTATATCGAAGTTATATTTTTTACACACTTCACATGAACATTTTGTTTTTTTTATTATTTTTAAAAGCCTCATAATTTCTATAAGAAAGTTCGATTTTCCTTTAGATATTCTCTCCGCAGAATTTCTTATTTCTTCTTGAATGTTCTTTGGAAATTTTATATTATTAGCTCTTTTATTCTTTAAATAATGAACTACTGCTGACTTTGTAATGAATAGTAATTCGGCAGTTTTTTCATAACTAAATTTTTTTTCATTTACGAAAATCTTTGCAATTTCTTTTCTTATTTGGGGAATAATGTACCAAACTTCTACTTCTTGTGGTAGTTTTAATAACTTATTCATTAGTTAACTATAGTAAACGATATTTATAAACTTTTCTTTTATAAAAAATATAACCTAAATAGAAGATTCCGATATAAAATTGAAATGTAGAAAGTTTTATAAATTTATTAGAAGATAAACTATAAAATGATAAGAATTAATAAAGTGCTTTTAATAAT
>JAWAET010000072.1:0-3730 GCA_038891175.1 Candidatus Pacearchaeota archaeon
GTTGTAGTATCTAGTAGGGCCTGCTAAATAATTAAGATATTTTAGGTCAATATTTTTTATCTCGTCAAAATCTTCTGCTTCTCCTGCTTTAAATGAAAATTTTTGAGTACCTACAACGATAGCCTTGATATTCTGAGGAAAATTACCTGATCTATGCAACTTCATTAAAAACTCATATATTTCTTTTCTTTCCGATGCCTTTCCATCAATTACCAAAATACCAGAACCTGTTATAGATAATTCATTTGTTTGTTGGTTTCTAGAAATAACTACCCTTTCCCATCCAAGAGCTTCCCTTGCATCGTTAACCCAGTTGCCTGCAAGGTTTTTAGGGGCAATTATTAATGCTGGTCTGTTTCTTAGTTTTTGCCTTTTTTTATCGTCTTCTTCATTACCATCATATACGCCTGTTTCCTTACCTAACTCTAAAGCTAATAACGCAGTAATTGTTTTACCTACTCCTGTTGCCCAAAAATAACTAAATCCAAGTTTACTCCTTAAGCCTCCACTGTGCCGAAAAGACTCGGGGTTCATTGCTAATAAAGCTCCATACAACTGGTAGGGCTTGGGCCTAAAGCCAGCCTTAAGTATAAGGTTTAAGTCTACCTTAACTCCAAAAAGTTTTTCTGTTACTAATTTAAAAAAGTCTCTTAAAGAAGGTGTTCTAGCTGGTACACTGTCTAGTAACTGTTCAACAACCATTTGGTTTAAAATATCTTTAATATCAGTTCTAGCTTTCCCTGTTTGTGGATTAAAAAATATTCTATAAAGTTTACTTTGGTACTCACTGTCTTTTGATTTTCGTAAACTAGTAATTTCTGCTGCTGTTGTACCTACAAATTCTTCTGGGTCTTTAGAAGGTTTTACTTTTTTCTTTATTACTGGCCCTAATTTTTCTTTAGCTGCGCTAATAAGTTCTGATAAACTTCCTTCTCCTTCAAAAAAAGATTGGTCAACAACCATTTCTGGAACATAATAATGCTTAAAATACTCAAGTTTGTCGGCTTTAGCACCATCGGCTGTGTAAATTGTATCAGGTCTTGGTATATAAAACCCAAATAAATTTCTGCTATTTCTCAGCTTGTCATGGTCTATAATAAATTCTTCTGGAATTTCTATTTGCATTCCGTGAATAATTGGCAAAACAGTAATTGGTAAAACCAAATGACCTATGTCATTTTTAAATCTATGCAAAATTGCGGAATTTTCTAAAGATTTTGGGTCATCGAAAATTGCCTTTACAAATTCTACATATGCCGCGTTTTTAGCTTCTCTAGGATTTATTCCAGACTCTTGTAAAAAGCGTAGTAACTGCTTCTTTTTATCCTCGGGCGGAGTACTGGAAAAAGTGTCTTTTATATATATCCAGTCAGTTACATCAGATGCTCTTAAAGACTCTAAAGCGGTAGTATATATTCCTTTAGAAGGACTATAAGCAACAATATTGTCTAATTGCTTAAGTAGCTCTTTATTTTTTGACTGCTCTACACCACTTTCCTCTTTAATAGCTTCTGCCTGTTCTGTAAACAATTTTGCTACATGCTTTTTTAAACGAGTTGCAAAAAGTTTTAAGGCGTCAGAAACGTTTTCTACCGAATAATTTGGGTTTCTTTCCTTTAGCGCGTTTACGAATATCTCTAAAGAAGCAGCAACAATTTTTTCATATTGTTCTTGTTCTTCTTTATTCCTTGGCGTTTCTGGTAGCTTTTCCTGAATTTTATTAATAGCATTAGCAACGCCCAACAAAAAGTTAAATTGGCCTTGTCCACCAATAAGGTTTTTCTCGTCTTCTCCTATTTCAGTGGGAATAAGCGTCCAGTTCGATTTTCCACTTAAAATCTCGTCTAAATTAACATTTAAAAATTTACCACCACCAAGAACTTTATTTTCTTTTGAATTGAAGGCAATAAATCCCGGGGGGACTCTTACTAATATTCTGTTTCCATTTTTATCTGTTTTTACATATTCAGAAAAATTCATTGCTCCTCCTACGGATTTAGTCACACCATATATTTTGTATAGTTCGTAAGCATCTTTTTCATGTTCTTGGTCATTATTAAAATTTACAAAACTTTTAGTTATAGTTTCCAAAGGTTGGTCTTCAATAAAATCTATAAAACTTTTTGTTTCTACAACCTCTGTAGTAATTACTTTATACCCTCTCCAGGAGAGATAATCATAAAGATATAAAAGATGTTGTTTTGTATTAGCTAACTGCACAGAGAAAACATAGTTTTTTGAATTTAGTAATGTTGCTGGAAGAACTACAAAATAATTACTGCCTAATATAGAAGTTAGGTGTGTCTTAATATCATAACTGTTGGAAACTACTGTGTATGTAACGTGTCCTTTATTTATTTGAACATGTACTTCAGCAGTTAGTTTACTGTTTTCTATTCTTTGTAAATACAAAACTAATTTTTCCATATTTATTATATATTATTATACTTTTGATACAAATTTTTCCATTTCTTCTAACGAAGAGAATAAATCGTTACTAACACTTTGTAGATAGTTTCTATGAAAGTAATAATAAGTTAGAGCATCTGTAAAAAATTCTTCTGGGGAAATAGTAGAGGTAACACTAATTATTGGCATATCTTTACTGTGCATCCACGAATTACTAATATTCAAACCAAATTTTTCTCCTGCATGAATATAATTTACTTTTTCTTCTTCAGAAAGAGAACCTTCTTTTCTCCAACCGAAATCTTTTAGGAATTCAGCAATTTTTTCTGGAAATTTATTAAGTAAATTAAAGTAAATAATTTTAGAAAAAGTTTTTGCAGTAGAAAAAGACGCTAATGAGATTCCTTCCTGTAATACCGGAACCTTGTTTACAAAAGGAACAGTTATATAAATATAGTAAGGCTGATAAATAATGTAATTAAATTTTCCGTCTTCATATGACATACCAGTAATATAAGCTTTTCTATTAGGTAAAGAAAGCATCTCGCTAAAATTTACCCATACCAAACTATCTATATTATGTAGTCTTAAATATGCTGAAAATTTTTTTACTACAGCATAAAAATTAATAGCTGCAAATCTTGGTAATTTTTCATGAACTACTGGAATATTTAATTCATTTTTTATTAAACCTTTTATCATACTAATATAAAATTCTATTAAAAATTAAAAAATCCTTAAGGAATTTTTTATAAAAATTACAACTTAAATTAGTTGTATTTTATTGTGAATTTAGTTTTTATAGAATTTATTAAGAAAAATACTATTAAAGAAACTAAAGCTTAAAAAAATTCAAACTTTAGAAAAACTTAAAACTAATAGAAAATCTAAAACTAAGAAAGAAATCTAAACTCAAAGAAAATCTAAAATTTGAATGAAAATCTAAAGCTGTGAAACATCAAAAGCTATTAAAAAATTAAACCCAAGAGAAAAAATTAAAAACGCTAAAAAACTAAATTAAAGGTTAAATCAAATAGAAAAAGTAAAACATAAAAAAAATATACCTAATAAAAATGAACTCAATAGAGAAATGTTAAATCCGATAAGAAATAAACTCAATAAAAAAATAAAGCCGAAAAAAATAACTTTAAAGAAAAATTGAAACAGATAAAGGGAAGCTAAAAGTAATAAAAAAAACTTAATCAATATAGAAAAAGCAAGACTTTTATAAAAAATCTAAAAATAAATTCAAAATGAATAAAACAAAAAATAAAATCTATTTCAAATTTTAAAAAGTAAAGAAATCTAATTCAAACATAAA
>JAWAET010000073.1:0-3613 GCA_038891175.1 Candidatus Pacearchaeota archaeon
GTGAAGAAGCTCATGACGACTCGAAAAGTTCAATATGAAAATATTTAAAAGAGAAATAATAAATGGAAGAAAAATTTAAGGAAAGAATAAAAAATTATAAAGTTATAATCTTCGATTTAGATGGAACTTTAATAAATTCTCTTCCTTTTCACCTACTTTCATTTAAAGAAGTTTTAAAAGAAAAAAAAGTAAGAGTAAACGATAAAAAATTAAAAAATTTAATAGGTATCTCTACAGAGTTAATTTTTAGACAACTAAAAAAAGAATATAAAATTAAAGAATCAATAGAAGAGTTAAAGAAACGAAGAAGAGTTATTTACTTCAATCTCATAAATAACAAAAATATTCTTTTTCCGTATACTTTAAAAATTTTAAAGAAATTAAAGAAAAATTATAAGATTTCTCTCGCAACTAACTCTTCAAGAGAACTCCTACAAAAAACATTAAATAAAAAATTCCTAAAATTATTTGATATAATTATAACTTTAGAAGATGTAAAATATGGCAAACCTTCTCCAAACCAATTACTTTTTATCAAAAGAATCTTGCATCTTCAACGAGAAGAGTGCTTATTTATAGGAGACAGTAAGTATGACGCAATCGCTGCAAAAAAGGCGGGAATTGATTTTATCGGATTAACTACCGGTTTCACTTCTAAAAAAGAATTATTAATTTTTGGTGCAAAGAAAGTTTTTTCTTCTCTAAAAGAAATCGATAATTATTTAAAACCAGAAAATAATAAAAAATAAAATGTTCAGAAAAAAATGCTCTAACTGCGGAAGGAAAGTAGGAAGAAAATATTTTTTTTGTCCTTGGTGTGGAAGCACTTTAAAAGAATTTAAAAAAGAAGATTATGGGTTGTTAGGGATAGATGATAATCCTGATCTTTTTGATTTGAATGGTTCCTCGTTTGAAAAGTTGCTAACTAAAACAATGAGAATCTTAATGAAAGAATTAGAAAATATTGATGATAATGGTTCTCCTTTTCAAAGAAGAGAAATTAAAAATATAAAGATAAATGTAAGTCTTCCGCAAATTAAAGAGAGCAGCATAAAAGAAGAGAAGAAAGAAGAATTAGAAGAATTGAAAAGCAAGGTTCCAGAAGAAAAAACACATCTTCCGATAGTAGAAGCAAAGTACAAATTAAAAAGACTTCCAAAAGAAATCATCTATGAAATCGAGGCACCAGGAGTTAAATCAAAAAAAGATGTCGCTATTCATAAAATAGAAGATGGAATAGAAATAAGAATTTACACAAAAGATAAATGTTATGTCAAAACAATTCCTTTAAAACCAAAAGCGATAGACTTTTTTTTAAAAAAAGACAAGTTGATTGTTCAGTTAAAAGAAGAGTAATCTCGAAATTTATGCTGTGTTTATTTACTTTAATTATCTCAATAAGTTTTACAAAATCATTCAATAATACTTTTGTTGTATAAGAATTCTATTGTAAAAATGAAAAGAAAATAAAATTTTCTGATAAATAGAATAAATTACATTCTTTGATTTTATTTTTTTTAAATAAAAACTTATAAAGGTTTTATTAATTTAGAGCAGCAAAGAAATTTTTTAAACAATTTTAACAACTTTCAATAACATTTTTTATGAAGTTTTAATAGTCATATTTGAGAGACTCTTTCTTATTAAATTTAAGATTCAATAAAATAAATGGCTCACCGAATCTAAAAATATTAATTTCACGTAATATCATAAACTTGTACTAATTTTAAAATAAAAAAAATAAAAAAGAAAAAGAGAGGGAAGTCCCTCTTTTAATTTAACTTAAGTCTTCTATACCAAAATCTGTGAATCCTCCTTTTGAAGAACTCTTTTCTTCATAAGAGGATTTTCCAAGGACATAAGGAGATTTAACTCCCGTCATTATAGTAATAACTCTTACTCTTCCTTGGAACTCTTTGTTAATCCTAGCTCCAATAATAACTTGCGCTTCAGGGGACAAGTTTTCTGTTACTAGTCTTCCTATGTTATCAAATTCTTCCAACTTCAAATCAGGACCGCAGGTAACATGAATTAATGCACCTGTAGCACCTCTATAGTCTACATCCAATAATGGGTGTGTTAAAGCTTGTTGTACTGCCGTATCTACTCTAGAACTCGAGTTGTCTTCACCAATGCCAATAACTGCTACGTCTCCATTTTTCATTATTGCAGCTACATCTGCGTAGTCTAGGTTGATTAATGAAGGCAAAGTAATCGTTTCTACTATTCCTTTTATCATTGTAGAAACCAATTCATTTGCGACAGCGAAAGCTTGTTCCATTGGTAATTGACCTGCAATGTCTACCAATCTGTTATTATCTAAAACTATAACAGTGTCTGCTACTTCTCTTAACTCTTGCAATCCAAATTCTGCTTTGTCTATTCTAGCTTTTTCAGCTTCGAAAGGCATCGTGACAACAGCAATAACTACTGCTCCTGTTTCTTTTGCTAATTGTGCAACTACTGGAATAGAACCTGTTCCAGTACCGCCACCCATGCCAGCTAAAAGAAAAACCATATCCGAACCCGATACAGCTTTTTTTAGCTCGCTGATGGCTTCTTTTGCTGCTTCTCTTCCTTTTGCAGGATAGCCGCCACAACCTAATCCTCTTGTCAATTCTTTTCCAATTAGAATCTTTTCATCTGCTTTTGTAATAGACAAATGCAGAGCATCAGTATTTATTGCATAAGTTGTAGCTCCATTTATTCCTTTGTTAAATAACCAAGTTACCATATTAGAACCACAACCACCCATTCCAAACACTTTAATATTTGCTTTCCCTGCTTTCAATTCGTCAAAATTTATACTGTACTTATCAGCATTTTGAATAGCTTCTTTTGCAAAATCTAAAACCATTTTTTCTTACCTCCTTTCACTTATTCATTTTTTTAGAAATCTTATATTTAAAAATTCTCCTATTTTCAAGAAGATACTTTTTTATCTTTCTGGAAAAAGGTACTCTTTAATCTCTTCGATACTATCCCAATTTTCAATTTTTGTATTAGTGTTTCTAAGAAACTCTTGGATTTTTTCATTCAAAATTTCATTATTTATTTTTTCATTTTCATTTTTTATATAAGGGATAAGAACTCCTTTTTTAACTTCAAGAAAGCTAAATTTATCTTCTGGTATTTCAAATTCTTTTTTAGTTCTCTTTCTAGTCTTAAGCTCTACTCTGTCGTAATTCTTAATGTTGTAATATCCTTCTCTAGATGACTCTATGTGATTATAATTTGTATTTAAAGGTAGGAATTTAAAAAGAACTATCCCTTCTTTAAGTCTTCCTCCTTCTTCTATCGTCGAAGGTTGATAATAAGCAAGAAGGTCTTTTTTTTGCAAGTTTAGAACGTTTATCTCTTTATCTCTTAATAAGACAGAAGAGAAAATCTCTTTCTTGCTGTAATCTTTTAGCGTTGTTTTTTCAAATTTATGATAACCTTCTTTTATGAGACGAAAAAAGTTTAAGCCATCTTTATAAAAAATATTTGATACTTTATAACCTTCTCTAATTTTCTTTTCTTGTTCTGTAAGATTTCTTTTTGCTTCATTAGGAGATACATGAAGATAAAGATAAATATCGCCATACTGAGGAGAGAATGCTTTTATAAACTC
>JAWAET010000074.1:0-3607 GCA_038891175.1 Candidatus Pacearchaeota archaeon
AAATCTTCGCCTGCTCTCATTCGAGGGTCGTAACCACCTATTAGAGCTAATGATAATGCTTTAAAACTTGTGCACCATCCGCCAGTTACTACTCTAGACCAGCTGAATGGATCTGGCCAAGATTCAGCTCTATAATACCATTCTTCTGGTAGATTCTTATGAGAGCGCATTAAATATTCCGTCATTTGAGAACCTGTCCTTGATAGCCATAATAAATAGTTTTTGGTCAGCATCTCCGGATTTCTAACTTGTAATCCTCGTAAAGCGTCTAACCACGGATATCTTTCAAATCTCGCAATTGTCGTATAAACAATTTTTTCATCAACCTCTTCTAAGTCAGCATCTTCGCTTATTAAATATAAGTGAGAATTTCGCTTTTCTCTTTGCTTGTATCTAAACAAAATAATATCGGTTAAAATTCTTCTTGCTAATCCTACGGAAGCAATTTCTTTAGGGAAATCGCACTTTACTACATGAATTCTAAAGTTTGGATTCTTTGCCTTAAAGTTTTTTATTTCTTCTTCAGTATTATCCCAGTTTTCACTCTCCCTTTTATTAACTAAAACTACAATTTCGTACACTGAGGGGTCTAATGGCTTGTTTTTATAATCTTTTTGTTCTTTATATTTATCTAAGGTGCGGTAAATATTTTTACCTTCCATATAAGCGGGAATAAATATTGACACGCTACAATTTCTCTCCATTTCAGGTATATTTTGCTCTTTAACAAGATGTTCAATGAAGCCTCTGTATGATTTGCCTTGATAGTTATTAATTTGAAATAATCTCTCGATAACCTCTTTATCAAAAACGGAATCGAAAACATTATCTACATTTTCAATATATTTATTAATAAGTCTACTTTCAACTCCTAAATTTATTTCTCTTATTTTTTTTCTTATTCTGTAAATTTTACCTCTAAGATTTTTTAATTCTTGCCTTTTTTTGTCTAATTTTTCTTTTTCGCTTTCATTTTCTAAGCTTTTTATTTCTGCCTTCAATCGAACACGTTCTTCTGCTAATACAAGTAATTCTTCTTCTAACTTGTTTAATGTTTGCCTTTCTTCTTCTGATAATTTTTCATCCAAACCAAAACGTCTTACCCAATCAAGAGTGGCAAAATAATTACCTGTGTAATAATAATGTTCTGGCCCTTTAAAAAATAATGGTTTTTTATATTCTCCTGTCCCAGCCGTTTTCCAATCTATCAGTGGAGGTATAGGGATTGGCGGATCTAATTCTATAGGAGGAATTGGCGCATGGTCTGTTATTTTAACAGGAACACTTTCTTCAATTGGAGGAATGTTAACTAAAAAACCTTCAGAATTATAATCAGCTGCCACACTTACTGCACGTTCATCGTCTAAAAATAAATTATATGTTATTTGAGATGAATTTAATTTTATATTGTCTCCATCCTTATAGAAAAATATATCAGCTATTTCTTTAGGAATAGATATTTCACCATAATTGCCTTTTATATCTTCAGGTTTGATAGGGAAGACAAGCGTCTCATGTTGTAAAACCCGATGTCGTGGTGATAAGGCAATGCCTGCTTTCATATTATTTACAAACTCTTCTATATTCCACTCTTTTCCCGGCCTAAAAGCAACCCCCTTTACAGGTACTCTAACAATAACTGAACCGTCAGGAGCTTCCTTATAAGAAAGAGACATTTCAAGAGCTTCACCATGAAATCCTGGATGATCTGAGGGAACTTCCCAGCTAATAACTTGTGGATGTTTTTTTTCATAAGCAAAATCTATCCATCTTATATGTTTAGTTTGATGACCGCTTTGAGATAAGAAGTCTTTAATCTGGGACCAAGATTCAATTAAATTACCTTGAACATAGCCTTTTTTTAAAGAAAAGCCATTTTCTGTAATTGTCCAACCACTTTTTTTTGCCTCCTCACTTAAACCCAAAATCCATTGTTGGGATTCTTGCTCCCACTTTATTGTGCCATAATTATCACCTCCTTCTGGAAGAGCTATTACCCTTTCTCCAACTGTTTCTCTTTGAGAATAAGGAATATTAAGCTCTTCACCGTTTATATTAATTGAAGTAAATCCTTCTTTACCTACCCGTGGTCTTTCTCCTAAGAGGTATTCGATTAATTCCACTCTTTCTTTAGCTTTAGGAGCAGCAAATATAGCGCCTAAGAAGGGATGTTCACTTAATTTTTCCCCTAATGCTGTTTCTCCAAAAAGATCTCTTAGATATTGAACTGTGCTTCCAATAACAAAAGCAGCAGCTCCGGTTATAACTCCATTTCTAGTAGCAACTTTTCTACTTTCTTGTTTAATTTTTTGATCTTGGGATCTAATATTATTTATTAATTCTTGTTTTTTTCTATTAATTTCTTCTCTTAATCTTTTTTTTTCTTCAGATGCTATTCTTCCTTCAAATCCAAGAATAGCTTTTTCTAATTCATATTTTTCTATATAACTGCTTCTCCATATTCCTGAACTTATCAAGAGATCTAATTGAGGTAAATCTTCTGAAATAATTCGGCTTTCATACTCTAATTCTAATCTAGCCGCTGCTTCTACATAAGAATTTTCCTCTCCTTTATTAATGCTTTCTATTAAATCATAAATTCTCATTCTAAAATCTTCTCCTCCTGGTAAAGCAATTCTTTCTAAAATTTGTTGCGCTCTTTTGTCGGTTATTTCTAAGCCCGCAGCTTCTTCTCTTAAAATTCTTCCTACATCTTGTTTAAACCTTGCTTTTGATCTAAAATAAGAAAAAGCACCAGCTAGGATCGAACCGGTTATAATAGGAAAAGTTAAATAACCCAGTGAACCTATAACACTTGCTCCAGCAGCGGCCGCCAAGCCTCTGCCACCGATCTTAACCATGCCTTCTTTTGAAAGAATCCCTGCTGCCAAACCTACGGTAACAGGATTGATGAGTTTGTTCAAAATTGGGACATTTTCAAGCGATAAACATAATCTCTCTACATAATTTAAAGTGTAATCACTTGTTCCTTTCTTGCCGGCATCAGGTAATTTTGTTCTTATTGAAGATACTAATTTTCCTAATTTAACATCTATTTGAGTTAGGTTCTGAACAAATTCGTTTAATTGACGCCCTTGTTCAGGAGTTAAGTTATTTTTCTGAGATATGTTTCCTATTTGTCTTTTTAAACTAACTACATAATCATAGATGTTTGTTGAAAAATGTTCAGGGGAATCTGCAATTCTTTTGTCTGCTTCACCGTGGAATAAATCTGGAGAAAGTTTATTTTGGCTAATTAACAATCTAATTCTTCTACTGAATTCTTGATTAAATCTTACTCGTCCTTCAGGAGTATCTAAATCAGGTTGGGTTATAAAATCTCTTACAATTTCCGTTACTAAATTTTTAATCTCTGTTAGATCATTACTTTCTATTTTTTTTCCAATTTCTACATCTCTCGAAAATCTATCTGCTACTTGCGCTTCGAATCTGTTTATTGCCAATCTTAAAAACTCGTTCATTCTGCCTAAATCCCTTTCGTTGATATTAACTTTATTGCCTTCAATTGCGATTCTTTGAAAAATATTGTAATTTTTAGTAATCTCTTCTTCTATTTGTTTTCTATATTGATGATAGATATAAGAAC
>JAWAET010000075.1:0-3603 GCA_038891175.1 Candidatus Pacearchaeota archaeon
AAATATAAGTAGTTAAATCTTAAGAAAAATTTAAATACTCTTATTTTCAAGTTTAGGATACTTAAATATCTTATAAAATGAAGTCTAAAAAAAATCTTGAAAATCTTTTTCGAGAAATGGATGAGCAGTTAGATCACTTAAAAGTCTTCAAAGAAAGTAAAGAGTGTATAAACCTTTACTACAAAATCTTGCTTAGATTCGAAGAAAATCTAGATATACTAAAGACAATAAAATATGACGATTATATAACATATAGAGAAATTTATAAAAAATTAAAAGAATAATTTTTTAATTTATTAATTAGAAAAGATAACTTTTAATACTTCCTATTTTTAATAAATTAAATAAAATGGAAAAAAAAGAATTTTTAGTTTATGAGACTGATGCTTCTCAAAAAAGAGGAAAACTAAAAAAAATTTTTTTTCCAGAAAACATAGAAGATGTAAGGAATCTAATAAAAAAAAGTGACTACATAACAATAAGAGGAGGAGGGAGCGGCTTAGTAGGAGGAGCAGTTCCTCAAGGAGATCTGGTTTTAGACTTATCAAAATTAGATAAAATAGAAAAATTGGATTTAACTAAAAAATCTTTAATTGTACAAGCAGGAACGATACTAGAAGATATTCAAAATTATCTCTTACCTTATAATTTAGAATTTCCTGTGAATCCTTCTTCTTTTTCTATTTGTACTATAGGAGGAATGATTGCTACCAATGCTGTAGGCACGAGAGCAATGAAGTATGGTAGGACCTCTGATAATTTATTATGGATAGAAGTTATTGATTCTAAAGGAGAACTGCATAGATTTGGAAAAGCAGATTTTGGAGACTATGTAGGGATGGAAGGAATAACAGGAGTTATTGTAAGAGCTTGTTTAAAATTAATCGAAAAAAAAGAAAGGCACTTAAAATTATTTCAATTTGATAATTATGAAGATGTTATAAGAGAAGTAATGTCCTATAAAAAAAGAGAAGATGTAAGTGCAATAGAACTTCTCGATAAAAAAACATCTTTTCTTCTAGGTTTTAACAAAGCATATTCTATTTTAGTTGAATTTGAAAACAAAAAAGAAGAAAAGTTTGACAATTATCTTTATAGCAAAAGGTACTCTTTATTTCCTTTACTTGCCTCCGAAGGTTTTTTTATTATAGAGGACCCTCAATTAATATTAGAGAAATCTCCTTATTTAGTTAGTTGGCTTGAAACGAGAGAAATCCCTTTTTACTCTCATATCTCTGTAGGTATTTTTCATCCTTGTTTTTCAAAAAAGCAAGAAAAATATATCTCTCAGATGTTCGGTTTGATAAAGAAGTTAGGAGGAAAAATTAGTGGAGAGCACGGTATCGGTTTATTAAAAAAAGATTTTGTGGACTCCAACGATAAGAAACTTTTATTAAGTATAAAAAAGAGATTAGATCCGCAAAATAAATTCAATAGAGGTAAAATAATATGAGAGTTTCATTTCAAAAAGCAAAAACTCTTTTAGAAGGAATTAATAAAAAAGACAAAGTAGCTATTATTGTTCATGATGATTTAGATGGAGTTTCTAGCGGAATTCTTTTTTATGATTTTTGTTCTTCAAAAAAACCTAAAAAAATTAAAGTTTTTTTTGTTAATTATGAAAAAAAATTTAAGAGTGACCTAAGAAATTTCAATAAGATTCTGATAGCCGATTTATCTCAATCCTTTGTTAGAGAATTGCTAAAAAAAATTAGCAAAAGATCAGTGGTTTTTTATACAGACCATCATCGTCGTGAGAAGATTTTATTCCCAAAAAATGTTTATGAGTTAAGGAACTCAGATAAACTTTATATTCCTTCTTCCAGAACTGTGTATGAGCTAGTTGGAGGTAAAAAATGGTTGGCAGTATTAGGCGTTTTATCAGATTACGGAGATTCTTATCCAGAAAATTTTTCCTTCATAAAAAATTTTTTAGAAGAAAACAATTTTTCTCTAGATTATCTTAAAGAGAACTTTCTTTATGTTCTTTCTACTTCCATTATTTACTTAAAGAATAAGAAATCTTTTTTTTCTATCTTAAAGAAATTAAATAAATTAGAAGATATTGAAAATTTAAGAAAGTATTCTAAATTTGTTAAAGAAGAATTAGAGAAATTTATTAAAGACTTCGAGATAAAAAATGAAAAAAAAGGGATTATAAATTTTTATTATTTCGAACCTAAATATCCTATAAAAAGTTTTCTTATAAATTATATTTCTAATAAGCATCCTGGAGATATTTTCTTTTTTTGCGTTCCTTCTAAAAGAGAGTTTTTGAATATTTCAGTAAGAAATCAATCAAAAGAATACAAAGTGCTTTTTTTATTAAAAGAACTAACAAAAAATTTAAAAGAAGCAAAAGCAGGAGGACATCTCTATGCTTCATCAGCTTTAATAAAAAATGGCGACTTAGAAAATTTTAAAAAAGCTCTTTTTTCTTCGGATTTAAAAAAATTTAGAAGCTTAAAATGAACTCTAAAAATGTAAGAGAAGAGAATGCTCTTGAAGAGGCAAGTGAGCTGTTAGAAACTTGTATAAAATGCGGAATGTGCAAAAGTTTATGTCCTGTCTTTAAAGTATTAAAAGAAGAAGAGTACTCTCCTAGAGGCCACTCTATTTTAATAACAGAAAAGATTCTTTCAAAAAGCTTTTTTAAATGCACTATGTGTAAAGCTTGTGAGTACAAGTGTCCTCTTAATCTTAAGATATGTGATGCCATTCTAAAAGTTAGAGAAAGTATGTCTCTAAAAAATAAGAATACAAAAGAAAATGAAGAGATGATTGAAAAAATAAGAAAAACAGGAAATCCTTTCGGCGGAGAAATTGCTAAAGGAGATAAATTGTATTGTTGCTAGTTTTTACTTTTTACAAGAATTTTTTTAAGGAATTTTGCAAGTACTCCCTCTCGTTAAACTTTTATTTTTTTAGAAAAATTTTTTATACATTCATTTTTATATCCTTTTATCAGAGAGAAGATGAAACTATCTTAGATCTCCTTCTCCATGCAAAACATTTCTTTCTTTTCTAGACAATAACTTTTTTATATTATCTTCTGCTATTTCATCTAATTCTAATCCTAACTCTGTTGAAAGAGCAGATAAGTACCACAAAACATCTCCTATTTCTTTTTTTATTAACTCAAGATTTTCTTTGCTAATATGCCCCTCTTTATCTCTTAATATTTTTTTTAATTTTTCTAAAATTTCGCCAGTCTCTCCTGCTAAGCCGAATGCAGGATAGATCCAAGAGGGTTTTAGCTTAGGATATACAGCAGTTTCTTTAGCTTTTTCTTGATACTCTCTTAAATTCATAAGTGAACTCCATCATTTATCTTTCTAGGTATTATATGAAAGTGCGAGTGATTTATTGCTTGTCCTGCTGCTTTAAAATTATTTTGAACAAAATTAAACCCTTCACATTTTGTTTCTTCTTGAATTTTAAAATAAACTTCTTTTGCTACATCCAATAGCTCATTTCCTAATAGAGAAGGCATATCTAAAAGGTTTGTAAAGTGTTTTTTAGAGATTATTAAAGAGTGACCCTGAGATTTTGGAAATTTATCTTTTATTACGATAAAGTTTTCACTTTCAAAAACTTTCTCTG
>JAWAET010000076.1:0-3304 GCA_038891175.1 Candidatus Pacearchaeota archaeon
TTCTTCATAAAAATTTGCTTCTGAATACGAAATTAAAAAAATAAACAGAACAGCAAGTAATATTTTTCCCATAATGAAGATTAAAAAAAATAGTTTTTAAACTTTTTTGTAGATTGAAATAAAAGAAAGTTATAAAAATATCCCATACTAAACTTAAATTAAGCGCCGGTAGTTTATCGGTAGAATGCGAGCTTCCCAAGCTCGTGAGCCGGGTTCAATTCCCGGTCGGCGCATTTTTAAAAAAAGAAAAGTTAGAGGTTATAAAAATTTATTCGTGAGTTTTTTACTTATTTCTTATTGCACCAATGATAAATCCTAAAACAATTAGAAGTATCAAACCAATTACAGAAGAAAGAAAGTCTAAAATTTTTTTAATATTTGAAGGAAGTTTATCGAGAAGACTAGAAAGAAATGGCATACAAACTAAACTTAAAACTATCCAAAAAACAACAAAGAAGATTACTGCGGCAAATTTTGAACCGACAGAAGTTTCTAAGAATTTATAAAAAGGTAAACCTAATATAACAAAGACGATTAAAGAAAAAATAAGAATAGATAAAATAGATCCTAAGAGAATGTAATTATAAACATAATCGCTCGTTGTTACAGCAAAGGAGATTATAAGAGAAAGAGACAAGGAGATAACAATAAGAGGTCCTTTCTTCTTTGGTTCTTCTTCTTCGCCAAAAAAGACTTTTCTAACTACATTCTCAAAATTTTTCTCTTTCTCTTTCTTTTTATAGAAAAAATTTGAAAGAGAGAGATAGATCACTGCAAAAGAAAGTAAAAAGATTCCTATAAATAAGACCCACTCATTAGCAAAAATATCCTTCGGTGAATTTATTTCATATTTAAAAAAGTTCATTTTACTCTTTGAAGATCTTTGAGATAGTTCAATTTAGGATTTTTCATTAAAGATAAGATAAAATATTATTATTTAAGTTTAACTCTCTTTAAGTATTTCTACTTTTTTTTCTTTTTCTAAGATCTCTGCGATTTCTTTTGGAAGATTTGCTATCTCTCCTTTATTAAAAGGACCTAATTCCTCTCCTTCCTTATCAAAAAAAGAAGAAACGCTTTCTAAAAAACGAACTAAAACAAATTTATTTTCTAAATTCTCTCCTTGAATTTCCTCATTTAACATTTCCTCAGCTCTCTGAAGAGCTTTTACTACGCTTTCAAAAAGATCTTTTTCAAAAGAGAGCATATTCTCGAAATACCTCTTTGAAATTCCTGTTTCTGAAGCGATAAAAGCGAGATTAAGAATTTTCTTTTTTCTTAAAACAAGGAGTTCTCTGAAAAGAGAATAAGCATTAGCTAACTTTTTCTTTTCTTTTTGAATAACATCTGAAAAGAGATCATTCTTAGATTCGCCTATCTCTTTTTTTTCTTTGAAATATTCCCCAACCTCAAGAATAAAATTCTTAGGAAGAGGTTGAAGTTCTTCGCTATATCTTTCTTTTCTTAAAGTTTCATAAATGTCACTATAAGTTATCATACATTTAAAAGAAAAAAAGTGCTTAAAAGGATTTGCTTTGTAAAGAAAATTTTGAAATTCTAAGTGAAGTATAGCGGGGGCGGGATTTGAACCACGCGACCTCGAGGTTATGAGCCTCGCGAGCTAACCAGGCTGCTCCACCCCGCTTTATAATATTTCAGCTTATTTTATTTTTAAATGTATCTCTTATAAATGTCTGAAGAATTAACAAGATTTTTTTCCATATAAATACCCTCGTCATCTAAAGTGTAACCAAATTTCTTGTAGTACTCTCTCACACCTACTCCGGAAATAATTTTAATTTTTTTTATTTTTTTAGAAAGACAGATTTTTTCTGCTTCTTCCAGTAGTCTTCTCCCTAAACCCTTATGTTGAAATTTTTCATCTTCTCTTTTTCCAATTTCAATAGAAGGACCATAAACGTGAAGTTCTCTTATCAATCCTACCTTCTCTTTCTTTAATATACGAAGCCTCAATAAAGCAAAGATGATGTCTTCTTTATTTACAAACTCTAAGAAGTATTCTTTTTCGCCAGAAGAAGAATATACTGTCTTCTTAATTCTAAGATTTTTATCTATCTCTTTATTCCTTCTTAAGTAAAAACCTGCTTCTCTAAACCTTATTTCTTTTATTTTGAGATTCTTTTTTCTTATCTCTTCTTCAACTTCTTTTCTTAAGTCAATATTGATTAAACCTGCTACTAAGTAACACTTTGGTATCTCTCTCATTATTCTCATTACTCTGCAATATCTTGGAACAATTTTTAGTATCTTTATTAATAACTCTTTAGTTTCTTCTTTAGTATAAGGAACGAATTTTTTTTCATAAAACCATTTCTCTAATTCAGAACCTTTTATAACTTGACAAGGATATATCTTAAGTTGATCAGGTCTAAATCTTTCGTCAGAAAAAATTTTTTTTATGAGAGAAAAATCTTTTTTTAAATTGCTACCAGGACAACCTGGCATGATGTGATATCCTACTTTAAAAGCAGCATTCTTCAAATTTTTAGTCGCTTCAATAACGTCTTTAACTTTATGCCCTCTATTAGTTAAAGAGTAAATATTATCATCTGGTAATTGCACTCCAAGTTCAACTCTCGTTGCTCCAAAAAAAAGCATTTTCTTTATATGATTTTCTGAACATATGTCAGGCCTAGTCTCTATGCACAAAGCAACGCATCTATGTTTAGAAGTCTCATTTAATTTTTTCGCTTCTTCTAGAGTTTTACTCTCTTTTCCATTCATAGCATCGAAGCACTCTTTAATAAATTTATATTGAAACTCTTCTGGATATTGAAGAAAAGTTCCACCCATTATAATTAACTCGATTTTTTCAGTAGGATGTCCCATTTTTTCTAACATTGAGATTCTTTCTAGAACTTGCTTTTTTGCATCATAACCGAGAGAAGAAGCTCTAAGAACTGCAGGGCTTTCAGGAGTGTAGCTCTGAGGAGAATTTAAAGAAGGACAATAAACACAAGTGCCATGATTACATCTTCTGGGAGGCAACATTACAGCTATAGGAGTCACGCCTGATATTGTTCTTGTTGGTTTTTTCATATTCTTTTAATAACTCTTCCCTTTATATTTTTATTGAAGTACTCATATTATTTTTAAGTATATAAAAAAATTAAAATTAAAAAAAGAGTAAATATATATGAAAATTCTAAATATAGATGATATAGTGAAAAAAGAGATAGAGGAAGCAGTAAAAGAAACAGTATCTATTTCAAGTATTAAGGATTGCTTATTTAATTTAAAAGAATTGATTTCGTATTGCAATTTTATAATAGAAAAACTTCCA
>JAWAET010000077.1:0-3267 GCA_038891175.1 Candidatus Pacearchaeota archaeon
GAAGTCTGATCTCTTTTTCTCCGAAAAGATATCTTTCCATCTCTTCATCTACAAGAATGTAAGCAACAACTGGAAAGTCGTATTTGTTAGTGATATCTATTTTTTTACCGACGGCATTTCCTGGGGGAACAACACCAAAATTTATAACAGAACTTTTATTAGAAGATACCAAACCAAGATAATTATCTACGCCAAAATAAACATCTATAAATATAACCTGCAAAGGACGTTTTTCTAAATAATAAAAAACAAAAAAAGAGATGAGAATAAACAAGATTAATAAAAATACAATCAAAAGAGTTATTCTCTTATTTTTTCTTTTTTCTTTTTTCTTCGACATCTTTTTTAGACTTTTTTCTTTTTAGATAAACTAAGAAAAAAATGAGAAGAATCGTCAATAGAATTCCTATTAAGAAGTATACTACGCCAGTATTCTTTTCATTTTTGAAACGCAATTCTACAATTCTTGAAGTAGTAGTATTGTGGTAAAAAAGAGTAATATTAGCATAGAAAGTATCTTCTTTTATGTTAGTTGTATCAATAAATGTTGTGATAATAGTTTTTTTCCAAGGATCTAAACTAATTGAAGGAGTTCTAAACCTTTCAGTATAATTTAGAATGGATACTTCTCCATAAAGGTTCTCAATAGGAAGATTCCAAAAACTTTCTACTTCTATAACAAAACGATTAATTTTTTCTCTTTCTAATTCATTAGTATAATTAGTAATATTTACGAAAAGATGGCCAAGACGGAATATGCTTGAGATTAACAGAGGTTTTTCTCCACCATATTCAACAAATACGCTAGCATTATAATCGCCAGGCAAGTATCCTTCTGTTTTTAAAACCTTAGAAAATTTTTTTGTTTTTGTTGATTCTACTTTTTCTATTCCAAAATCTATTGTTTCTAAAGGTTCTCCTCCGAGCGGTGAAATCTTCATAACAGGATGAACATTTATATCTTCTTCACCTTTACTAGATATCTCTAAATCAGCTTTTATAAGATCTCCTGCATTGGCATTTGGAATACTCAAAGAGCCTTCTGCATATTTTCCCGGATAAGGTACTTTTACTTTTATTACGCCGCCTACAGAAAAACTAACGGAGATACCACTTTCTTCTGGAGGGAGTTCTTTCGCATATATCACAATATTATGTACTCCCGGAGTCTCTATTTTCTCAGGAAGTTCTAATAAAGCAATAACTTCTCCTCTTCCATTTTCTAAAATCTTTTTATTTAAAGTCACATACTGAGATAAGTCTCCTTTTACTTCTAATTCTGCTTTAGATTCAGGAGAAAAAAAATAATTAAACAAAAAACTTTGTCTGTGATTTGGCTTGAAGTCTATTTCATAAGAAGAAGGAGTTACTCCTCCATAAGCAAGAATCCCTTTTGTTATTATTAATAAAGTTACTAAAGCAAGCAGTATTCTTTTCATCAAAAAAGAAAATTATTTCTATTTTTATATTTAACTGATTTCATTTTTTATTACATTTTAAGAAGAACTTTTAATAAAAACATTAAGAAAGCAGTTATTATTTACTTAAATTTTCGTTTTGACTATTAGAAGAGTTTAGAGATTCCTTATTATAAAAAGAGTTTATCTCTCTTAGTATATCTTTACAATACCACTCTTCAAAAAATTTATCTAAGAAAGAATACATAAAAGAAGTTCTTTTCTCAGCTATTGCTTTCGCTGTTTTTGTGTTCATCATATCCTTAAGTCTTAAAAGTTTTTCATAAAAATGATTTATAGAAGAGCTATTATTATTTTTATATTCTTCAAATGAAGAGTAGTTTTCTTTTGGTTTAATAAGAGGATTATAAATATCTTTCCCTTTATTTCCTCCATAAGCAAAAACACGAGCAATACCTATTGCTCCTAACGCAGCAAGTCTATCGGCATCTTGCACAATTTTTCCTTCGATAGTTCTCATTTTTTCTTTATTAAAACCTCCTCTAAAAGACATATTTCTGATTATCTCGATAACGTGAAATGTAACTTCTGTAGGAAGAGAATGCTCTTTTTCTAGATTTTTTAACCAATCGCTTACTTTCTTTAACCCTTCTTCATCGCTCCCATTGTTCAATTTCCAATCTGCTACATCATGCAGCAAAGAAGCTAATTGTATTACTAATAATTCTCCTCCTTCCACTTTTTGTAAAAGAGTCGAAATGTCTTTCACATTTAGAGCATGATAAAAATCATGACCAGATTTATCATTAGAAATTTCTCTTTTTACATATTCTTCTGTCTTCTTTATGATGATATCTTCTTCTAATTTCATATTACGCCTTTTTAGCATATTAAATACTCTTTAAAAGATTAACTATAAAATTTATAAGGGTAAGTACCCTATTAAACTTAAGTAAGCAATAAAAATAAAAATTAGTTCTATAAGAAATATTAAGAGAACAACTTCTTTTTCGTAAACTTTATTTTTTATTTTAGACAAAAACCATATAGAAAAATGAGTCAGACCATAAATTTTGTCATAACGTAACTCAAGAGAGTTATCTTCTTTCGGTTTTCCAAAAGAATGCTTTTCTAATCTTCCTCGAATTTTAAGAAACATCTCTATAATGAAAGGAATAAAGACGATAAATGCAATTTTTTCAAAATTACCGACTATCGCCATAGCAGCTATGAGAGAACCTATTGAATAAGTAAGCACATTTCCTCCAAAAACTTTTGCAGGACACCAATTAAAAATTAGAAATGCGAAAAGAGAAAAAACCATACAAAAACTAATAACCGCGAGCCATGCATTTCCACTTATATAAGAAACATAACCTAGAAAACTCAAGATTAAAACTCCCAATCCTGCTTCTAAACCATTAAATCCTGCTAAAAAATTATAAACAGAAGTAACACCTACAACACCCAAAGGAATTAAAAAAAGAGGGTAAAATATTCCAAAATAGAATTCTCCGAAAAAAGGTAAAACCATTTTTTTTATACCTGCATTTACGACAATTAAAGGAACTGAGGCTAAAATTAAAGTCAAGAGTCTTACTTTTTTTGGTAGTCCTTTTGTTTTCCAACCTAGAATATCATCTACAAAACCTATAAACCCTGCAATTAAAACAGTTAGTAAAATAGCAAAAATATTAATTGTATTTCTATTAACAAGATTATGAATAAAAGTTAAAAAAGCAATGTAAGTAAGAACGCCTAATAAAAAAGCAAGAAGGACTATTATTCCACCAGAAGCTGCGACATTCTTAGGATTTTTCCATTTGTTCATGTCTTCCCATAAAAAACC
>JAWAET010000078.1:0-3255 GCA_038891175.1 Candidatus Pacearchaeota archaeon
CAAAAGAGAAATATTCTATGTGGATATTCGGATTAGATTGCTTCCATAACTCTTTATCATCTCTTCTCTCTATTTTTAGTTCTTTAGTTGAATATTTTAAACAAAAACCTAAAGAGTATGAAGGAATTCCATAAAGAGAAGCTAATTGAACTAAAGTACTCGTCCCTATTTTGTTATAAATATATTTTTTGGTATATGCATCTGCTCCGAAAAGAAGGAGGTCACATTTTCTTAAGAAAAATCCTGCAGAAAAATCAGGAACGACAAAAACATGAACTCCTTCCTTCGCTAATTCTTTAGCAGTTTTTCTACCTTGATAAAGAGGAGCCACTTCTCCAGTATAAACAAAAAATTTTTTATTTTTCTTTTTTGCATATTTTAACATTTCTATTAAAGTTGAAGAATGACAATGAGTAAAAATTTTCATATTGTTCTTTATTAAATTAAACCCTTCTCTATTTATTTTATTTTGAGAATTTTGCATGTAATCCAAAAGAAATCTCGCAGTTCTTTCTTTATCTTTAGCATGAAGAAGAATGTTTATAAAATTTTGAAGAAGAGGTTCAGTCGGACGCGTTTCTAAAATTAATCTTGCATGATATTCATCTGGAAAAAGTAAAAATGCTTTTATTCCTGCTTTAGCTACATTATTTGCTCCTTGTATCTTTATTGCTTTTATGTCAGAAAGAATTCTAAAAAATTCCTTCTCTCTATAAATAGGGTATATATTCTCTATCTCAGGAAAATTCATAAAAAAAAGAAAAAAAAGAAGTATAAAAAGTTTTTTAATAAATACATATGTAACTCACTCTTATTATAGTTTTATATTTGTTCAATCCAAGACTCCTAAGAGAAGAAAAAGACACTTTTTCATTACACTCGATTAATCTATCTTCAAAATAGCCTGTTGAAGGATCTGCTATAAAAAGATTGCCAAACAAGCATTTTGCATTTTTCTTACTACAAAAATCGCCGTTGACGTACTCGTATTCTGTATTAGACAAATTAAAAGTATTATTCCAAATAGTAGTTCTGTTGAAAATATTTTTTCCAATCTCTGTTACGTTTGTTGAATTGACTATTGTTTTGTTAAGCTCGTAGATAGAAGTGTTTATTGTTTTATTAATTTCTTTCTTCGCTTCTTTAAACAAATAGTCAATTTCATCTTTCGAGTAAGTTTGTGCTTGACTAGCATAAGAATATCCACTACCATAAGCAGGAGAAAATTGAGGCCCTGCCTTTGTAGAGGAAACACCTATGCTTATCAAAGCAGAAACAAGAGCACAAATCCCTACTACATATAAAAATTGTTTTGTTTCCATTTAACTCCTTTCAAATAAAAAATTTATTTAAAAATTAATCTTTTTTATTATTTTTAAATTTATGTAAGAATTAAAAAAATAAAAAACAAACAACAATTTTATAAATACTTATTTTCTTCTTAAAATAAAGAGGCTGTGGCGCAGCCAGGTAGCGCACCGCTCTGATAAGGCGGGGGTCCCAAGTTCAAATCTTGGCAGCCTCACTTTCTTATTAAAAAATTAGATAAAGTTATAAATAAAAAGCTCTTTAAGTGTATTAAAATAATAAACATAACAAAATTTTTAAAAGCTTTTTTTCTCTATTTAGGATGGAAAAAAGATTAATTACTGCTGCATTACCTTATGTTAATAATCTTCCTCATCTCGGACATATAGTCGGGTGTCATCTTCCTGCAGATATTTTTTCTCGTTTTTGTAGATTGAAAGGTTATAAGACTCTTTTTGTCGGCGGCACTGATGAAAATGGTTCTACCTCGGAAATAGCAGCTGAAGAAATCGGAGTAGATATTAATGTTTATTGTGATAAACTTTATGAAGAACATAAAAAGATATATGACTGGTTTCTGATATCTTATGATAATTTCTCTAGAACTTCAAAAAAAATACATCACGAAACTACTCAAGATTTTTTCAAAAAGTTATACTCGAGAGGTTTTGTAGATGTAGGAACAATGAAAGTATTTTACTCTCCTTTTGAAAAAAGATTCTTGGCAGATAGATATGTAAAAGGAACCTGTCCAAAATGCGGTTATGGAGAAGCAAATGGAGATCAATGCGAAAAATGCACTTCCGTAATTGATCCTCTTCAATTAATAAATCCTGTTTCCATAATAAGCGGAACACCTCTGGAGATAAAAGAGGTAGAGCATTTATTTTTAAGACTAGACAAACTTTCAAAAAATTTAGAAGAATGGCTAAAAGAAAAAAAAGATATATGGAGAGAACAAGTTATTTCATTAGCACTAGGATGGATAAAAGAAGGATTAAAACCGAGATGCATAACAAGAGATTTAAAGCATGGTGTTAAAGTTCCCTTAAAAGGATTTGAAGAAAAAGTATTTTATGTGTGGTTTGATGCACCGATAGGGTACATTTCTTCAACAAAAGAAGCTACAAAAGAATGGGAATCTTTTTGGAAAGATAAAAACACTAAGATATATCACTTTTTGGGCAAAGACAACATACCTTTCCATACTATCTTTTGGCCTGGAATGCTTATAGGAAATGGAGAGTTTAATTTGCCTTACTTCGTTGAAGGATTACAATATTTAAATTTCGAAGGAGAAAAATTTTCTAAAAGCAAAAAAAGAGGAGTCTTCTGTGAAGGAATAATCAAAAGTGAAGCAGATCCGGACATTTTTAGAGCATATCTCTCTTTTATTATGCCGGACACTAGTGATAGCGAATTTTCATGGGAAGACTTTCAAAGAAGAATAAATAATGAGCTTATTGGGAATTTAGGAAACTTTATCAATAGGACAATAAGTTTCGCTTACTCAAAGTTAAATGGAGAAATTGCAAGACCAAAAGAATTAAGAGAAAAAGATAAAATATTTATAGAGGAGATAAATAAAAGCATATTAGCCATAGAAGAAAATTTAGAAAAAGTAAGATTAAGAAATGCCTTCCAAGAAATCTTTTCAATAAGTGCTAAAGCGAATAAATATTTCAATGATGAAGAGCCTTGGAAAAAAATAAAGATTGAAAAAGAAAGAACAGAAGAAGTAATTTATATATGTTTAGAATTATGCAGGATTATCTCTCTTATAATCTCTCCCTATCTTCCTTCGACATCAAAAAAAATTCGAGAACAGCTGAATCTAGGAGAGATAAAGGAGAGTTGCTGGAAAGAAGAAAGCACTTTACTAAAAGAAAAAGTGTATAAAGTTAATAAACCAAAAATATTATTTAAACAAATAGACAAAGAATATTT
>JAWAET010000079.1:0-3233 GCA_038891175.1 Candidatus Pacearchaeota archaeon
TTCTCCTCAGATTTTTTTATATCTGGAGTTGAAATTTCTACTGCTTCCTCATAAGAAGAGATTATGTGAGGTGTAAGAAAAATAAGAAGTTCACTTTTTGTTCTATCAAAAGTGGGTTTTTTAAATAAATATCCAAGAATAGGAATTCTTCTTAAAAATGGTATACCTGATTCTTTTGCTTCTTCCCTTCCTCTAATCATTCCACCGATTACAAGTGTTTGTTTATCATAAAGAACAACGCTCTGGGTCGTCATTCTTTCAGATAAAATTGGAATTTCAATTGAATATCTCTGGTCAGCAGTTACTGCTTCAAGTTTTCTTCTTTCTATAAGGTTTGAATCATATATATTTAAATTAAGCATAACTGTTCTATTTCTTTGGATCAAAGGAGTTACTTCAAATTCAGTTCCTATTATTTCTTCCATAAGGTTTACTGCACTTGCAGTAGTTATTGTAGGTGCTCCAGTTGGTGGTGTTACTACTGTTTGTTGTGATTCTGGAATTATAAAAGGTTCATTTTGTGTTACTGCTATATAGGCAGTAGTTCCATTTATACATGTGATTTTTGGTGCTTGAATTACTCTTGCTTTTCCTCTTGTTGCAAGTGCTTGAATTAATGCATTAAAATCTTTGTTAGTTACACCAAAAGAAAATCCACCTGGTAATGTTTGTGTTAGTCCAGGTGTATATGTTATATTATCTCCAAATCTTGGGCCGGTTAAAGTTCCATCAATAGCATTAATCATTCTTGAACTTATCATCCAGTCAATTGAAAATTGATTACCTTCTGAGACAGCTATTTCTACAATTTTACATTCAAGAAGTACTTGAGAAACCGGAGTATCAAGTGTAGAAATGACTCCTTCTATATTTCTTAATAGACCCTCACTTTTTGCTTCAACTATGATTGAATTTGTTGTTGGTTCAGGGAAAACAGTTATTTCTTTGAAAACTTCTCTTAATGCTTTTACAATTGTCTGGGCATCTGTATAATAAAGTTTGAAAACTCTTCTTGCCCTCTGTATTTCTTTCATTTTTTCTTGATATTCTGCTTTTGTCATTATTTTTATTATCCCATTCTCTTCTACATATTTAAGACCATTCTGTTCGCATATTGCATCAAGGACTATTCTAATTGGTATATCTTTAAAACTAAGTGTTACCTTTCCAGTAACACCTGGACTTAAAATATAACTTACTCCAGTAATATTATACAACTCATCAAGTGCTTCTTTAATATTCATATCTTTCAATTCAATAGTAATTCTTTTATTTCCTATTTCTCCTAATTTCGGTTTTTCTTCTTCTATCTTTCTCAGAACAATTTCCTCCATCTGTCTTCTTGCTTTACTTGCAAGTCGTATTGCTTCTGTATACATATTACTTTCATATGCTTTCTTAGCAAGATTAAAAGTAGAGAGTGGTTCTAATTTTTCTAAATCTGAAAGATTATATTTTTCATTAACTTCATTAAAATATTTACTTGTGTCTAAAAGGGCTTGCTGTGCCTGTAAAGCCATTTTTTCAAACTCATCTTCTCTATTAACTACTATTTCTCCTTTTATATCTTCTCCTATTTTAAATTCTGTTTTTGTATTCAATTTACCAAGTTTTGTTTCGGAAACTTTAATATATCTGTCCACTTGTGATTTTCTGTAACTTGGATTTATTCCTTTTATTTTGTTGAAAGTAGCAATTGCATTTGGATAGTCCTTTTTATAATAATAAGAGACCCCTAATTTATATAGGTCTTCCAGATTTTCTCCAAAACATAATATTGTGGTAAGTACTAATAAGATAAAAGTAAATTTTTTAAGCATAAAATCCCTCCTTTTTCTATTTTACCTCTTATTTAAAAAATTAGTCAAGTTATTTCGTATTAATTTCATATAATATTCCATCCTTAGATAAGATTATTTTATTATCCTGTTTTTTTAATATTCTATATCCTTCTATTTCATCTCCTATTGTCACTCTATATGTTTTTTTCTCACCTTCAATAAAGAAATATTCAACACCTTCTAAAATCATTCTTCCTCTATAAACAAGTTTACATTCTTTTTCAGGAGCGACAAATGGAGTAATTTTTACTTCTGGTACTTTTTCTAATTCTGACAATTTTGTAGATGGAGAAATTTGTTCTGGTTTAGAAATAGTTGGTTTTTCTACAGGTGATACTTTTGATACAACTGGTTTTTCTACAGGTGATACTTTTGATACAGTCGGTGACTCAGGTACAATAATTTTTTCTTCTGGTTTTAAAATACTCACAAATTTTGGTGTTTTAATAATTGAAATAACGTCCGGTCTTTTTGCATATATTATATTTGTAGGAGTTGGTTTTTTCATAATTTCCATTGTTAATCTTCCTGTAGAAAATGGGTCTCTTTTTCCTTCAATATCAATTTTTTCTTTTTTATAATAAACAAGTTTTTCTTCTTCCTCTATTACTTCTTTTTTCTTTTCAACTTTTGGTCTTGTTTCAATCGTTTCACCTACTATAATTTTTAATCTTTCTTCTGGTGAAATTAGTTTTTTCAAATACATAAATAACTCTATTAGCCAGGCAAGTAAAAGAGCAATAAAAACAAATTTAAAAATATTTCTTCGTAAGAAAACCCCTAACTTAAATGGTTCTTTATATACACCAACTTTTACTTTTTCTTTTGGAACAATTTTTACTTTTTCAGGAGCAACCTTTACAGGTTTTTTTCTTAGGAGTTCTTTCTTAGTTAATTTTATGAAATTTGTGATATCTTTTTTTGCATCGGTTAATTGAGATTCTGGTAGTTTGCTTGTTTCATATACAGTTTTGGATATACTACCTATATATGTTTTGATTTTTTGTTGTTCTTCTTTCTTTTTTATTATTTCTTCTTTTTCGGGTTTTTTTACCTTTACTTCTTTTACAGATGGTTTTTCTTTTATAGGTGGTTTTTCTTTCTTTTCTAATATATGTTTTTTTCTCTCTTCTTCAAGTTTTTTGGTTATTTTTATAAGTTCAAGTTGTTTTTGTCTTTCAATTGATTTTCTATAAGAAATAAGGTCACTATAAAGGAGTGCTTTTTCTCTTTCTATCTTATTTAAAAGATTTTTATGTTTTATAAACTTAAGTAAATCTTGTTTATTTTTTAATCTTTTATTTCTTTTTTCAAATTTTTCTTCTTGCTTTTTCTTTAACTCTTCTTGTTTTCTTCTTTCTTTTTCTTCTTGTTTTGCTTTTTGCTCTTGTA
>JAWAET010000080.1:0-3202 GCA_038891175.1 Candidatus Pacearchaeota archaeon
GGAATTACTGTCTTAGCTTTAAATACTTTGATTATGGCTTTTCCTCCCTTTATTTTATATCTCCTTTTTGGAAGACTTGTAGGGAATCAGAAAAAAAGAAATTTTATCTTAGGTTTTTTAATGGGTTTTCTTTCTTTTTTAGCCTCAGGAATTTTTTTGGTCCTTATCCTTTATTTTACAGATCCAAATTTTTATTTTGTTTCTGGAATATTTTTAGCTTCTCATCTCCCCTTAGCCATAATAGAAGGTTTTATTACAGCTATTGTGACTTTATATATTATTAAAATTTATCCTGAAGGTTTAGCATGCTCTGTAAAGTCAATAAAATAATACTTTTACTTTGGATTATTTTTTATTTTTCATGCCAAGGTTATGCACACAAAATCAATCTTTTTGTATTACCTATGGAGAATAAATTAGAGATAAAGGCTTTTTTTGGAGATGGCTCTCCTTGCAAAAATTGTTTAATTAAAATCTTAGATGAAAAGGGAAAAATAGTAGCCCAGGCAAATACAGATGAAGAAGGAAGAACAATTATTTATCCATCAAAACTTGGGAATTTAAAAGTAGTTCTTTATGCAGGAGAAGGACATTTTGCAGAAAAAGAAATAACCTTAGCAAGTACCAAAGAAAGTGAAAAAAGATTAAATATGAAGAAGATTGAGAAGAATATGGAGTTATACAAGAGAACTGATAAAGAAAAAATATTAGAAGAAATTACCACTAAACATAGGGAATTAGAGGAAGAGATTATAGCCTTGAGAAGGGAAATAGAAAATCTTAGAGGTGATCTTCAAAAAGTTAAAATCCAAGATATTATAGGCGCTTTAGGTTATATTATAGGTGTTTTTGGACTTTTGAGTCTTTTAAAAAAAAGAAATGCATCTTGAAAAATTTGCAGAGGGAAATTCTTTATTTCATACCTTTGATCCACGGGCAAAAATAATTGTTTTTCTTTTAGTAGCTTTTTCCAGTACTTTTTTATATAATTTAAAGATAATCTTTTTATATTTTATTATAATAACATTTCTAGTATTAATAAATTTACCTCATAGATTAGTTATTAAAAGACTTTTTTTTACTAATTTTTTTATTCTTTTTTTAGTCTTTTCTTTGATAATTGGTGATCTTTTAAAAAGCTATTATTTAACCAAAAGATTAGTCTTTTCTACTCATTCTTTATATTTTTCTCTTCTAATCTTTTTAAAATCTAATGTTATTTATATTAGTATGCTTTTATTTTTAGCTACTTCATCTCTTTCTCAACTTACACATGCCCTTTTCCACTTTAGATTGCCCAATAAATTTGTTTCTCTTTTTTTTCTATCTTATCGTTTTCTCACAGTTTTACATTTAGAATATGATAAAATGAGAAAGGGTCTTTTATCAAAGGGCTTCAAAAATTCTACTTCTTTATTTACTTATAAAACTTATGCTTTTTTGATTAGTGTGCTCTTAATAAAGAGTCTTAAAAAGGCAAATGAACTATATCAAGCTATGTTGGCTCGGGGTTATAAAGGTTTTTATCCTCTCTTTGAGCACTTTACTTTTAAAAAGAGAGATTATATTTTTTTAATTTTAACCATAGTGCTAATTTTGGCTGGATGGATCTGGATTTTATCATATGAAAGAAGTTTTAATTGAAATTGAAAATTTATTTTTTTCATATGATCATCAACTTATTTTGAAGGGGATTAATTTTCAGTTATATAAAGGAGAAAAGGTTGGACTAATGGGTAAAACAGGGGCTGGAAAAACTACATTATTTTATTTATTAATGGGATTTTTAAAGCCATTAAGTGGAAATATAAAAATTTTTGGAAAAATAAGAAATAAAGAAAAAGACTTTGTTGAAATTAGAACTCAGCTTGGACTCCTCTTTCAGGATCCTGAGATACAACTTTTTTGTCCCACTATTAAAGAGGATATAGCTTTTGGTCCTTTAAATCAGGGTAAAAGCAGAGAGGAGGTAAAAGAAATTGTGGATGAAATAACTAAGTTATTAGAAATCAAGCATCTTTTGAATAGGTCTGTGTTAAAACTTTCTGGTGGAGAGAAAAAAATTTGTGCTCTAGCAAGTGTAATGGCTATGCAACCTAAAATTTATCTTTTAGACGAGCCTACTAATGGATTAGATGAGCATTACCAAAATAAAATTGTTAATTTATTAAAAGAAAAAATGGAAAGTTTTATATTAGTTTCCCACGATCAGGACCTCTTAACAGAGGTGTGCGAAAAGATATACCTTTTAGAAAGGGGAACTTTAAAAATAATCAAATCCAGATGATAGTAAAGAAATAATTTGTTAAAGGAGCTTTAATTAAATGATGGCGACGGAGGGACTTGAACCCCCAACCCTGTGGATATGAGCCACATGCTCTAACCAGTTGAGCTACGTCGCCACTTGTATATTAAATATAAATCATATTCTTCATAGTTGTCAAGAGGGTTGTATGCGTCCATATGATTTTAGACTCGGCTGAGTTTTTTAAAAACTTATCACAAAAATACCCTAAAGGAGCTTTTCTACCTATCCCTGAATGAACCCTATCTGTATTATACCAAATTAAATACTCCATAAGCTCTCGGTTAAATCCCTCTATGTCCTCCCTCAACTCATCCTCTCTATAATCTATAAATCCCTCCTCAAGGCTCCTATTAAATCTCTCTACATAGGCATTCCCTTTTGGATATCTCTGTCTTCACCCCTCTTATCTCAAAAGGGGGCTTCCGCACAAAATTTCTCCAAAAAATATGGGCTGCCCTACTGGATAAATGGGTATAGCCATTTTTTCCTTCTAAAAAACACCGGAACTTATACATTTTTTTAAATTCATTAATGTCTAAAAAATTAAACTTTCTTTTAAGCCAAACCTTAAACATTGGGCCTATTCTTCTACTAGCCTTTTTAGGTGCCTCTAATTTTTCTCTTAATTCGTTAAAATTCATTTCAAACAATTTATCACAAATTTTTTTAATGGTTTTTGGATTTTTATCAATTGCTTCTTCATAATGCGTTAGAAAACTCACATATGGATTTTCAATTGGAAATTTAAATCCCTGCTTTTTCAAATGGATTAATTCTTTAACTAAACCTTTGCAATTTTTTTCTTGAAAGAGTTGTTTCAAGAGCTGCAATTGTTCTTTGTTAAGAATTTTTTCTCTACTTATTTCTTCTGGAGGATATATTTCCAATAATTTA
>JAWAET010000081.1:0-3069 GCA_038891175.1 Candidatus Pacearchaeota archaeon
AAAATTCTATCTCCAAAAATTCTGGTAGTATATTAGTTTTTATCTATAATGATGAAAAAATGGCACTTACCTCAGATTTAAGCAATGAATTATTATATGAAAACCCCGATAAGTTTATAATAATAGGTAGAGACAAAAATGATGAAATAAAATTATCTTTGAGGTCTGCAAAATATCCAGTGCTTCCTATACTTGAAAAATCACTTAAAGGAATAGAGGGATATGGTGGAGGGCATTTACATGCCTGTGGAGCAAACATTAAAAAAAAGGACATTGAACAATTTTTAGAGAATATTAAAAAAAATTTAAAGGAATAGAATTTTAAAGGAATAGAATATAAAGGAAAACTAATTCTATCTTATTCATGGTTATTTTATTTAGTGGAGATAACTTAAAAGATGAATTAATAGAAATAGATGGCTCTTATTTAGAAGGAGGGGGCCAAATAGTAAGGACTGCCTTGGCTTTATCTACTATTACAGGAAAACCCTTTAAAGTAGATAATATTAGAAAAAACAGGCCAAATCCTGGACTTAAAAACCAGCATTTATATGCAATTAAAGCATTAAAGGAATTATGTAATGCAGATGTTAAAGGAGATTATTTAGGAAGCACTTCTCTAATTTATTATCCAAATTCTCTCAATTATCATAATTTAAATATTGACATTGAAACAGCAGGTTCAATTACTCTATTTTTTCAAGCAATCATGCCTGTTATTTTATTTTCTGACAAAAAATTGACAATAAAAGTAAGGGGTGGCACAGATACTTCACATAGCCCTAGTATTGACTATTTTAATAATGTTTTTTTGCATTATCTTCAACCATATGCAGATATTAATTTAAAAATTGAAAAAAGGGGATATTATCCAAAAGGAGATGGTAAAGTTGTTTTAAAAATAAGCCCAAAATATTCTATTTCTGGATTTAATTCATTTGAAGAATTTTTAGAGTTTATAAGAGAAGAAAAAAAAGGAATCTATTTGGAAAAAAGGCCTCCTCTTGTATTAATAAAAGGGATTTCCCATGCTTCAAAAGATTTAATGAATGCGAATGTAGCTGAAAGACAGGCAAGACAAGCAAGATATATATTAAATAAATTTAATGTTCCTGTAAAAATTCAAACAGAATATGTTGATACCTTATCTACTGGTTCAGGCATAACTTTGTGGGCTATATTCTCAGAGAATGAAAAATCTGTAATTTTAGGGAGTGATGCGCTTGGAGAAAAAGGAAAAAAATCCGAGATAGTTGGAGAAGAGGCAGCAAAACAACTTTCAAAAGATATAGAAAACGGAGAATGGATTGATAAGTACTTGTTAGATCAATTAATGCCTTATGTTGTTCTTTTTGGAGGTAAAATAAGTTATTCTGAAATGTCAAATCACGCAAAGACAAATGCTTATGTAATTCATAAATTTCTCACTAATTTAAAAATAGAAAATAGAAATCTATCCTCTCCCAATCTCAGCTAAATTAATTTCATCATACAATGTCCTAAGCATATTATGGACTGACTCTTTCTCTTTTTGACTTGTGAAAGACATCTCATAATATTTATCCCTTATTTGATTGTAGAATAATTTTGCTTCTGGAATTCTATTATTTTTTAATAAATCCTTACAGGTATCTATCATTTGATATATACTCTTTGTTCCTACACTTGGTATTTTTAAACTATTTGTAAAATTAATATCATCAACATTTATTCCACTGCTTCTTAAAAGTCCTAATTGCTCATGTATATACTGCTCTAATTCATCATCCACAAGCTTATTTTTCTCCTGCTCTAACATTGTTTTTGCATATTCAATAGCAACTCCTCGTTTATCAATTGTTCTCTCTTTTATTTGTAATTGTTTTTCTCTTTGTTCTATCTCTTTTTGCTGTAATTCAAGCTTTCTCCTTTTGTCTTCCAATTCTTTTAAGATTGCTTTTTGATGTGTTTCAAGCATATCTAATTTTTTCAAATATTCTGCCTCTCTTTTCATTAAATCCTCTTCTTTTTCTTTCAATAATAAATCCTGTTTCTCTAAATCTCTCATTATTTTTTCATATTTCTTTTCTTTTGTTTCAATTGTTATTTCTCTGTCTTGCAATTCATTGGATTTAATCTTTAAATTTTCTTCTTTTTCTTTTAAATATTCTTCTTTCTCATTAAGCAATTTTTCCTTACTCTCAATATCTGCTTGTAATTTATTTAATTCTTGAGCTTTTCTAAAATACTCTTTTTCTAAATTTATTAGATATTGTGTCCTTTCTCTTATATCATGATCAAGACGCCTTCTTAAATTTTCAACATGCTCTAATTCTTTTCTATAGGTCTCATCATGTTTTGCTAATTTAATCTCTTTTTCAGCAAGTTTTTCTTCCATTGCAACAAGTTCCTTTCTCTTTGCCTCTAATGCTTCTAACACTTTAATTAAATCAGCATGTCCTTCTAGTTCAATTAATTTCTCTTCTTTTGTTTGCTTACTTCTCTTTAATTTTTCAATCTCTTTTCTTTCATTCTCCAACTGCTTTACAATCTCAGAAATTCCTTTTTGCTCTCTTAATTTAGATTGTTTAAGCCGTTCTCTTATTCTTGCAATCTTTTTAGCGTTTGAAATTATTTTTTTTGCACTTTTTTCAGGAATTTTAATCTTTTTTGCTAAATCTTTATAATGATGCATTGACAATTGCTCTGCTGATTTTATTCCTGCTTTTTTCAATAATTTTTCTGTTTTTTCGCCTACTCCTTCAACCTCACTTACAGGAGTAGTTTGTTCAAGATATTTTTCACCTTCCTCTTCCATCTCCTTTTCTAAATAATGCTCACCTTCTTCTTCCATCTCTTTTTCTCTATCACTCAATATTACCTCTGACTGGTTTACATCTGTTTTGGATTCTGTCTTTGTTTCTATTTTTTCTTCTATTTTAGTTTCACTCTTTTTAACTTCAATATTCTCTATTTCATTTTTAAGAGAAGATTTATCAGATAAAGAAAATTTATCAGAGGGTTTTAATTCACTTTCAGATTTATCTACTTTAAGAGTTTCAGTTTTATTTATTTCAAGAGGATGTGGCA
>JAWAET010000082.1:0-3040 GCA_038891175.1 Candidatus Pacearchaeota archaeon
GTTTCTTTTTCTCTATCTCTTGCTGTTTTTTTCTTAATTGTTCCTGCTTTTCCTTTTCTTTCTCTTCCTTCTGCTTTACCTTTAATTCTAATTGCTTCTTTAACTCTTCTTCTTTCTTTTTCTTTAATTCTTGTTTTTCAAGGAGGGACTTTTCTCTTAATTTATTACTTTCTTCTACTTTTTTCTTTAATAACTCTAATAATTTTTCTCTTTTCTTTAATCTCTCTTCCTGTCTTTTCTTTTCTTCTTCTAACTTTTTCTCTTTTTCTTCTTGCTTTTTCTTTAACTCTTCTTGTTTTCTTCTTTCTTTTTCTTCTTGCTTTGCTTTTTGCTCTTGTAACTTTTTCTCTAATTCTTGCTTCTTTTTCTCTTCTAACTGTCTTTTTAATTCTTCTCTTTCTTTTTCCTTTTTTTCTCTTTCCTGTTTCTTTTTCTCTATCTCTTGCTGTTTTTTTCTTAATTGTTCCTGCTTTTCCTTTTCTTTCTCTTCCTTCTGCTTTGCCTTTAATTCTAAATATTTTTCCCTTCTTTCTTTTCTTCTTTTACTGTTTAATATAAATTCTTTTTTTGCCTCTTCAGGTTTTTTTTCTTTTTTTATCTCTTTATTATTCCAATTATTTTCCTTTTTAACATTTTTCAAAACTTTATCTTTATGTTTTAATCTTTCTTCCTTTTTTTTATTCACAAAATCAATAAGTTTTCTTTTTTTGTCTTCTCTACTCATATTATTATCCCTGTGTTTTTTCTGTTTTTAATATAACAGCGTTTAGATCTATATCTGCTTTATAAAGATTTTCTCCAACTGTTTTAATTGCAACATTTTCAACTGTAAAATAGGAAGAAGGGTTATCAAAATATTTAATACATCTGATTATTTCATTACTTGTTCCGGTTATACTTAATTTAATGGGAATTTTTTCATAAAATGCTTCTTTCTGAGGAACTCCATAATCAGGAGGTGAAATATTAGTTACTCCAGAATCAATTACTAATCTTAAAAGGTCTTTAATCACTTCAAATTGTAATGTATAAATAGGGATTTGATTTACGTCAACAAGACCTGTTTTTTGGAATCCAAAAGAAGTAGGGATATTCACATTTCGTATCTTTGCCATTTTTTGAAGTTTATCCTCTGAATAATAAACATATTCTTTAAACTCTATTGAGGGATATCTTGTAAATTGAGGTGGAGAAGGATATAAGGTAGAAAAACTATTAAGCATAATTTCAAATTGTTTTTCTAAAAAGGCCTTTTTCTTATTAAGTTTTCCAATCATTTCTGGTGATGGTGCTTTTTCTTTTTCCATTTCATATTTCTTTACTTCTTCATATTTTGTTTTAATTTCGTTTTCAATTTTCTTTACTTCCTGATTTATTTTCTTGTTCAAAAATTGACCACCACCTATTATTCCAACTACCAGTATTAATGCTAACATCAACGAATGTCTTTTAAAAAAACTAAAAATTTTTTTCATTTTAGAGTTAAAAATAAAGAAAATTCTATTTTATTTTTTTCCTGATTAACTTCACATGAAGATATTTCAACTTTTTGAATAAAATCAAGTTTACTTAATCTATCTACAAAATTTTTAAAATCTTCAAATGCAGTTTTTATATCGCCTATAATAACCTCACCAAAAACCGTAAATACATTTCCAGTTTCAATTTTAACTTCCTGTGGTTGTGATGGTTGAGGTTGTGGCTCAGAACCAGGTGGACTTTCTGAAGGACCAGGTGGTATTGGTGGCATTTGTTCCTGTTGTGGAGTTATACCTGTTCCTCCCGGGGATGTAGCAGTTGCTCCTGGAGTTATAGATGTAATATATATTTTACTACTTGGTAAAGTTTCTCCAATAGATAGGACTCTCTTTAACCATATATTTTTTTTATCAAGTAAACTATTTACAATTCCGACTTTTCCATTTATTTCATTTATTTCCTTTTCAAGTTTTTCTACTTCTGGTTTATACTTTTCATATTGATTTAAAGAAACCTCTATTTCTCTTAAAATCCCTTCAAGCATTATTTTATCCTGATTAAAAAAAAGTACTGGAGTAATTGATATCAAACCTGCCATAATAACTGATAAATAAATATAAGGTCTATTTGTTCTGAATTCTTTTACTCTTTCTATTTCTTCAGGTAAAAAATTAATGTTTATAAATACAGGCATAATTTTTCTTATTCCTATTCCTAAAACAGTAACAAGTTCAACATCTTTTTCTTTTAAATAATCATATTCAGGAACAACTTCTATGTTTTCTAATGGCTTAAAATAATATACAGGGATTCTTCCTTTTTCTTCTAAATATTCCTTCAATCCTTTTAATAAAGAGGAACCACCACATATATATAAACTCTCAAGTTCTGGACCTTTTAGAGTAAATCTCCAGTAATCTATTGAATTTTGTAACTCTGTATTTAAACTATCAAGAGTAGTGGATACGGATTTAATTTCCATCCCTTTTTCTTTCTTTATCATTTCAGCTTCTGCAAATGACTTTCCTTCAACTTCAGAAATATTTGTTGTAATAGTATTTCCTGAGACAGTTAAAGACCTTACAAGACATCTTTCTTTATGAATTATTATTAGATTTGAAGAATTGGCACCTATTTCAAGTAACCCAAGACACTTTTCTCTTCCTATATTTTTCAAGAATAAAAATATATTAATAAGGGCAAAATGGTCTGTATCAAGAAAATATGGGTCTACTCCAAGAGAATTAATTCTTCCAATGTGTTCACTTAAAATTTCTTTTTTTATTGCCCCGAGTAAAATATTATAATTTTGCTCTGTTTCTTCAAAAATTTGATATTTCCAATTTACAACTTCAAGAGGGAAAGGTATTTGTTGTTGAACTTCATACTTGAGTATATCTTTTAATTTTTTTAAAGGAACCTTTGGTACACTTAAACTTCTAACCAAAACTCCTCTTCCTGATATAGAAACATAGAAACTTTTTGCAGATAAAGAACTAATAAAGTTTTTTCCTTCAGTTCTTAAATAAGTATCTATTTCTTCAGGAGGTACATTTGAAAG
>JAWAET010000083.1:0-2949 GCA_038891175.1 Candidatus Pacearchaeota archaeon
GATGTTTAATATTTACAGATAAAAAAATAAAAAAACTTCCAAAAACTTATTTTGAAAAGAACTTTATAGGTTGTGAAGCTGGCAAAAAAAAGTTAGAGATAATACCAAATGGCGATGTATACCCTTGTATCTTCCTATTAAACAAAAAGTTTTTAGTAGGAAACGTGTTCGAGAAAAATATGGAATATTTATGGAAAAATAAAAAAGTTCTAAAAAAATTGAGAGATTATGTTAATCGAGATAAACACTGTTGTTTCTGCAAATATTTTTATTTCTGTAATGGAGGATGTATAGGAAGAACATTTATTCATACAGGAAAAATAAAAGGAGATCTTTTTTGCCCTATAAGAGACTCTCTTAAAGATTTAAGAATAATAAAAGAAGATCATTATTCTAAAAAGAGTATGTTATTGATAAAAAACTCTTTTAAGAATACTCCTTTCTCTAAAATAAAAAACTTTTATAAAAATTTAGAAAAAAATAAAGGCAGTATATATTGCTTATACTTTAAAAAAGAACTCGTAGGAATTATTCAATTATTAAACAAAAAAAACATTCTGGAAATAGAAGTAATTGCTGTAAAAAAAGAGTACCAAAAAAGAGGTTTCGGAACGATGTTGATTTCTTTTGCATTTGCAGAAGCTAAAAAAAAGAAGAAAAAATTCTTAGAAGTGACAACAATAAAAGATTATTCGGTAGAGAAATTTTATGTTAAAAATTTATTTAGAAAAGTTTTTGACGGATTTTCAATAAAATTTGGAAAAAGATGTTTTTTTAAAATTTACAAATTTGCCGATGAAATTTCAAAAGAAAATAGGATTGCTCTTATAAAAAAGAAAAACTTTGAAAAACTAAAAAATCTAAAAGAGATTAAAATTTTAAGAGAATATCAAACTTTTAGGAGAAAAGTCTTTTAGTTTAAAAAATAACCTTTCATAAAAATTAAATAAAAAACAAAGTTTTATTCTTTTCATTAAAAGAACCCTTTTCTTATTCTCGGAAATCAAAATATTATAAAGATATACTTAACAAAAATTTTCTTATGAAGATAGTTCTTATACTCGTTATAAAAGTTATAGTAAGATCATCGTCTCATTTCTTCAGTATCATTTAGTAAAATCGTTGAATCTAAATAATCATTTATAATTTAGAGAAAATTATTAATTCTATTCTAAAAGAAATTTAGAATCTAATTGCTTAAAATTTATTTCGGCAAAAGATAATACCTTAGAAATAAAACTCTGTCAGTCATGGTAGTTTAAATTACTTAAGAAGGATTCAAATGCCAAAAGAAGAAGATTTTTTGCTAATGATCGAAAGTTAATAACGAAATTCCTGGATTTTTATTGAGGTTAACTATTTATGTGTATAGAAGAGATCTTTCTTGAGAGCTTAAAATTCCGCTTATTCTGAAGAGTATCCTGATAGTTTAACTTAATTATAAAAAAAGAAATAAAAATATTTAAAAATATAAGGAAATCTTTTCTGGCTATGGGATTAATAGAAAAAATGAAGATAGTTGCAGGAGCAGGTCTCGTTTTAGCAATTTTAGTTCCACCTATTATGAAAGAAAAAGAAGAGAAAAGACAAAAAGAGCTTCAAGAAAGACTACAAGAAAAGTATATCTTTAAAGATAGAGGAATCATAGGAAGAGTTCCCGGAGTTTATAATACACACATAATTTCTCTTGATGTAAATGGCGATAACAAATATGATATATTAGTTATAAATTCAGAGGGAATAAGATATTTAGAAAATACTTATTCAAAAGAAAAAACAAATTCCTTAGGAGAGGATTATAATCTTCCTATTAAATAAATTTTTTGATAAAATAACTTATAAAAGAAATATTTTTCTTAAGATTTAAAATTTGTACAATAGACTTTTAGTTGTCTTATTAATGAATTATGGTAAAAAATAAAGATAAAAAAATCCTTACTTTATTTATCTTTTAATGATTTCTTAATTTTAAAAAAGAGTCTTTAAGTGAATCTTTTAGAATAATCTCGTATTAAAAAAGACATCAATCTGATTAGTCTATTTTTATATGTTGTAAAGATTAATTTTATAATTATTTACCTAAAGTAGTAAGTTAATTCATAGCATAAATTCTCCAGAGTGAAAATAAATTATACTCTCTTTTTTAATAGAATTTTTTGCTTCATTGTGCATTCAGAATTTTCTAAAATAGCCTTTCTAAAATTTTCATTTTAGAGATTTCTTCCATAAGAGAAAGTAAATTAAGTGCAACTCCTTTTATCTAATTGCTTTTTTACTAAAAGAGTTTCTATCTTTGCAATTCCTCCTTTAGTCGTTAAAATATAAAACTTAAAATCTCTCCTTTATCAATTGCTTTTAAATAAGATTCTTCCCCTTTCTGTAATATTTTTCTCTTTAAAAAACTCTTTCAATTAATTTAAAAGATATTTATTTTCTAATTTTGTTGATTGTTCCTATATTCATGAAATTAATCGTCGTTTTCACATATAAGATATCTTTAGTCGTTACGTGTGTCACAATCACATACATAAGAATCAAATGAATAATTTAGATTTAACAAACTTCTTGGACTCTCTCGTCATTCAAATTGGAACTTTCTATTCTCTCTTTTAAATTTTGTTACCTCGCTCTATAAATGAATGTAAGGTTCTCCTAAAATTTAAATAGGCTAAAAGAATCTCATAAATTTAATGAATTCAAAGACTAAAGATAAAAAAATTTCTACGAAATAAGGAGAAAAGATTTTCTTTCCGACTGAAGAAAAAGAGTTTTATAGATATATAAAACTAAAAAATTGAAAATAAGAAACCCTATCAATTTTGAGACACTCTCATTTTTGGGACAGTTTTATTTTGGGGACAAGAATTAATAAATAATTTCTGTGAAAAAAGTTTATGAAAAGCTCTTTAATTGAAGAGCTAAAAAAAGAAACTGATCGTCTTTATTTAG
>JAWAET010000084.1:0-2913 GCA_038891175.1 Candidatus Pacearchaeota archaeon
ATTTTAGTAAGACATACAATAGGTTTTGGATTAATAGAGATATTATTACAAGATGAAAAAATCCAAGATATTTTAATAAACTCTCCTCCTTCATCTTCTCCTGTTTTTATTAAACATAATGATTTTGACGAATGTTCTTCAAATATCTTTGTTTCAAATGAAGAATTAGAATCATGGGCTTCTAAATTTAGAATGATCTCTGGAAGAGCTTTAGACGAAGCACATCCTATTCTAGATTGTGCTTTAAATTTAAATAAGATGAGCGCTAGAGTTGCAATTGTTCAAAAACCTTTATCTTTGCACGGAATTTCTTATGCAATAAGAAGACATAGGGACAATCCTTGGACGCTCCCTCTTTTTATAAAAAATAAAACAATTAATAGTCTAGCAGCAGGATTGCTCTCTTTTCTCGTAGATGGCGGAAGGACACTTTTGATAGCAGGAACTAGAAGTTCAGGAAAAACCTCTTTATTGAGTAGTTTAATTTTAGAAATAATGCCAAAGTATAGAATTATTTCTGTAGAAGATACTCCAGAGTTACCTCTAGATTCTATGAGAGAATTAGGATATGATGTCCTCTCTATGAAAGTCAGAAGTGCTTTAACAGGAGAATCGAATGAAGTTTCAGCGGAAGAAGGTATCCGAGCATCTCTAAGACTTGGAGATTCTGCTCTAATAGTAGGGGAAATAAGAAGTGACGAAGCAAAAGTCTTATATGAGGCTATGAGAGTGGGAGCTCTTGCAAATGTAGTAGCAGGAACAATCCACGGTGCATCTCCTTATGCTGTTTTTGATAGAGTTGTAAATGATTTAAATGTACCTTTAACGAGTTTTAAAGCAACAGATGCGATAATAGTTGTTAATCCAATAAAAAGTCCCGACGGAATAAAATCTTGGAGAAGACTTCTTCAAATATCTGAAGTTAGAAAACACTGGACAAGGGACCCTTTAGAAGAAGGAGGATTTGTAGATTTGATGAAATATGATGTTGAAAAAGACGAATTATTTCCAACGGATGAATTAATAAACGGAGAAAGCGAAATAATAAAAGATATAGCCTCTAGGGTAAAAGGATGGGCAGGAGACTGGGACGCTGTTTGGGATAATATATCTCTTCGAAAGCAAATAAAAGAAGAAATAGTTTATCTCTCTGAAAAATTAAAAAAACCTCAAATGTTGGAAGCTCCTTTTTGTTTTAAAGCGAATAATTCTTTTCATATAATATCGGAAAAAGTTAGAGAAGAATTCGGAATACCTGTTTCAAAAGAAGTTTTCCCTAAATGGAAAGAATGGTTAGAAGAAGAAGCAAAAAAGATATGATTAAAACATTTATAAAAGAATTATTAACAAAAAAGAAGAGTATACTAAAGGGATAATAAATAGATTATAAAGCGATTGATAAGAAAATAAGTTTATTCTTTAGTAAGAAAATCTCTTTTGATAATTATTTATTAGATATTTTTAGTCTTTTAAATAACTCCTTAATAGAAAATTTTACTTCTTTAACTTTTTCTTATTTAAATATTTTTATATCTTCTAAAAGTATATTTTCAGAGAATTTTTCATAAAACTTTTTCTTATCTATAAACTTTTGAGATTTAGTGGACTTTGTTATAGTTACAAAAAAAGAATACTTTTTTTCATCAAAAAACTTTTTGTATAGCGAGATAATTTCTTTTTCATCTATGCTCTTTTTATCAAAAGCGAAGACTAAAACATTTTGATTCTCTTTTTTAGAGGATAAAATTATAACGCTCTTTGTTTCTTTAATAATCTGTTCAAATAAAAACCCTCTCTCCTCTAATTTCTTTTTTAATTTATTTAAAAGTTCTTGTTTTTTTATAGATTTAATCTTTCTTTTTTCCGGAGTTTTTTCTTCTTTTTTTATTTCTTCTGATTTTTCAATTTTAAATTCAATTTTTTCCGAAGGGACTTCTTCTTTTTTTTCTTTTGACTCTTGTTGCTCTTTTATTTGATTTAAAAGATTCTCTATTGTCTTTTTAATTAACTCTTCTGTTTTTTCATTCGGCATTAGCCCTTCTTTTTTTATATCTTCAAAAATACTTTGTCCTATTATTTTTTCATAACCTACTGCTATACTCTCTTCACTACCTTCCAAAGCTTCAATCGCTTTATTTTCGGGTAAAAGATAATACTTCCAAAATAACTTCTCTCCTTTTTTTATAGGTATTGCAAAATCTTTTATGTTTCTTAATGCAACTCTTGTTACAGGGTCTTGTTTTTCGTCCTCTAATATCTTATTTTCTTTTAATTTAAGAAAGGCTTCTTTTTCTTGAGGTTTTAAATTATTAACAAAATTTTCAAGCATCTCCTCTTGCCCTGGCAAATAATATAATGAAGAGGAACCTATTTGAAGATTAGACATTTTCAATTTTTTTTCTTTAAAAAGTTCAGAAAGAATGGCTGAAGTAAAAGTTAGATTCATAGAAGTAACTTTTGTCAAATGTACAGGCAAGGAAGGTCCTCTTTCTTTTATATAACTCAAAATTTTTTCTTTTATCTCTTCTATATTTTTTACCATCTTAAAGATTACTCATCCAGTTTATTTCATAATAAGTTATACCTTTTTCATCATCTACAATAGCTATCATAAACTTTTTGTTAGTAGAATGAGCAACTCTATTTTTCGATGAAAAATCTTTAAGGTTTATTTTTTCATGTTCGGAGAAAACAGATAAAAGCCATTTTGAATGTTTTTCTTTACTTTTAAATCCTTTGTCATAAACTCGAAAATCTGCACCAAATTTTAGTGCGCTTTTTAGAATGTATCCTCTCTTTCTTAGATCTTCGAAAACCAAATACTTTAATAAGAAATTTTTATCTTTTTTTAAGAACTTCTTAATCACTTCTTCTTTTTCAACATTTTTTTCATTTTCATTAATTAGTCTTGCT
>JAWAET010000085.1:0-2705 GCA_038891175.1 Candidatus Pacearchaeota archaeon
TTCTTGTTTTTCATTTAAGTCCTTTTTAATATCTTTCTCATCAAAACCTGTAAAAAGTTTTAATGTAGCCATTAAAGATTTGCTTTTATTTACTTGGACTAATTTATCCTCTTTTGGATTATATTGTAATAGAACATTTGCAGTAGCATTAGGTAAAATTTCAGCAATCTGGAAAGTTCTTCTTTTTCCTGTCCTTCTATTTCTAAATTGTACTATTATTAAAGAGATAGCAGGTAACATTGTTTTTGGAACATCAATAGGTGGATTAGTTAATCTTTGAACAGTTTCCTCAGCAGTATTAGCGTGAAAAGTGGCATATACACTATGTCCAGTATGGATAGCTTCAAATAAGGTTTCTGCCTCTTGCTTTCTTCTCACTTCCCCAACTAAAATTCTGTCAGGTCTCATTCTTAAACTATTTACTAACAAATCTCCCATTGAAATCTCTCCTTTTCCTTCCGCGTTTGGCAATCTTGTACTCATTGGTACCCAATGTAAAAACTTAGGCAATCTTATCTCTCTAGTATCTTCAATAGAAATTATTCTCTGATTAGGTGGAAAAAAACAAGCTAAAACATTTAACACAGAGGTTTTTCCAGAAGCTGTTCCACCAGCAATAATTGCAGATAATTCATATTGCATGCAAAGCCAAACTAAACTAGCTGCATAATAACTCATAGTATTATATTTTAAAAAATGGGTAATTGTAAAAGGACTTCTTGAAAATTTTCTAAAAGTAATAGTATTTCCTTGTGTTGATATAGGGAATAAAGTAGCATTTACTCTATCTCCTTCATTTAAATGCGCATCTAATAACGGCTCTAAAACACTTATCTGCCTTCCAACTTTTCTACCAATCATACTTGCATAATGCCTTATTCTGTCTTCCTCAGGAATTATAAGATTTGTTTTTAGCCATCCATGTTTTTTGTGATAAACCCAAACAGGTTCTGTGGAAGAATTAATAACTATTTCCTCTAATAAATCATCATCCATCATAATCTCTAAATTTCCAAGCCCTAAACTTTTTTGTATTAAATAAGTAATCAAAAAATCTTTTGTTGAATCTTCAATATCTGGAAAATATTTATTAATTAATATATTAATTGCATGTTTAAATTCTTCAACTTCTTGTGTTTTTTTTAAATCAGTTATCTCTATAATTCCAAGAGTTACTTCTTTGACAAGCTGCTGCCTTATTTTTTCCAGAATTAATTCTGTTGTTTTGCTGATTTGTGAAATAGAAACCTCATAAATAGGCACAAAATCCTCTTCTGTTTTTTTAATAGTTATCTCTATGGGGATATTTTTAGACATAAACTTATAAGAATCTATAACCTCTTTTTTTGCCATAAATAAATTATCCTTTAACTATCTTTATTAATTTTTCTAAATCTGCTTTAAATTTTTCTTTCTTTTTATTTACATTTTCTAACTCTTTCTCTAAAAGTTTAATATTTGAAGAGGCATTGGTTGATTTAGATGCAAGATCAAGGGCAAGTGCTTTTTTCTCTAATATCTTAAAACTTTCAATTAATTCTGCTTTTTCTTTTTCTGTCTGATTTATAAGAGATTCTACTTCTGCTTTTTTATCAAAAAAATTTTGGAAATGTGAAATTGCCTTTGTTCCTTCTGCAACTTTAGAATCAATAGAAGATGTTTTTTGTTGTGCCTTTTCTAATATTTCCTGTTGTAATTTTAAAATTTGCTGTTCGTGTTTTTTTGCCTTTTCAATTAAAGGCTGTATAGTATCTTTTTTACTTTTTATTAATGCTTCAATATCTTTTACTGCTTTTTGTAAATCTACAACCCTATTGCTCGAAGCAGCAATAGAAGTTTTCTCTTCACCAATCTTTTTATCAATTTCTTTAACTAATTCAAACAATTGCTTTGTTTTTTCAATAAGTTCTTTTTCTTTTTCTTCTAGTCCAAGCAACCTATGTTCCCTAACTTCCAATTCCCTTTTTTCAATTTCAAGCTCTTCAAGCAAATTTTGGTGCTTTTTTTGTTCAATTTCAATTTCTTTATGGGATTTATCAAGTATCTCATGGAATTCTTGTACTTGTTTTTCAATTTCTTTATCTATATTTTTCTTTAAATATTCATATTTTTCTAACTCTTTTAATTCATTTTTTACTTTTTCTAATTCACTTCCAATGCTTTTTTTAATATTTTCAAATTCTATCTTAATTTTTTCAAGCCCTAAGCTTTGCTGTTCTAAATTTTTTAAGCTTGTTTCTACTTTTCTGACAAAAGCGTCTTTTTCAGAGGAGAAGGACTTTTGTTTTTCCTTTATCTCCTCATTTGTTAGTTTTCTTTCAACTAGAAAGGTTTTGGAAAATTGATATTCAATGCTTATGATCTTTTCTTCTTCTAGAAAATCAGCCCATTCCTGCACAACAACCTTACTAACACCTAATTTTTTTGCTGCATCATCTATACTAATTTTTTTTTCTTTATTAACTAACTCAACTAACCTATCAACACCTGTTTCTATATTAGCCATAATCACTTAAAAAGGAAAACTCTATAAAAAGGTTACTATATCAAAAGGTTTTAGATTAAATAATTGCCTAATTGCCTCATAATCCTTTTTTGCTCTTAAATCATAAATATTATTTCCAAAACTTGCAAAGAAATAATTTACTTTATATTTATTAAATAATCTAATTAAAAAAACTAATCTTGCATAAGAGTCATGATAA
>JAWAET010000086.1:0-2649 GCA_038891175.1 Candidatus Pacearchaeota archaeon
TGAACTTCTTCTGTTCCTCTTATTATTTTTGGAAAATGAGTTAAGAGTTCTTTTTTTGTTAAATACCCTCCTTTTTTTATTCTTTCAATTAATTTAACATAAAAGTCATCTTGCTTTTTTTGAATGCAGTTTTCTATCACAGGAAATATGTAACATGAATGAATTTTTTCCATTAAATACCTCATCTTGTAAGGTCTATAAATTTTTTTAAATCTCTTTTTGAAATCTTTTTTATAATAAAATTACCGCTTAATAATACATAGTCTCCTTCTTTCACGTTAATCAAAGAAAAAACTTTTCTCTTCCTCTTTTTCCAAAGAACGATAACCTCTTTTTCTTCTTTCTTTAAAACCTTCCCGGGAATGTTGAAGCACATTATCTATAGATAATCTTTTTAATTTTTATTTCATCTCCTTTAATTATCTCACAAGAAATATTCTCGCAATTTGGACAAGAGAATATAACTTTTTCATGAAGTCTCTCTACAATCTTAGCTCTTCCTACAAAACCGCAATTGCATTTTATACAACTTTCTAAAACTGATATCTCAAATTTGTAAGGAGCAAGCTTTTCTAATAGTTCTTTTAGTTCTTCTCCCTCTAAAGGTGAAAGTTCTCCTATTTCAATAATTATTTTTAAAACTTTCTCTTTATTCTTAACTACTTTATTTACCTTTCTTAATAAGTTTTTAGCAAAAGTTATTTCATGCATAGATGTTAATATAGAAAAAAGTTTATATATCTTTCTTAGTGTTAATTTTAACCTATTTTAGGGAATTAATCCTCTACTTAAAAGAATTTAAACCTAAAACAGATTTACAAGATTATTTATATCTGTATTTGCGACGTAAATTTTGTATCGTTTTAACTTTTTAGGGTCTAATAATACTAAATGCAGAGAATACTTCTCTTTTATCATATAAGGTTCAACGTCTTCCAGAAATTAAAAAAAAGTTTTGATCTATTATGGAAATGTATCAAGGCAACAACAGGTTTACACAAATGAAGCACGAACATAATGTACTATTTAAAAAGCTAAAAAAGAGGAGTTGATTTAGAGGAATAGCATTAGCATGTGCTGGCGAAGGATTATCAACATATATATGTACAAATGGATTAAGAATAACACGGGATTTATTAAGTAAATTAAGAGATAAAGGAATTGCGTTTTTAGTTTCATTAGATGGAGAAAAAGATAATCATGAATTTATAAGAGGCAATGGGACTTTTGAACCTATTGTTAGAATATTATGGGGCAATGCGTGGCAATGGATTTGATGTACTTATTAATACTTTCCTGCATCAAGGAAATAAAAAGATATGGATTATTTACTAAATTTTGGTGCAGAAAATGCATCTTAGGAATTAATTTTTTAGAGTAATATCTAAGAGAAAAGGGAAGAATAGAGCTAGTTGGAGGAGATTCTGATGCAGATGTTTTATTAGTAGAGAAAGAAACACGAATACAATGAGATTTAGAAAAAGATTAAAAGAAAACTTGTCTTTTTTTGATTTTTGTAAAGTTGATTTAACAGATTGGGGCAGTTATCCCGAAATCGATATTTTTTTAGAAAAAAGTTTGGTGGAAGGAAATCAAGTTCTTGAGGCCAGATACCTAATAGGAGATGAAGAAATAAGCAACGATTTAGAAGAAAAGAAATTTTGATACTTCAGAAAGACAATTGGAAAATTTTTTTTTAACAGACTTTATTTTAACCAGTATTTTAGACAAAGAATACGAAATAATTCCCTTAATGTGAAATATTGCCATGGAGGTTCTAGGGATTTTTTATTTTTTTATTGGTATGACAAATTTAATAAGTTTTTATATGGAGGATATCCAAGTTATCCTTATCAACCTAGAGTAAAAATCGCACTCAGTAATATGTTCAAAAATGGAAAGATTTCTTTTAAAACTCTAGAAGAAACATTAGAAGCAGTTAGTTTTATAATGTTGCTTAGAGGAGATATCTTAAAAATAAATCAACTCAAGATAAAGGATTAACTTTTGTAGATGATGAAACACTAGAAAGATTACATTCTTTGTTGGATTATCCTTTGCCCTCTGAAATAAAAAAAGAATTTGAGGAGTATCGTGGTAGAATCTCTAGAATTTCTAATCTTGTTTTAGAAGAAATGCTCTCTTTAACCGAGAATATAAAAGGTAAAGAATGGTCAGATAATTTTAAAAAAGCGTTAAGTGAGCTCTCTGAAGAAGAAAAAATAAACATAAAAGATGAAGACAATTTATTAAAAATTGCGTTGATATGGGGTGCGAGTGAGAATAATCAAGAAAATTTTTTTAAATATTTAGCTAACAAGTATAAAGAAAGTCAAAACTGGGCAGTTATTTGTTCTCTTGCTAGCAGTCCTCTTTGCCCTCCAGATATTTTGGATTATTTTGGTAGAGGAATAGCAAAAGAAAAAGGTTATGGTTATATTCTCAGAGTAATTGCTCGTAATAAAAATACTCCTTTAGAAACATTAAAAAATATTGCTGAGGATTTTAAGTTTAGAAAGAAGATACAGAGAAGTAGCCCTTGCAGCTTTGGAAGGTGGAAACTATGCAGCAAATAATCAAGTTTAAGAAGATGCAAGTTTTTAACTAAAAATGATAAAGGTAATAGTATTTGATTTAGGGAGCGTTATT
>JAWAET010000087.1:0-2578 GCA_038891175.1 Candidatus Pacearchaeota archaeon
TACACCTTTTTTAGCTTTATTCAATTAAAACTCCTTGTACTTGTCCTTCTTGGCTTGGTCTATTTGTTATTCTTGCTTTTCCTAATTCTTCTTCTTAAAATAACTCTCCTATACTCAATTTATCTAGATCTCTTTAACTTTCTCTTTCTTTTTTCTTCATTTAATCTCTTTCTTTGCCACTTCCATCTCATTTGATTTTTCTTTTTCCAACGACGAGAACTTCTTTTCATAAAAAATGAAAGAAAAAACCATTTATAAACTTTGCTTTAATTTTAAGAATTTTTAATTCTCTATTTTATTCTTCTAAATAACCTTCTTCTAATTTTTCAATCTCTTTTAATACTTCATTTAAAAAAATTTCTTTTTCTGATTCTTCTTTAGTTTTTTTTCTTTCGTTAGAGAATTTTTCTATTTCTTCCTTAGTTATTTCTGCCCATTCTCTGAATTTTTTCTTTATTCTTATTTTTCCGTCAGATTCTTCTATAAATTCGAGCAACTTTGTATTTTTATTTCTTATTTTACACAAATGTTCTAAATAAGTAGCATTTGATGTTATAGCGAAGTCTAAGAGATCTTCTTCTTTTTTTCTTATAATCGCCTTTAATCCTTCTGAATATAATAAAAGACTCTCATTTAGGGGTATCTCTTCAGGTATTTTAAAATACTCTAAAAACTCTTTTTTATAAAAATAAACTTCTTTTTTCTCTTCTTCTATTTCGAAAAAATAAAGATATACTTCTTTACCTTCAGTAAGATTCTTTAAATATTTCCAGTCTTGAATTATATCTTTAACTAATCTTTCTATATCTGAAGACATCTTAGTCAATAAAAATTTAATTTTAAAAAAATTTTTATATAGCAAAAGAGATATAAAAAGAGTATCTTTTCATAAGATATTTAAAAGTGATATCATTTTTAATTTTAAAGCCCTATCGTCTAGCGGTCAAGGATACGAGACTCTGGATCTCGTGGCCCAGGTTCGAATCCTGGTAGGGCTATTTTTATGATAAATGTTCTCACTAAAGATTTAAAAATAAAAAAGTATCTTTTAAAATATGAAGAAAAAATATTTTATTCTTCTTTTGTCATTCTTATTCATTTTAATCGTTTTTTTAGTTTGGTATTATTTTTTTTATTTTTCAAATTGCTCAAATGAAGAATGTTTTTTTGAAAAATTGGCAAAGTGCTCAAAAGCAACGTATTCTGTTAAAGAGAGTTGGGCTTATTCTTATAAGATTTTAGGAGCAAAGGAAGAAAAATGCGCTGTCGAAGTAAAACTTCTTTTTGCAGGAGGAGAACCAAAATTCTCTAGTTTGATAGGAAAAAAAATGATTTGTTATCTCCCTTTAAGATATTTAGAATTTCCTGAAAATGATCTTTCTTTTTGTGAAGGTCCTCTCAAAGAAGAAGTACAATATTTATTAATTAAAGATGCTTACACTTTTTTATTTCAAAAATTAGGTAAAGAAGAATGACTACAATTTCTTTCGGACCTTGTAGTATAGGAAGTGTAAATGAAGCAAAGAGAAATCTGCACTATTTTAAGGAAAGAGGGTTAGATGCTTGCGAAGTTGCTTTTACTTATGGAGTATACATGACAAAAGAAGATGCAATAGAAATAGGAGAAGAGGCAAAAAAAATCAATGTTTCTCTTTCAATTCATGCGCCTTATTATATAAATCTTAATTCTGAAGATGAAGCAAAACTTAACAGAAGTATAGACAGAATAATTGAATGTTGTAGAATTGGTCATTTTTTAGGAGCTAGAAAGATAGTTTTTCATCCTGGCTTTTATGGAAAAAGAAAAGAAGACGCTTATAGAAAAATAAAAGAGAGCATTTTATTAATAAAAGATATAATAAAAAAAGAGAAATTAAATGTAGAAATCTGTCCTGAGATCATGGGCAAGGTAAATGTGTTTGGTTCAATAGAAGAAATTTCTTCGTTGGTAAAAGATACAGGTTGTAGCTTTTGTATAGACTTTGCACACATACTAGCAAGATACAAAGATAGAATGTTCGAATCAATCAAAAAAAGTTTTCCGCAAAAAGAATGGCATTGCCATTTTTCTGGAATAGAATACGGAGAAAAAGGAGAGAGAAATCATAGAAAAACTAAAAAAGAAGAGTGGATTGAGTTATTTAATTTTTTAAAAAAGATAGACAAAAAGATAACAATAATAAATGAATCTCCTGATGATATAAATGATTCTATAGAAGGAAGCATTATTTGGAAAAAAATAATAAACAAATCTTAATAGTTTACAATATTTAAGAGATAAATACTTCTAAGATTAAAAGATTAAATGTTGTTTTTAGATAATTAAGAGGACAACCTCTTTACAAAATAAACAAATAGAACATATTTGTCGAGAAATTTTTTTCTCAAACAATAAATAATAAAGATAAACTTTCGTAGAAATTTGTATTACTTATATTTTTCTTTATTTTTTTTAGAGAACTTTGTTTTTTTGATACCCATATAGAATAAACTCCTTCCAAAAAGAAATAAATTTTTCTCATTAAATTTTTAAAGAAGACTTTATTAATTTTTAAATAATTATTTTAAAAAAATTTAT
>JAWAET010000088.1:0-2557 GCA_038891175.1 Candidatus Pacearchaeota archaeon
TAAAAAGAAAAAGAAAACTAAAAAAAGTTCCAAATAATAAAACACCATCGATTATATAAATTAATAGATTATTTTTCATAGCTCTAGTTCCTCTTTATAATTTTTAATTATCTCAAATGTTTTTTTTAAATTCAATAAATAGTTTTTGTACTCTTCTCCAAAAAACAATAGTTCTCTTTCTAAAAAATTTAAATAAGACTTGTTAGCAAAATAATTTAATAAAAATGCTGTTTTAAATTTAGATTCATAAAACACGCACTTGTTCAAAGACATTTTCAAATCTATTAGGATTTCTTTAAACTCTTCTCTTCTTAGATAATTTTGCTCTTCCATTTTATTCAGCTAAATTTGCAGTGAAAACTACAGTAGCACTTTTTAATCCTGGAGGTTCATCAGATGGAGATTTTAAGTAAATATCGACATTACTCATATTCTTATTATTAGTATAATTCAATTCTGCAATAGCAATCACTTTGGAAGTGATAGGCATATATGCCCAGTTATTTGTAGATTTTTCCCAATTGAATGCACCTTCATGTCCTGTGTAGTATCTTACTTTGAATTTGTAGTTTTCACTTGGTATTTGCACTTTTTCCCATATCGGTGTAGAGTTAATTGATACATTTGTAATAGAATTGCCATCATTTCTTAAGATAAAAGGGGTAGGATTATCATCACTTGTATCTTCAGGAGTTTGAGGGTCTAGAGAAAAAAAAGTTACGTTAGGATTTACTAAAGTTATTTTTGTAAGTGCAGTTATATTTAATTTTCTTGGTTGGGCCCACTCACCAAAACCAAAACTATCATTCGCTCTTACAGACCAAACATATTGATAACCATTGTCATACAAACATTTTAAGTCGTTTTGTGGAGTAAAACTTGTCGAAGAAGTAAAAAAGTTTATACTTTCGCTACATAGAACCGGCGGGGATTGAAGATAAGAAACTGCAGTGATATTCACTTCATAAGTTATAGGATCTCCTTCTGCGTCATAGCCGCTCCATTGAAAGAGAGGTTTACGATTTGTTGTAGCATTGTTATCAGGAGGAGATATTAAAGTAACTACGGGAGGAGTATTACCTACCTTGCAGCATATTTTCTTAGTATATTTGTTACAAGAACCATAGTGTGCGTTAGTGATATTATTATCACTCGCTTCGCTTGATGCCATACTTCCTAAACAACTGTAACCACTATCGCAATTGTTATCTTTATAATTACACGATATATTGCCAGGATTAACAGATAAACAAATAGGAATAGAATAAATATTCCCTCCCGAATAATTCCCTATTTGTAAGTGAGAGTTTGTTATATTAAAAAGTCTTATAACCACTGCCTCAGCACAGTTTCTTCCTAGTGTTAAGTTAGATGAACAACATAGAGAAAAAGGATAGTCTCCATAAGGAGAATGAGAATAATTTTGAAGATGGCTATTTTCGTAACCTCCTGTGTCGTTTTTCATATAAAATAAAGTGAGATTTGGAGAATTACAATTACCTGCGGGAACAATACTGCATGTTAAAGAAGAATTTGCACTTTTTATCAAAACAAATAACCCTATAAGTATTAAAATTAAGTATACTTTAAATCTTTTAACTTTCATATTTTATTTAAATAAAATTTAGTTAAATATCTTTCGGTAAATTTTTAAGTTAAAACGTGCTGAGTTAATTATTTAAATGACAAATATTTATATTGTCCTATGTTGTTTAAAAAGAAAAAGTATTTAGAAGTAGAAGAAAAAAAGAAAAAATTAGATTTTTCAAAAATCGGAGTTAACAGAAAAAAAGGAGATTTCTTAGAAGTTTACTCAAAAGAAAAAAAAGAACCTCCTATGAAGCAAGAAAAATCAGCAGAAGACCCCTTCTTTTTCTTTGAAAATTCTTCTACGAGTAATTCATCCGACATTGAAAGGAAAATAGAAGAAATCAACAATAGAATTTATAAATTAGAACAGAGATTAGAACTTCTTGAAAGAAAATTAAATTGATTTTAAAAATGGTTTCTCAAGAAAGTTATAGAAAGAAAAAGTCGCTTAAATTAAGCATTATAGAGGGTAGTTTTTATTCTGTTTCCGAAGGAATGGGTTTGAGAAACATTTCTCCCTATGCTTTAGCTATGGGGGCTTCAAATTCATTTATAGCCCTTCTAAGTTCTCTTCCTTCTCTTGCAGGAAGTTTTTTTCAACTTTTTAGTTATAAAATATCAAAAAGGAGAACAAAGAAAGAGATAATCAGCAAAGCAGTTTTTTTGCAATCTTTTTTTTGGATTTTAATGATAATTCCAGGATTGTTATTTTTAAAGTATGAATCTCTTACGAATTTTTATTTTTTTCTTCTTTTAATAATTTATACTGTTCTAATAATTCTTGGAGCAATTATCTCTCCTATTTGGAATGCGTGGATGAAAGATTTAATAGATGAAAGAGAGCTTGGTTCTTATTTTTCTAGAAGAAATCGTATTTGCAGCATCATCTCTTTTATTTCTCTTTTAATAGGTGGTTTTGTTTTAGATAAATTTAAAGAGATAAATTATGCTATTTATGGTTTTTTTA